>JAPPEF010000191.1 GCA_028875335.1 Gemmatimonadota bacterium
CGATCATGCTCATCCACCACACGGACTGCGGCATGCTGACGTTCCGCGACGACGATGTGAAGGACGCGATCGCGGCCGATACCGGCATCCGCCCGGCCTTCGCCCTAGAGGCGTTCGGCGATCTTGAGGAGGACGTACGGCAGTCGATCGCCCGCATTCAGGCCAGCCCGTTCATCCCGAACAAGGACGACGTGCGAGGGTTCGTCTATGACTGCGCTACCGGAAGGCTGAACGAGGTTACCTGATCCCGAGCCGAGAGCACCGCAGCCATGCGGCGCAGGTGCCTCGGCACGCTTCGCGGCGACACCTCATTAATCGGACGGGAAATCTTCATATCCTTGGGAAGAGGAATACAGCAAATAAGGATTGAAATGCCTGAAATTTCCCGATTTTTCGGCATCATAATACGAATGTATGCTGAGCCTCATGCACCTCATCACCGACCTCACCTTCACGCTTATTACCAAGAAGACGTTGGTGTATATGCCATTGATACCATTGAACTGATTGCGGGACAACTTTCCCGGCGACAGCAGCGTTTGGTTGAGGCTTGGATGGAGTTACACCATGAAGAGTTACTGGCAGATTGGGAACGGTTACAATCAGGTCAAGCACCTTTCAAAATCGACCCTCTTCAATAAAGGAGATCGACATGCGTCATCCCATCTACCGAGTGATCTCTTTTGAAATACAAGCACCCTATACACTTCGAGTTTATTTTGACGATGATACGGAACAGACTATCGATTTCCAAGCCATATTGGAAGGTGAACTATTCGGTCCACTTCGCGATGTATCCTTATTCAATCAAGTTCGGATTGATCCTGAGGTCCATACTCTGGTATGGCCGAATGGGGCTGATTTTGATCCAGCCACTTTACATGATTGGCCTGAGTACCTTCCTGAACTTGAGCGCTTGGGCAAGCGTTGGTCTCTCATTGAGACGGAGGAGTAACGCGGTTTGGCCGATACAGATAATGACTTTTGATGTCGGAATACGAGGAGTAAGTAGGTAATGATAAGGACCATCACATCAGAGGACTTGAGAGATTGCGCGCGTCTATTCGTGAAAGTTTTCTCTGAATGGCCGTACGAGGAATCGTGGAGTGCCACCCAAGCGCACCACTATCTCAGTCGATTCTGGAAGTTCGATCCCAAGCATTGCCTTCTCGTTCTCGAAAAAGATGATGTGATCGGAGCGATGTTCGGATACTGCTATCCCTGGCAAGACCGAATCAACTATTACATGCAAGAACTTTTTATCGAGTCTGATCAAAGGCGGTCCGGCCACGGACGAAGACTGGTGCGTCATTTGCTCGACAAAATCGGGGAATCGAAAGTATCCATGTCCCTAATTGCCAATGAGGCGACGCCGGCAGCCGCGTTCTACGAGGAGCTTGGATTGCGGCAGCATAGATACTACAAGTTCTATTGTGGTACCGTGAAAACGGGCGTGGGATTTTGAGACGGCTCAGTATACCGCATCTACAGACCCCGCCCGAGGTGCCAATCCATTCCAGCCGTCCGCCACGGCGTTCGTTTGCTTGAAGAGCTGCAAAAGCGGTTCCCACATGGCCTCGCGCACGCGGTCGGCCGCTTCCATGTCGCCGGCCATTAGTGCCTGCTTGAGTTCGCGTCCCCGCTCTTCTTGGATTCGCGCGCCCTCCTGTGCTTGGGCCGCTAGGGTGCGCACCGCATCGATGTGGCCAGCGATCAACTCGGCCACCGGCGTGGTCGAATCCGTCTCGGTATTGTAATCGCTCGACGGCCTGAAGTTGGGCGGCTGGCGCTCGCCCTTATCGTCGTAAAACGTATGCGTCGGTTGGATGTGCGGCGTCACCGAGAGGTACATGTAGACTGGCTCGTCGCCGATGACTCGCACCGAGTGCGGCTCGTCAGTTAGGGCGTAGCACATTTGCCCCGGTCCAACTTCTTTCACCTCGCCGTTGATTTTGAACTCCACCCGACCCGATAGAATGATGAAGATCTCGTCGCCCAAGTCGTGCGTGTGCCAGGCGTCGAGCGAGCCTGTGCCTGGCTCCAAACGGCAGAAGCGGGCGCGGATCTGCGGCCGCACCAGAATATTGCGGATATCCCGGCGACAATCGTACACTTCAAATCCCATGGCGTTTTCCTCCTTGAAAGGCAAGAGCGGATTCACTACCTTGCGCCGGCACAATCTAATGCCCGCTATACGCTGAGCAAAGGCCCGCCGGTGAAGCAGCGCTACTTCTTCGATTTGACCGATTATTTAGACCTTGAGAGCGTCTTAGGAAATGGCTGATGGACGGACCCTTCAACATCACCGATGAACAGCTCGCCCACTTCGAGCGCAATGGGTTCTTCCTGATCCCCAACCCCGTCGGTGCCGAGGACATGCGCCAGATCGACTTCCGGCAGCAGGAGGTCGAGCCGGAGTGGGAGCGCACCGAGTTCCCCGAAGGCTGCAATCGACTGGCCTGCCAGTTCCTGATGATCGGCGAACCGCTGCTGCAGATGGTGGAACATCCAGAGTTGGTCGAAGCGGCGCGGCGGATTTTGGACGCCGAAGAGGTACACGTGGGTGCCTGCGGCATCGGCGACGCCTCGAAGATTGTCAGCGCCGATGGCCGACCGCAGCGGCAGGTCCACTGGCACGTGGACGGCGGGCCAGAAGTGAAGCAGGTCTCCTTCCGCACCGCCCTCGATCGCCACGACGCCAGCAACGCACCGCTGCGGGTGCTGCCCGGCAGCCAGCACCGTCTCCGCGCGGAGGTAGAGGCTGAATTGCTGCAGCTCGAACTGGCTACAGGTACCCACGACGAGATGCCGACGGACTGCTTCGCCCGCCATCCTAGCGAGGTAGAGGTCGTCCTCGACCCTCGATGGACTTTGGTGTGGACGCCTTCGTGCTGGCACGCCACTGGGGTGAAGACGGCCGCCGGTCCGCGACGCGCCATGGGCTGGAACTACTTCCCGCTGGGCGGCCGCAAGCGCGACTTAGCAGCGCTGAAGCACCTGCATCCAGACTGGCCGGACTGGCCCGAGGCGCGTCGGCGTCTTTGGGGTCTGGTCGATTGACTCAGGAACCAAAAAAAGGATACTTCCATGTCCGAACACATTACCATCCTCGGCGGCGGCAATACGGCTTTTGCCACGGCTGCAAATCTGACCCTGAAAGGTTTTGCTATTACGCTTTGCGAATTGCCAGAATTTGGGTACACGCTCGATCCGGTGCGCGACCAAGGCGTGATTCATTTGGTGGGGGTCGAAGAGGTGGGGGCGGCAAAAATTCACTGCATGACCACGGATATTGAAGCGGCTCTAAATGCGTCTGACTTGATCCTGTTAATCGTGCCGGCGTATGCCCACAAACCATTTGCCATTGCCTGCGCCCCCCATCTCAGGCCCGAACACATGGTTGTGCTGATGCCGGGCACATTGGGCGCATTGGAATGGGCGACGCTATTGCGCGACCAAGGAGTAACAGACCTCGCGCTTGCGGAGGTGGATACCGCGCCTTATGTGTGTCGGAAAACAGCGCCGGATACCGCGACGATTTGGGGTACCGTGACGGGCTTGGGCTTGGGGGTGTTGCCAGCGACAGCAACAGATCGCGTGCGCGCTCGGCTGTCGCCGCTGTTCCCGGGCATTCAGACCTATCCCACTGCGATGGCCTGTGGTTTGTCGGCGATGAATCCGGTCGTGCATCCTGCGGGTGTGTTGATGAACGCAGGACGAATCGAATATTCGCACGGTGAGTTCTATTTCTACGAAGAAGGGGTATCCCCGTCGGTGGCAAAGACGATCATGGCCGTGGATGCAGAGCGGAGGGCCATCGCAACAGCTTTGGGTTACGATCTCATAGCAGCCGATGAAGCGTTTTACCGCGCGGGTTTTGGCCCTCGGGGGGATTTGTGGGCAACGATTAATGGCAGCCGAATGCTCACGCAACTCAAAGCGCCTGGGTCGCTCGAGAGCCGTTGGCTCAGCGAGGATATTCCATACGGTCTTTCAACTTGGCACGATGTGGGCGCGCAATACGGCGTGGACGCGCCTTTGATGCGCGGGTTGGTGGATATCGGGTCCGTGGTGATGGGGGCTGATGGGTGGGCCACGGGGCGGAGTGTGCGCGAATTGGGCATTGAGGGCATGGACTTGGATACCTTAAATGCGTTTTTGCAAACGGGTTCTGCACCGTGAAAAATCAATTCCCAATCCGTTTGATCTCTGGTTTTCTAGCCGTTCTCGTCGTCTGTGCTAGCTGCGGAACTGAGCAGCGCTACTCGCCCCAAGAGCTGGAAGCGGCGAAGGCGAAGTTGAGGGCACACAATCGGCTGTGGACGTTCCAGGCAGGAGCCATATTCGGCCAAGAGTGGATGAGCCGCGCGCCTGAAGACGCCGAGTTGCGGGCGCTCTACGCGCGTCAGTTGTACGGACAATTGTACGGGCTCAGAGAGATCCAAGAGCACGCCGACGCAATCTTGGAACGGGAGCCGGATAACCCGTGGGGGCTCTACGCCCAAGCACTCGCGTTTCTGGCGGATCGGAAGTACTCCGAGGCAGCCGAGTCTAGCCTGCGCGCTTGGGAGTTGCTGCCCCAGCCGGAGTTCGCTGCGACGCACCTTCTGGCGCTTCGCCCCAGAAAAGTAGAGGAGGGGATGGCGTTTCTGGACTCCCTAGATGCGAAGACACTCCAGCATCCCGAGGTCCTCCATGCCCGCGCGGAACTCGAGTACTGGGCACAGTACGCACTGGAGGATCCCACCTATGTGGACACGAGCCTCGCTACCTTGGCCACGCTGCGAGCGCGCTGGCCCGACCACGTCAGCGGCTACTTTCGGGCTGCGGAACAGTTCTACCGATCCAACAAGCCGCAGGAGGCGCTCTCGCTGATCGAAGAGGCCACTCGCCTCTCACCGGGCTCTGCCGAAGTGCGCTATTGGCACTGGAATATCCTCAACAGGGAGGATCTGCTCCTCACCGACGAGCGACACACTGCTATCGAGGCCAGCATCGCCGAGTACCGGAAGGCGGCCCCGGAGACCATACGCGGCCTAGCCCTACTCACCACGACCTATCGGAACGTACTGGAGGACGAAGAGAAGGCGGCGGAGTTTGAGGCGAAGTTGATGGCACTGGCTCCCGCGAGTCGCCAT
>JAPPEF010000025.1 GCA_028875335.1 Gemmatimonadota bacterium
GTCGCCGGTCAGGTCGATTAGATGCAGGGAATTGCTCAGGACTAAGGGGCGCGGGTCAGGGGCGTTGTAGCGCAGCAGGTCGCCGTTGCCCACCAAGGGGACGTAGGACTGCGGCACTAGCGCTGGCCGGCAATCGCCCGTGGCAAAGCGGATTTCGTATTCAATGTGGTCGGGTTCGTCTATAGTCCACTCAATGCGGCCCCGATCGCCGTAGGTCAGGTCCTCGCTGCGGGCAAAAGCGACGGGTGTACCGCTGGCGAGATCGACTACGACAATGGAATTGGGATCGAGTACGCCTTGGACTCCGGCTTGGGCAATGAGATGGCCAAAGTCGATGACGGGTGAAAAGGGAATGCGGCCCCAATCGCCGGGCAGGGGCGACGTAATGATGAGTCGGCAGCGGATCACGGCTAGCGAGACTCGCACCTTTGCAGGGCCTGACCCATCGCGCGCTGTACCGCGGCCACGTACTGATCCGTGGTACAGCCCCGCACGCGGGTTTCAAAGCCGTGGGTGCCAAAACCGGGGACGATCTCTTCGCGGATGCGCTTTTCTGGGTCGTTGAAGTAATAGGGCTGGGTGCGGCGCATGAACTCGGGTAGGTCCACCCCTTCGGTGCGATACAGAGCGGGATTGGCCAAAATGACTTGGGGCTGGTCGCCGAGTGCGGCCGGTCGCCGGGGGACGGCCAGATCGCCCATGAGCACTTCCTCTTTCAGTTCGGGGGCCCAGTGACTGATGGCGTAGGTTGGACCGGGTTCGATCCACGGGCCAATGCGACGCCGCACGACGACAAATTCGTACCACTTTTCCAACTCGTCCAGCAAGTGATGAGGTAGGCCGCTCTGATCTTGGTACTGGCTTCGGTCGCCTTGGGCGCGGAGGTGGTTGAAGACCATGAACCAATTGACCAGATCGCGGATGCCGCGGGGGACTTTGGTATAGTGCTCAGTGGCCCGAGGACTGCACACGTCCACCAGCACCACGTGGGGCATGTGGGTGCTCAAGTGGCGCATAAACTCGGGAGCAAAGCCATTGCGCTGAAAGCGCTCGGTATAGTGGGGCACGGTCAGGCGCATGGAGAGGTGTGAGGGGGTGCGCTCGTAGCGCACGGCAAAGTCGTCGGCCAAATGCGGCTCTAGGGGGTCGACGACAAAGAGGCGACCGTAACGCTCGTTGCCGACCACGACGATGGGCCTTTGGGTATGGGCGCGGAAATGGCGCAGGAAATCGAGCAGGCCGCGCGCTTCCCACGCCGCTCGCTGGACTTCGAGGCAGTCTTGGTCGGTCAGGCAGCAATCCTCCTCCTGCTGGGGCGGGAGAATCTCCAAAGCGTCAAAGGCGCGCCGTTGTTCGACTTCGTCCTGAGGCCAGGTCGGCTGGCGTCTTGCCTCGGAGGCGTAGCGCCGGTACTCCAGCTCCCGCTGTAAAAGGTCGTTTGGGTCAAATTGGCCCAGAGTGGTCGCCCGACGCCGCTGGTCCAAATCGGCGATGCGGGCGTGGATATCGCCGCTGGACAGGTGTTCCACCAAGGCCGGGGTCAAGGTCACGCCGTCGTGGTTTTGGGTATTTATCTTGGCCATCCAGGCGGCTAGGATTTCGAGGCGTTCCAGAGCCTGGGCATGGGGGCGGTCGACGAAGAAAGGGGCCAAGTCCTGGGGGGGCAGTCTTAGGATTTGCGCTGTGGCCGGAGGAATGGACGGGTGGGACAAAGCGGCTAGCTCCTGTGGCCTGGGCACTTGGGGAGGCGAGTGCCCTTGTTGGTGCAACTGCGAGATTCCCGTACGTTAGCTCTATCATATCTGTCCGAAGAGCGGCACGCCATGAACGAAGGAAATATGGCGAAATTCAAGCTGGATAAAAAGAACTAGGAGTGCGCCATGATCTATAAAGTCGAGAAGGACCAGAGAAATTTAGCCGCTTTTGACGTGCCCGGTGCCACGGTGCAGGTTTCCGATCCCATTATTGGCGTCGGCAACAAACTGTCGGCCGGTTTTACCGAGTATCTAGAGGCCAGTCGGTTGGTGTGGACCTTTGATTACGACGAGGTCTTTTTCATGTTGGAGGGGCACTTGGAGATCCAAGTCGCGAATCAAGAGCCGGTGCAATACGAGACAGGTGATTTGGGTTATATTGAGAAGGGTACGCAGACGATCATCACCGTGCCGGAACGGGCCTATTTGCTGCATGTCACTCACCCAGCGTGGCGAGCCTAGGAGGGCAAGAGAGCGAATGGAAACGACACTGCGCCAAGCATACGACGAGCAGGGCTTCTGCATTGCCCGCAAGGCCATTGATGCGGGGTTGGCCGCCGAGACCGTGGAGCACGTCCACTGGTTAGTCAAAAAGAATCCGGGCACGCGCCCCGAGCAATTGCATCACGAACTAATGGTGCACGATCCCTTTATGCACCGTCTAGTCACCGACGACCGGCTGGTCGATATTGCGGCGCAATTCCTCGGGCCTAATGTAGCCATGTTCGCGGCGCACTATATCGCCAAAAAACCCAGCACCGGCCAAGCCGTGCAGTGGCATCAGGACGGCTCGTACTGGCCTTTGGAGCCGATGGAAGTCACCACGTTGTGGGTGGCCGGCACGGATTCGACGGTGGCCAATGGCTGTATGCGGGTTTTGCCGGGGACGCATACCAAGCGCCTGCTCAAGCGCAGCGAGATGGTCGATCTCGATAGGGATAAGTACGTCCTTGGCGTCGGCATCCACCCCGACCAGATCGACGATGCCGATGCCGTTGATCTGGAGCTAGAGGCGGGGGATATTTCCATCCACCACCCCAGTATCATCCACGGGTCCAACGCCAATACTTCGGACCAATGGCGGGTTGGGCTTACCCTGCGCTACATTCCGACCAGCACCAAGGTCACCGTGGATCGCAGTCCTTGCATTATGTGCCGGGGTGAGGTAATACCCGCAGTGGGGAACAAGTACGCGCCACGGCCGCAATATGTCGAGGGGGAGCACATGCCCTTTGCCGGGTGCGAGGACTGGAGTTTGCAGGCAGCTTCTTAGCGGGTGTTACTCAGGGCCGTACGGACCCAGGTACCCGATCCGCGCTCCCAGAAAATTCACTTGCCGAGCACGACGTTGCCGTCGGCGTCCACCTGCAAATGCAGCTTCTGGGAGATACTGGAACAGGGGCCGTACATGACGGCGCGTTGCTCGGGTGTCATATCCTCTACGATAGCCTCGTCCCAATAGACTTCCGGCTCTGCTAACTCGCTGGAGACGCCAGTGCGGGTGGCCGTGCGGCTCGCGTATTTGTAGAGGGCAGCGCGGCGCGGCACATCGCTTTGCCAGGGCAGGGTGCCGTGGGTCTGGGCCCCGTCCATAAAGAAGATGACATCGCCGGCTTGGAGGGCTGGCTGGTGGACTACATCCAGCGGCTCGTCGCAGGAGCGCACGCCGGCAGGCATGGGGAATTTGGCTTTGTGGCTGCCCGGCACGCAGGCAAAACCACCATCGCCGGCCTTGCAGTCGGCCAACTGCCAGGTCACGGTGACGCCAGCGCAGTGGAACTGGCCGTTCTGGTGATGGTAGGCCACGTAGGGCCTGTGGGGTTCGCCCGCTCCGTGTAGGATGAGGCCCTCGGTTCCCTTGGGACTGTAGGAGACCCAGGGTCCGTGGTCGTGGCGGAAGCCTTTGCCGCACATTGCGTTGAGGCGGCAGACGACTTGGGGATGTACCAGCAGGCGGCGGAAGGGTTCGCAGTGGGGATGGGGCAATTCGAGCAGGTTGGGGAGGGTCTGTTGGCCAGTGCCTTGGAGCGCGTTCGACCTGCCTTGGGTGCCGCCGTTGTCTGGGCCTTGCAGCATCTGGTCCATGCAGTGATCGATAGCGGCGTTGCATTCGCTTAATTCCTCGGCCGTGAGGACATCGCGGACGACGAGATAACCGGTCAGATCCCAGAAGTAGCGTTCGCGTGCATCCATTTCAACCCTCCGCAATCCAGGTTTTTTGGCCGTCGGATTCCAGCAGGGGCAAATCCTTGTGGTGGACGCCTGGCCCATAGAGGACGGCTTGCTGTTCGGGCGTGAGTTCGTTGATCCAAGCGCCGTAGCGCGCTTGTGGAGTGAAGTATTTGCCCGTAGCTCGGGCCGCGCCCCGGGAAGCGTATTTGTAGAGCACGGAGCGCCGTGGATTTTTGCCCTTCCACGGCAGGGTGCCGTGGGTGGCGGTCTCGGCGAAGAAGAGGACATCGCCAGCGCGCATGGCGGGTTGGACGACCAATTCTCCGTACTCTGCGAGCGAGCGGATCTCGGGCGGGGTCGGCTCGCAGGTTTTGTGGCTTCCGGGGATCACGGCAAAGCCGCCGTCTCCGGGGTTGCAGTCGGTCAGTTGCCAAGCCACGGTGATGCCCCGGCAGTAGATTTTGCCGTTTTGCTGGTGATACCAAGTGGCAGGGCTAAAAGGCTCGCCCGCGCCGTGCAGGTAGTGCCCTTCGGTGCCCTCGGTGGCGCTGATGAGCAGGGGGCCGTGATCGAGGCGAAAGCCCGGGCCGCTGAATTCGTTGAGGCGAGAGACGACGGTGGGATGGACCAGCAGGCGGCGAAAGGGTTCGCGGTAGGGGGGCGGCCAACCGAGCATGCCGGTGAGTTGCTGGCGGCTAGCAGTGCCTTGCAGCGCACGCGAGTCGCGGGCGAGGGTGCCGGGGTAAGCAGAGATCTGGTCGGCGAAGTGGTCGATGGCCGCGTTGCATTCGCCTACTTCCTCGGCGGTGAGGGCGTTGCGGACGACTAGGTAGCCGCGCAGGTCGAAGTAGTATTTTTCTTCTTCTGAGACTGTATAGAGGTATTTGTCCACGGCTTTGCTCCTTTGTAGTAATCTGTCCACATGCCGATCTTCGGACGGCCAAAGACCAAGATAGCGCGACAGCTATCCTTGTCCAAGCCTTGGAATGATTGATAGGGAGCAAACCAGTTGTTAAGTATCTTTTTTGCACAGGACGACAAGATACAAGTTGCTCAGGTTGGGGATTCAGTCCGCGCCAGCAGCTTGGAGAAGTCGCAGTTGAGGAGACGGCGGCATGAAAAGCTGGAAAGGTGTGATCGGCCTAGTCAGCCTATTGCTAGTGAGTGTCGCGTATGGTGAGGGTAGAGGGGGCAAAAAGGTCGTCGAGCCGGATTCGGCTGGCGACTCCTACCAACCCCGAACCCTTGAGCAGGCTCGCAGCGAGCTCAGCGAGCGGGGGATTCAATACACCCAGTCTTCTTTCTTCGAGCGCGTAGAAAAAGGGGATCTGTTCGCGGTACAGCTATTTATGGATGCAGGGATGGCTATCCACGCCCGGACTGACCGAGGTGAGACAGCCTTGATGGTGGCTGCCAGGGAAGGCGATGTGGAGATGGTGCAGTTTCTGGTGGATAACGGCACCGCTATCAACGCCCAAACTGGCAGCGGCTGGACCGCCTTGATGGTGGCCGCTGGGGAAGGCGATGTAGAGATGGTGCAGTTTTTGGTGGATAACGGTGCTGACATAAACGTCCAAGATAAAAACGGCTGGACAGCCTTGGACTTGGCTTCCTGGGGCGGCGACCCAGAGATAGGGGTTGCCCATGTAGAGGTGGTGCGCTCTTTGGTAGAACGCTGGGTGGCGAAAGCAGGAGCGAATGCCCGAACTGAGGATGGCAAGACGGCCTTGTACTGGGCTGTTTTAGGCGGCGATTTAGAGATGGTTCGCTTTTTGGTAGGTGAGGGTGCCAATATAAATGCCCGAACTAAATACGGCTGGACGGCCTTGATGCAAGCGGCGCGAGAGGGCGATTGGGAGATGGTTCGCTTTCTGGTGGGTAAGGGGGCCGATATAAACGCCCGAGCTAAATACGGCTGGACGGCTTTGATGATGGCGGCTAGGATCGGCGATTTGGAGATGGTTCGCTTTTTGGTAGAAAACGGTGCCGAGATAGACGCCCGAACTAATATCGGCGAAACAGCCTTGATACAAGCCGCCCCAAATAGCGTAGAGATGGTTCGCTTTTTGGTATCAAACGGAGCCGAACTAAACGCCCGAACTAATGACGGTAGGGCGGCCTTGATGGAGGCGGCGCGGGTCGGCGACTTGGAGGTAGTTCGCTTTTTGGTGGACAACGGTGCCGAACTAAACGCTCAAGATAAATACGGCGAGGGAGCCTTGATAAAAGCCGTGCGGATTGGCGCTTTGGAGGTGGTTCGCTTTTTGGTAGCAAACGGTGTCAAGATAAACACCCAAGACAATAGCGGTAAGACGGCCTTGATGGAGGCAGCGCGGGTCGGCGCTTTGGAGGTGGTGTGCATTCTGGTGGGTGAAGGTGTCGAACTAAACGCCCAAGATGAACGCGGTTGGACCGCCTTAATGGAGGCCGTCAAGTGGGACCGTTTAGAGGTGGTTCGCTTTTTGGTAGGTGAGGGTGCCGAACTAAACGCCCAAGATGAACGCGGTTGGACCGCCTTGGTGCAAGCGGTTCGGAAGGGCGATTTAGAGATGGTTCGCCTTTTGGTAGAAAACGGCGCCGATGTAAATACCCAAACTAATAACGGCGAGACGGCCTTGATAAAAGCTGTGCAGGTCGGTGCTTTGGAGTTAGTTCATCTTTTGGTAGCAAACGGTGCTGATATAAATACCCAAACTAATAGCGGCGAGACGGCCTTGATAAAAGCCGTGCGGATTGGTGCTTTGGAGGTGGTTCGCCTCTTGGTAGCAAACGGTGCTGATATAAATACCCAAACTAATAGCGGCGAGACGGCCTTGATAAAAGCCGTGCGGATTGGTGCTTTGGAGGTGGTTCGCCTCTTGGTAGCAAACGGTGCTGATATAAATACCCAAACTAATAGCGGCGAGACGGCCTTAATGGAAGCTGTGCAGGTTGGCGATTTGGAGGTGGTTCGCCTTTTGGTAGCAAACGGTGCTGATATAAATGTCCAAACTAAATACGGTTGGACGGCCCTGATGCAAGCCGCCTCTGGCATAGAGGTGGTTCGCTTTTTGGTGGGGAAGGGTGCCGATATAAACATCCAAGACAACAACGGCGAAACAGTCTTGATGAAAGCTGTGCGGGTTGGCGATTTGGAGTTAGTTCGCTTTTTGGTAGAAAATGGCGCTGATATAAACGCCCAGACTAATAGCGGCGAGACGGCCTTGATGGAAGCCACCGAGTGGGGCCGCTTAGAGACGGTGCGTTTTTTAGTGAACAAGGGCGCTGATGTAAACACCCCAGATAATAGTGGCAGAACCCCCTTGAGATTGGCTAAAGAAAAAGGCCTACAAGAAGTGGTGGACTTTTTCAAAGAGACTGTGGCCACATCCCGCCGGAGATAGCCTCGCTGGCCCGATATTTTTCTTTTTCATCCGTGCTGCCAATGCCCAACTCGCCCAAGAGTTGACGCCGCACCGGGTCGCACCCGGCCAAGACTTCCGGGGCTTGGTGCTCAGGCTGGGGCCTCAGCCCGTTCTAGCAGCTTGGTGAAGTCGTAGTTGACGCTGGTGACGCCAAAGTCGGGTTCGCGCTGGAAGGGGTGGCGCAGATAGCGTACGTGGTGACTGCCGCCGTCCAAAAACTCGACTATAGCGAGAATGAAGTCGTCGGGTTTATTCAGGCTGTAGAGAATTTCGTTTTTGGTTACCGTGATGATCGCCGCCCCACTTGCGCGGCCCTTGACCTCGATGAAGCGCAGCCGCCCCGTGCTGGGCACCCGCGATTCGATATCGTAGCCGAGTTTGTCAAATTCCCGATCCGTCGGCTCATAGCCGAGGCCGCGTTCTATTTCCATGACAATAGCCCGTGCCTGAGCAGCTACTTTCTGTGTATCCACAGGTGATCGGCGTCCCGCCATAGCGTCCACTAATCCCTGCGGCACCACCAGCAAGCCGCCGAGCACTACTGGCGGTAACGGGGAGAGCTGTGCTTCAAGTTGCAATTCCTGCAGCCTCTTGTGCAGCCGGGCCTGTAACGTATCAGCTCGTTTGCGCGCTTCGTCCGAGTTGAGCCGAGCACCGCTCACGCCAGCCTTCTCTTGGAGCTTGAGTTCTTCGGCCCGGTGATCCCAGTAGGAGATTTCCTTGGTCAGACGGTCTTTGACTGCAGCTTCGGTTTTGGCGATCAACGCCAGCTTGGGATCGCGGACTTGGGCTAGATGTTCGAGGACGACTTGAGCCACGGCATAGGCTTGCGCCTTCTGCTCCATTTCTCGGTTGATCCACGCGCATTCCGATAGCTCTAAGATAGCCTCAACGCTAGGTTCGTCTTGGGCCAGCGGTCGATAGTCCAAGTAGGGGGCGTAGCGCAGGTGGCGAGCGTTGCCAGCGGCGTCGATTTCGACGTAGAGCATCTGCTTGGAGACAATCCGGCGGTCGCCCCCCCGCGTCCGGCTCGCGTCTTGAATGGCGTGTTCGAGATAGAAAAGTACTCGTGGTGTCTGCCCTGAATCGCGCTCGTCAACCAGCGCCGCTCCGCGCTTGAGTAGATCGCGGTGTTGCTCAAGCGTTAGGTCGAGGACGGCGTCCAGCAAGGGATGCCCTGGGCAGACGAATGCCGCCGCTGGCTGGCCCGGAAGCGCGATTAGGGACTTGTCGAAGGCAATTCGTTCGTAGCGAGGGGGTACCGATGTGCTTTGGTTGCGGATCGGAGCGGGGATACGCGTAACCTCGTAGCGGCGCGACTCACGTTGCCGCGCCGATCCACCGATTCGCTGGAACGCCTCCAGAAAGAACGCTTCAATGTAATGCGGCTGTAGGCGGCGAGCCTCGGCTCGCTCCATCTCTTCGCGAACTCTCTGCACGCGGCTGGCGTCCATAGCGTCATGGACGAGTTGCCGCTCCTCTAGCAGATCCTGCAGCGCGCTGTGGTCGAGCGCCTGATCGACCGCCGTGTCGAGACGTGCGCGCACTTCTGGCTGCTCGCCGTAGCGGATGGCTTCGAGCAGGAGGTCGCGCAACGGCCGCCCCTCAAATTCGAGCTTGCCGAGCACGTCAAATACCTGACCGCCTAGGGCTTGCCGCGCCTGTTCTAGTTTGGTCAGCAGTCGCTGGTACACATCGCCCTCGCGGGTTTCGTCTGCGACTAGATTCCACAGGTGGCACACTTCCGTCTGGCCGATTCGGTGGATGCGGCCGAAGCGCTGCTCTAGGCGGTTTGGGTTCCAGGGGAGATCGTAGTTGACCATCAGGTGCGCCCGCTGGAGGTTGATTCCTTCACCAGCGGCATCGGTGGCTAACAGCACCTGCACCGCTGGGTCATGGCGGAAGGCTTCTTGCGCTTGGTGGCGAGCTTCGCGGGCCATGCCTCCGTGAATGATGACTATCGACTCCGCACGTCCGAGCAAGGTGGTGATGCGGTCTTGCAGATAGTGGAGCGTGTCGCGGTGCTCCGTGAAGAGCACTAGCTTCTGTGTAGGGGAGGGTACTGGACGCGGGATCTCACCACCGCCGTAGGGGGTTGTTGGCTCCCCGATCTTGCCTCTTATCCCGGACGCGGTAAAAACCTCGCTGAGTAGACTTGCAAGTTCCCGCCACTTCGCGTCGCCACTGCGGCGACGGACATCGAGCGCACGATCTTCCAGCATCTTCAGGGTGTCGATCTCCGCTTTCAACTCCGCGATGGAGCGGGCGGCGGTCGCTTGGTCGAGGATGCGCGTTTCGGCAGCTTCGACCTCGGCCTCTGGGGCGTCGTCGAGATCCTCGATGTCTTCGTCATCGAGTTCCGGGGCTGTGGTCGGGCCGGGGCGTTGGGATTCCTCCAACTCGCCCAGACGACTCTCCAAGCGCTCGCGTCGTCGGCGTAGTGATTGGTAGATCGCCTCGGGAGATGAAGCGAGCCGTCGCTGGAGGATCGTCAGGGCAAAGCCGACCGTGCCGGCTCGCTTGGCGTTAGCGAGTGCGTCCGCCCGATTGAACTCCTCCCGCACATAGTCGGTGACCGCCTCGTAGAGTTGGGCTTCTGCCTCTGAGAGTTGGTACGGCACTGTGTAGGCGATGCGCTCGGGGAACAGCGGCTTGCCGTCGAACTTGAGTAGCCGCTCCTTGACCATGCGCCGCATCAGGTCCGAGACATCGGCCACGTGGACGCCATCGCGGAAGCGGCCTTCAAAGCGGTCGCTGTCCAGCAGCGCCATGAAGAGTTGGAAGTCCTCTTCCTTGCCGTTGTGCGGCGTCGCCGTCATCAGCAAAAAGTGGCGCGTTAGTTCCGACAGAAGCTGTCCCAGCCGATAGCGCTTGGTGTAGCGGATCTCGCCCCCGAAGAAACTGGCCGACATCTTGTGCGCCTCGTCGCATACTACCAGATCCCAGCCAGCGTCCGGCGCTTGGAGCTTCTGCTGGACCTGTTCGTCGCGCGCTAGCTTGTCGAGGCGTGCGATGACGAGGTTCTCCTCCAAAAACCAGTTGCCGGTGCGGGCGGTTTCGAGCTTGTCGTTGGTCATAACATCAAAGGGCAATTGGAAGCGCTGGTAGAGTTCGTCCTGCCATTGCTCGGCGAGGCTGCCGGGGCAGACGATGAGGCACCGTTCGAGATCGCCGCGGGCAATCAGCTCCCTGATGAGTAGGCCCGCCATGATGGTCTTACCGGCACCTGGATCGTCGGCGAGGAGGAAGCGCAGCGGCTGGCGCGGTAGCATGGATTCGTACACCGCGGTGATCTGATGGGGCAATGGCTCGACGACCGAGGTGTGGACTGCCAGCACGGGATCGAACAGATGCGCGAGGCGAATGCGCAGGGCCTCAGACACCAGCCGGAATAGAGCACCGTCGCCGTCAAAGCTCCACGGTTGCCCCTGTTCGACCACTTCGAGCCGCGCCTCGTCAGAGCGGTAGAGCAACTCATTGGCCACCTTGCCGTCCGGCGTCTTGTAGGTCAGTTCTAGGGCCTCGGAGCCAAACCACTGCACGCTGACGACCACCACGAGACCATCGGTGAGGATGCCGCTCACCGCGGCGTTAGGCTGGAGGTCTTCGAGCGTCACTCCCGACCTATTCCCGTTCAAAACCCTGACTGGAGAACTTGAGCGTCTGGCTGTTCTCGGTGACAGTGCGCACGACGTGATCGGGAGCCCCCGAGGGGATTTCAGCTTCTATCTCCAAGGTCACGGTCACTTTTGCTCCCACTAAGCCGGCTAGATGGGCGATGACCTCATCGGCAATCTGGCTCGCATCGCGGCCGACGCGGGTAGCATCAAGGGTCACGGCCCCGTGAAAGCGTCGCGCTTTCTGTTCGGGTGGCGCAGGCGTTGGCTCTGGGCTGGTACCGACACCTGCCGACGCGCTGGCGCTCGGCTCAGCGACGCCGACGCCCGCCCCGGTTGCCGCTGCCACTGGCTCGGATTCCTGCTGTGCGATCGCGGCTTCAGGCTGGACCAGCATCCCATCACTCTCAGAGCTAAGTAGGGGGACCTCACGGCCACAGCGGAGTCCGCGATAGCGACTCGTGGCCTCATCGAAGGCATCGGCATAGGCGAACGATTCGTCTGTCCAGAGGAGAAGCCCCAATCCGTCTTGAATGGCTGCAATTAGGACCTCTGGACCAGCGAGGCGGGGCAGGTAGAGGTAGCGGGCGAAGTGGTCTGCCAACTGCCGGATTTCCACGTGATCGCCGCGCCACAAGGGCACTCGGTCGAGTTCCATGCGCAGGCGCGTGCCCGCGAGCGCCGGTACCAACAGCTCTTCTGACCGCAGTTTCTTGCTGGCGCGCACGGCGAGCGAGTCCTGCCCAGCTAGCCGCAAAGCCTGCCACTCGACCGCTGCCTCGGGCGTGGACTGCACTGGCACGAGGAGCCACTGGTAGGCCTCCGGCAGCCGTCCCACCACAGCACCATCCTCCGACTTCAACTGCGCTTCGGCCTGTCTCACCTGATGCGGGTCGAGGTTTAGGGTCTCTTTGTCTTGGAGGATGGACGACCATGCCAAGTAGCGACGAACCGCTTCATCCAAGTCCTGTAGGCGGGTCTGGTCCACGGCGAGAAAAACCAGCGTATTGCGGAAGAGGCGCGGGGTGTTGCCGCGATTTTCGAGTATGGCGGTGGCTGCGGCCTGCGCCTTGCTGTTCGACCCGCTGCTGTGTGGGTGCTCAGTCCCCAGCACCACCAGACGAGCGTCCATGTCGTCGGGGATATCAGCGCCGGATTGCGGCACCGTATGGATGCGCTGGAAGTCACCCGTGGCGCGTAAGTCGGCGCGCAACCGCTTCTCGATCTCAGCTACTACTGGCGCGGGATCACGTCGGAATTGGTCAGCCCGGTCTTCTGCCAGCTTGGTGACGGTCGGCTGCGTTGAGTACCAGTAGCGCGGGCCATCCTGATAGAGGAAGGTCGCCTGCGTGCTCAGACGACGCAGGGCATCGCCAAAGATCGCGGGTGTTTCACCCGGCATTGCGGAGCCGAGCTTGATCCGGCGGTCCTCAATGCCGCGATTGGCCACCGAGGTCGTCGGCGCGGAGCCGAGGTACACGGTGCGCGCCACCCGGCGGGTTGCCGAGAACTTGCCTAGGTTCGCCACCTCTCCGTCAATGTGCTGTGGCAGGGCATTGGGGCCATCCACATCCGCCTCGATGATCGGCGTCCAGTTGTCGGGTAGATAGCGGGTCAACTCGTTGCGGACGTGCAGGTCGTCAATGGGGATGTGCGCCGGCATGATCAGCGGGTTGCGGTCGCCGCGTTCCCACAGGCTGTGGATGACTGCGGCCATCAGACGTAGGACACCGCGCGTGCGCTGAAACTTCACCAGCGCGGACCAGTCTGTGTAAAGCCGGTCGAAGACCTCTGGATGGATCGGATAGGCGGCGCGCAGGCGACGCTCGTAGTCGGCGTCCCGGCATTCGGCGGGGAACTCCTGCTGCTGGGCGCGATAGAAGTCGGCGAAGGTGCGCGAGACATTGTCGCGGGCAGTGAATTGCTCGCGCTCGTTCAAGGGTTCAAATAGGCGGCGGCGCACAATCTCAAAGCCTTCTTCGGTGCTCGCTGGCGTCCAAGAGGATTCGACGCGGCCAATGACGTTCTTGAGCCGCGCCAGCGCCGCTCGGCCACGGAGGCCGCCGACTTCCTCGTCTTCACCTTGGGCATGGGGGGAGGTCGTCGTATCCGATGACGGTAAGCTGATCACCAGCAGGCAACTGTTTGCCGCCCGCGCGGATTCGGTCAAGGTCTGGGCGAAGCTGAAGTGGGTTTCAAAGCTGCCGGCTGGTAGGTCTGAGTCGTCGTGCAACTGGCGGGCGTAGGCGACCCATTCGTCGATCAGAATGAGGCATGGCCCGTATTCGTTCATCAGTTCGCGGAGGGTGTCGCCTGGGTTAGTGGCGCGCTCGTCGTCTTGGCGAACTTTGTCGAATGCCGCTCGCCCGCCGAGTTGCCAAGCCAGTTCGCCCCACAGCGTCTTGACTACGGTGCCGTCGTCTTTTGCCGATGGATTGCCGGGCGAGATCTTGTTGCCGACCAGCACGACCCGTTTGACGTGGTCGGGTCGGGCGGAGATTTCGGCTGACGCTATCAGGTCGTCGATGCCCAGCAAGTCGCCGGTTGGCATTCCAGAGAATAGATGGTACAGGGCCAGCATGGAGTGAGTCTTACCGCCGCCGAAGTTGGTTTGTAGCTCTACCACTGGGTCGCCGCCCTGACCACTTAGCCGCTGCATTGCTCCGCTGAGCAGGCTCTTCAGGCTTTCTGTCAGATAGGTGCGGCGAAAGAATTCTCTTGGGTTGCGGTACTCGTCCGTGCCTTCGCCGAGATGAACCTGCCACAGGTCTGCGGCGAACTCGGCTTGCTGGTAGCCGCCGCTGGCCACGTCCTGATGTGGGTTTACGACTTCGCGCCAAGGCTTCAGACTGCCGGTCGCTTGGCTTTCGACGGTGGTACCCGCGCCGCGCCGGCGCTCGCTGCGCGCTTGTTCTTCAAAGACCAGACGGCGCAGCTCCATCTTCATGCGATTGACCTCGTCTGCTTGCGGCGCGGAGACGGCTGTTAGCAGACGAGCGATAGAGTCGAGGGTGCGGTCAGCGTCGTCGCTGGAGAAGCTGTCTTGATGTGCCCACTTGTTGCGGTGGCCGCGGATTTCGCTGACGAGGCTGCGCTCGGCTTGGCCGAGTACAGTGCGGAACACGTCGTTCCACGTTTCCCACATGAGCTTAAGGAGTGCGGCTACATCCCACTGATCTATGGGCTTGTCGGTTAGGTGTGGATCATCGACAAAGCGCCGGATGGTATCCATGTGTACGCCACCGGCCTTGATTTTGTCTTGCACCTCGCGATCGACAAATGGGCCAAGTCCGTCCTTGAGGAGTTCGAGTGCTTTGCCGACGCGTTCTTGATTGGTAATGGCCATGATTTTGCTTCCTTATAGATTGCTCTTGGTCGCCATGCGACAAACGAAGAAGTGAAGCATAGTCAGTATTTGCAAGGCTTGGCAATAGGGGACGTCGCTTTTATCCCTCACCTCCCATTGCTGTATCCTTTCCGCTACACTCTAACCGTCAAAGACTATTATCTGGTCCATCTTGCCATTTTGAGCGGTTTGACGTATAACATAGAAACGATTGCGACCATCATCTCGGAGGCGACCATGTACGAATCGTCGGTAGTGCAGTATTTCACGGAGAAGGCCCTTAAGCAAGGCATTGAGCAAGGCATTGAGCAAGGTATCTGCGAAAGCATCCAAGAAGTGTTGGAACTGCGCTTTCAACCGGAGGCCGTGCGCCGCTTGGCTGCTCGCCTTGAGGCCATTGACGATGTGCAGCGTCTCAAGCAATTGTTTCGGGCGGCCCTACAGGTGCCCAGCCTCGAAGCCTTTAGGCATCTGTTAGACGAAGCCGAATAGGGATGCCTTGTAACGTCAGTACTAAGAAAACGCCCAGCCGAGTGACCAAATCCATTCGTCTGCGACCGGAAGAAGCCGACGAACTCGCGCATTTGGTGGAGAATACTGCCTACTCGGAGGCGGCCCTCATGCGTCAATGGGTGTTGGTTGGCATGGAGCGGTTTCGCGTGTCCGAGGCTATCCGCGCCTACCAAGAAGCCGAGGTTGATTTGCGGGGGGCGGCCGAACGGGCTGGGTTACCTGTGGCCGTATTATTGGAGGAAATGGCGGCTCGCAAAGTCGCCGTGCTCGATGCGCCGGAAGATTTTGGGCCCGGTCTGGAGGCTTTGCGCCAGGCTTGGCCAAAGGATGAGTAGCTGATGTTACGCAGCACCGAACCTGTAGGGGCGACCAGCCGGTCAGCCGGTAAATGCCTTAAACGCCAGCCCGGCAATGGCTATGATCGTCGTGATCTGCAGCGGTATCACCCAGCGGTAGAGCCGGTCGATTTTGGCGTCGAGCGAATTGCGGGTGGCGTCAATTTTGGCATCATTGGCGTCGATTTTGCCTTCTAGCACCTCGCGGGTGACGTCGAGCTTGGTCTCGATGCGGCCTAAGCGGACGTCGATTTGCTCGACAATGCCCTCTAGCCGGGCGATGCGGCCTTCGTGGTCTAACGGATACGGACGCTCTGGCTGGGACTCACTCATTATCAACCCTCCGGTTCGCTAATCAATGTACAGCGCGAAACCCTCTGCATCAAACAAGGCAAGATCCATGCCAAGACCGAGCACAGCGGGGCGGACGGGGCGGCACCGGCTGCGACTGTATCGGGCGCGACACATGAGTGAAACTTTTTGACCTATTCCCCCGGCACCGCTAAGGACCAGTCCTTAAAAGGCGGAAGCCAAGGCCGCTCCAGCGCGTTGTGAACTGAAAAAGTTCGCGATCCGCTGACCGCAGCGAAGTGTCTCATACCTAGGACCTCGGCGTAACATCAGTGAGTAGTTTTCTCGTCGTTTAGCTGTTCTTAGAGGTATCGGATCTGATAGTCTTACAAATAAACTCATTGTGTTGACTGTACAAGTGGGTCAATCAAGATGTAGGGAACGCCACGTCGCTCTATTCGGTTGCCGTGCCCCGTGCATGAGATCCGAAGAGGACGACCCGCGAAGGCCGGAAGCCTTTCACGATGCGGTCCACCATAGTTGATATAAATGTTTCCGAGGTGGCCACATTCATGTTGTGCCTCCCGCAGCTCCATCGCCGAATAGCTCACTCTGCTCAAGCGGTGCTTCCTGCCGCTCTTTGCGCGCCAGATCGGAGATTTCGGGCCAGCTCTGGACTAGGCTGTTGTAGGAGAGGGCTTCGGCGGCGCGGCGCTTGCGTTCGCAGATGGTGTAGAGGCGGTAGGCTAGTTCGCGGGCGATATCGGCGGATGCACCGAGGCGGACCACGACCCGCGCTGCTGCTGGTTCGCCGCCAGTTTCCAAGGCGCGGATTAGGTGGTGGACGGCTTCCCACACGGTGAGCCGGTTGTCGGAGACCGGGTCCCAGTCGTCGGCTAATTCGTCCGGGCGCAGCAGGCGGACCTTGCCCGCGCTGGAGGCGAGGATGCCGCCTTCGACGATGCCAGCGATGCTGGTGTTTTTGGCTTTGGACAGGGTTTCGGCGACGCCGTATTCGCCCTCGTCGAAGCCTTGCTGCTCGAACCACGCCAAGGCCCAGCGGCTGTCGGGGTCGAAGTCGCCTTCCTGTTCGGCGAGCACTTCGTCGAGCATTTGGTTGATAAGCGCTAGGGCTTCGCGCACGGAAACGGGATTGCCTTCGGCGTCGAGTACTTTGGCGTAGCGGGTGAACACGGCCATGCCGGGGCCGATGGCGGCTTGGGCGAGATCGACTGGGGCGATATTGCCGGATTGCAGGTGGGCGAGGGCCGTGGGGAGTTCGGCTCTCAACGCGGCGACGAATTCGCGGCGGGTGGCCATTGGCGCGTCGGCAGGGCGTTGGCGGCAGACGAGGACGATGCTGGAGGCGAGGGCATTGGTGTTGTTGCCTATGACGCGACCTTGCTTCTCGGTGCGAATCGGCCACGTCCCAGCTACCGAGAGCCCGGCCTGAATCGTAGCATCTAAGAACGTTTCCCAGCCAGTGCTGGCAGTGCCGGTGTCGCCTTTGGTCTCGGACTGCTTGAAGGCGTAGTAGATGGTGATCGGAAAAACTGGGTGGGCCTGTTCAGCGAGTCGCCGCATTGCCTCGGTCATGCCCTCAAGAAAAAACACCTCGGCTTGTTTCTTGCTGCCGTGCCGATAGGGCGTCGCCACCAATTCCTCTGATTTGGGAACGGCAAGCGTCGCAAAGAGATCGGGAAAAGTCGACTTAAGCGAATGGCGCAGCCAAACGTAGAAGAAATCGGAAAGGTCGGCATAGCCAATGTTGTCGTAATAAGGTGGGTCCGTAGAGACGAGTTTGTCCGAGGCAATCAACTGTTGATTCACGTCCGCTTGACACGCCGTGCCAGACTGACCATTTCCCAATGTCTCAAAACTTTTCAACTGGCGTTCGAATAGATTCACATAGCTGCCTGATGATTCGCAGAAAAGGTTACTCTCAGCATAGTCCCAGACCATTGGAATGGCTTGGCGGGCAAATACGCTACGCATCTGAGTATTGACGTTGTTCCAACCACAAATAGATGAGGAGTGATTTGCAATTTGGTTGATCAAAAGTGCCAGATACACACCCACCGACTCAGCATACGTCATTGAGCCAGTGCCTCCATTCCGCAACGGCCGTTCGTCTTTGGGCAAATCGGCGTTGGCTGTATCCCGCTCGATATGCTCCATCGCTTCCGCTACCAAGTCGGAGAAGGAGGTCAAGGCGACGAGCTGGCGGGGGGTAAAGAGGTCTCCGAAGGTGGTGAAGCCGTATTGCACTGTCCAGAAGTTGCGGTGATCGTCAGGTAGTGTTGAATCCGGCTTCCAATCTGGCACTGCGTCTCCCGCAGCTTTTTCGTGTGCCTCTGTCGATGCCAAGTACACCCGGCCTCGGTCTCCCTCGGCAACAATCGCCATCAACCGCGCCCTCATGCGTCCAGCCCGGCCCTCGGCTTTGATGTGGTCGCCCGCCATCGGCGTTCCCGACATCAGGCATCGAAAGTTCGCCCCGCGTGCGAGCTTAGTCCCCGTCTTCGCCGCCTCCACATCCTCCGGCGTTCCCACCTTCACCACAAACCGATACCCACGCCCCTCAATCACCGGCTCGACATACGCCTCCTTCCCCTTCTTCGTCGAAAGCATAAAGGTCGAGGCCAGCGGCACCTCCACATCGGCAAACGCCGGATTCGGGCTTCTCACCGTCCGCGCCCACAGCCACGCAATCACCGTCAGCTTGCGCCCCTTGTATCGTTCAAGGTCGGGCCGCTCCCGCATCATCTCCTCGGTAATCTCAACCTGCGGATACAGATGCCCAATGCGCCGCTCGGCCTCGTCGCGCATCCACTGGCCATAGTAGCGCACATCCTCGGCCAGCCCCTGCGCCCCCTTCCATTCGCGCTCGATCAGACTCCTTTCCTCGCGGGACGCCGGATTCACCGGCGACTGCCCGGCGAACTTCGGCGGTATCTCGATCATAGCCTTGTTGATGAGCACCGCCACCGGATTGAGGTCACTGGCATGAGCTTCAAGCCCCAACCGCTGCGCTTCCAACGGCAACGCACCGCCACCAGCAAACGGATCGTGAAAGGCCGGCAGCTTGTCCGGGTCGAACAATTCGACGGCACGCGGGTGATCGGCATGGTCAGCACAGGTTCGCCGCCAGCTCTTGCGAATTTCTTTCCGCGCCTGTTCCAGCACCTTCTCGTTAGTGGTATTCTCCCACTTCACCAATTCTTCGATGAGTCGGAACAGCCGCTCGCGCTCCTTTTCTTGGTCTGCCTCCGTAGGGAACAAATCGGGGCTAGCCGACGGATCATCGACCATCTGCGCAAAAATCACCGCCCGCGCCGCCGCCAACGGCCGCCGCGCCCACCACAAATGCAGCGTACTCGGATGCCCGTGCCGAATAGACTTCTCCCGTGCCGACGCGGCGTTGATCGCGTCGAGCGGCAGGGCGACTTCAATTAGTTTTTTGCGGGGAGACGTCATGCGCCGAGTGCCTTCGTCAAGCGATCGCCGCATTTGATCACCGTTATACCTTTTCGTTGTCCACGCAATTGTAACCTCTTGTCGCGAAGTCTGTTGAGATCATTTCGATGGATTTTTTTGCCATGAGCAAGGACTGGAGCAAATTGTAAGGTAATACCTTGGGGGAGCCACATATTTGCCATTCGGGTGCCTCCTTCAAGTTGCTCCGATACCTCACTGACGCTCAATCTGCCGCTCTTCAACTCAATCGGTGCTACCCAAGTCGCATTGCGTTCTTCGCCGACGAACAGATAGTCACACCGTTTCTCATCAGCCGGAATCGGCAGGTCGTTGCAATCCATATCGACAATGACCCGTACCGGCGGTGCCCCGGCCAAATCAACCCGGCATTTGTCTTTATTGCAGTGAGCGGTACGGCAGCCATCGGGTATTATGCGGGCAATCGACGCGACTGTACCACTCATTGGGTATTGCGGGCCTGTATGCGATTGAAAATATCCACACTATCGTTGTACAGCGCCAAGCTGACATCATCGTAATCGGTCGGATAGAGGCCGGTTTCTTCATCCAGCTTTATTTCCTTCACTACCGAACCCCTCGGGCGGAGCTTCGGCTTGAATAGCCATGCTCCCACTTGGTCGGGACGCAGTGCGAAATCACCTTGGGGGATCTTCTTTCGGCGGGCCTCGGGAAGTTTGGAGCGCTGTACGATGTTGCCGAGTTCCTCTAGCACCCACTCGCTGTGCGTCGTGACGATTACTCTGACGCCCGCGTGAACGATCGCCGCGATTTGGCGGATGAATTCGACCTGCATGGCCGGATGTAGATGCGCTTCCGGCTCTTCTATGATCAGGGTCTCGCCGGGCTGAACTACATGGCGCAGATACAAGACTATCGGCGCGAGTTCCGAGACCATCGACGAGGTGTTCATCAGAGGGAGGGCGTTCTTCCAGCCGTCGGGTTTATAGAAAAACTGCGGATAGCCCATTTCCGACGTTTTGATTTGAACCGAGCCTGTGAGGATCGCTTGCTCAATGCGCTTGGCCAGAGCGTCTGCTTTGTTGCTCTGACGTTCCGCAAGATCGCCCAATTCGATGAGCTGCTTGAGAAAATCGGTGACAACGCCGGAAAGGTCTGGCAGCGGATCGCCTTGGCGAAGCCCGGGTTGCGAGGCGCGGTTGAGCAAGGAACCGAGGAGCACGCGATGAGCGTGCATTATGCCCGTGCGATCAGCGGGGAGATAATGAGCGGGGCGGCTCATCGGGCCGAGGATGAAGGAAAGGACGGAATTGGCAAGGTTCTGCGACACTTCCCACACGCCCGCCCTTCTGTCTATATCGTCGCGCCAGCTAAGGAATCTCGAAGAGTAACCATACCTTTTCGGCGATTCTTCGACCCGCAAAGGTGCCCCCTCGGGGATAACGGTGATTAGCTGAGGTCCCGTCCTCGTCATCGCAAGGGCGTATTTGAACGGTGCCGTATTGGCGCCTTCTCCCAATCCGCTGCTTTGCAAGGTAACCTCAGCCTTATTGCTGCCCGAATGGCGAATCAGATTCTTTGTGCCATCTACGCCAAAACACCTCGTGATTTCCTCATCGAGTACCTCTTTAAAACCATCAACGTCTCGGAGTAGCGGAAGCACCAAGTCCACGACCGGAGCCGACAGAGCCGCACCACGCTCGTGGTTTTCTACTTCCCATTCTCGTAATGCTTGTAAGATGCGGTCGAATTCGGCACCGGGCAGGTGGAAGTACGGCTCTTCGCCCTTCAGAAATTGAGAGATTGGGCCTGTAACCGGCCGTTCTATAGGGTAGGGGCCTGCCTCAAAAAACCGATGCAGCGCATAGATCAGGATCGCCAGATAGGATTTCCCGGTATTGCTCGGCCCAACAAATACGGTCAGCGGACGCAGATCGATCTTGGCCTCGACGATCGGCCCGAAATTGGCCACTTCAAGTTCAAGTGCGTCTTGTTTGGCTAAACCGTTCATATTTCCATCTCCCGGTATTTATCGCAATTGACAACTGCCAGCTATAATGGACTTTTCTCTTGCCGACGCGGCGTTGATGGCGTCAAGCGGCAGGGCGACTTCAATGAGCTTTTTACGGTGGCTAGTCATCTTGGAACTACCATCTATCAGTGATCACTCTTCGTGTGGGTTGGGGCGGCTATGCCAGCGTGAAACATCTGCCAGTTCTTTTGCATGTTGCTTCTGTACTTCCCGATCTTCGGCAGCTAGCTCCGGCAGGACAATATCCGCATGGTACGGATTGTCATGTAGCGGATTAGCAACCACTCCCCGCTCATTACGGTCCGCCTCCTCGGCAGTAGTCGAGGCCCATCCGTAGAACGTGGCGTTACGCGCTACCGCTGCCTTATCAGCGATTGCTGCAACAACCTCATCCGATGGAGCGACACTAAGTCGGTCAACCGAGATATCGGTTTCGCCTGATTTTTCCAGAAAAATATGATACGGAGCTCTAGATCGCTTCGCACGCGCTGCATTTTTGCTCGAAAATACACGGCGCCCGAGTTCCTCCTCTGACGCAATGCTCTCTGGAACCTTCACTGAGCTTGATCGCTCTCATGTTCCAGTTCGGCCAATGCTTCACGCACAAACCCGTCGGGAAGCCTCTCGGTAGTAGAATACCGGGCGCGGCGAAGATTGCCGTTCATGTTGACAAGGCACAGCGCACCCCCTTCCGAGTCACACAGTAACAGCACCGATCGCCCATACCCACCCGGTGCGTCAATAGCAATTTCGCCGTCTGGTGTGGGATACACCTCGAAACGGCGAGGTGAAATTCTATACATTTCTCTCAACTGGCGATCCGCGTTTTCCAGTGCTATACTGGAAGGCACTGGGAACCCTTCTTCGATTGCTTCATCGGTTGTGTTCTGAAGATCGTCCAAAGCATTGACGAGTTCGACTGGGAAGCTACTTGCCCCATGTGCAACAAACTCAATCAAGCTGTTCAGATCCGACGAGAAAGCCCGTGGACCTAAATAGATAAGAATAGACGAAGCCCTTTGTACGAAATGATCTTCGGACTGCGTATTATCGATCTGGTGTTCTATACCGCCCCAACAACTAGAAAGGAAGATTGGGGATTTTGAAACATATTCAGGCGGTTTAGTAAGGTCCAGTTGGGACCAATCAGGCGGTTCGTAAGGTATAAGTAGAGGATCATCATATTGCATGGTTTCAGACGTTGTGACTGGATTGGCAACAAGAGTTAGAACCGGATTTGGTTGAGTGGACATTTTCATTGCCTTTCGTAGAATTTCTTTACCAGCAATTGGAAATCGGACAGGTCCTGCCTCCACGAATCGATAATAGACAACAACCTCACGATGCGCTCTCGCGGAGTGGTCTCCGTAATATCACGGTGAAAATTAGCCTGAAACAGCATTCCAGGGATTTGGTTCCCGTCAGCTCCCTTCTTTTTTGCTTCAGCGATATCTAGTAAGA
The DNA here is from genome assembly GCA_028875335.1 of Gemmatimonadota bacterium. The sequence continues at coordinate 22,382 of JAPPEF010000025.1, forward strand.
TTGTGCGTCCGGTATACTGGTAAATCGCCTTTAGCTGAATTTCTGGAGTAAGGTCTTTAAATGACATCCATGCGCCTTTATCGATCAATGCCTCTGCTGCCCTGTCGGCTGCTTCTCCCTCGGAAGGTCTATAGACTTTCAGGTTAATGCCGACGGCTCGGTATGGGACGTGCGGAACTTTCTCCAAATAACGCTTTGCCATTTCTGGACAAATGATGTCCTCCATGGCCAACTTGTCCCCCCTCTGTTCAAATATAACGCGGTCCGGGTCTGCCTTCACGGCGAGACCGCCCTTGAAAGTAACTTGTGAATAGGCATGGGTTGATATACAAGGCTCCTGTACCTGCCTATTCGCATCCACGATTCCGTTGTAGTACAAGAAATCTGGATTCAAGATAGACGGATTGTTTGAAGTCGCGACCAAGACAACAGAGAATTCGATAAGATCGACATTCCGATCATCTCCTCCGTTGCTGTTCGTTTGCTTCTGGCCCATACTAGAGATCCCCTCACGTGCGGATTTAATTGCTATCCTCGGGCAGGGATAAGAATATCTATTCTCTTGAAGGAAAGGACAACCGGCAGCCCCGCCTTCAGGAGCGAGGCGCTCTTGTCGTGCAGACGCTGACCGTCACTGACGGATACGCATAGGGAGCTACTGATGTTGTCAGACTCTCGGCCGGCAACTGATTCAGTCATGGTTTCGGTCTTACCCCCTCAAACCCTCCCAGGGAAAGATCGTCCCCGCACCTGCTTAAAGGGCGGCATTTTGGGTGCGTCGGTGACCGCCTCGTCGCGCCAGGAAGTCGCGCGCATGTAGTGTACGGCATAGCCCCTGCGCCGCGTGCCAGTCAGATTGGCGTTGCTCTGGTGCAGCGTTAGGCTGTGGTGGAAGCTGATGCTGCCGGCGCGGAGGGGAGCGGGCCGGATGGGCCAGCCGCCGCTTTCCAGATCGGCGACAAAAGGGGCCAAACGCTCGCCCCGCAACATACCCCAGCGGTGAGTGCCTGGGGCAAAGTTGAGGCAGCCGTTGTCGAGGGTGGCCGCGTCAATAGCGGTCCAAGCGGAGACCAAGTCCATGGGGAAAATGTCGCGCCAAGAGGCCGAATCCTGATGCCAGCCCTGCGCCGAGCCCGTGCGCGGCGCTTTCATAAAGAGCTGGTCGCCGTACATCTTGATGTCGTCGGTGCCGAGCAGGTCGGCGATGATGTCGGCTATCTTGGGGTGGGTGACGTGGGCCCACATTACGTCGTCGTACACCGCTATGTTGTACAATTTGCGCACGGATAGCACTTGGTCGGTGACGGCTTTTTCGCCGCGGCGGAAGACGGGTTCGAGCTGGATGCTGGTGTCGGGAATGTGGTCGAGTTCGCCGGTGGCGATGCGGTCGGTATGGGCTGCTAAAGAGGCGACTTCGTCGGGGGTCAGCACATCTTCGACGGTCAGGCAGCCGTCGAGGTAGAAGCGTTCGACTTGATCGGGGGTGAGGTGGCGCAGGGTTTGTTGGGTCACGGGACGGTCTCCTCCTTTAAGTTAGACCGATAATTCTCCGCCCACTCTTTGAGCGGGATATCCTCGTCTTGGGGCCGCTAATAACGCGATACCGATACTCAAGCATCACTTCCACATGCAAAAGCCGCCGTCCACCACCAAGTTGTGCCCGGTGATATAGTCGGCGGCGGGCGAGGCTAAAAAGCGCACCGCTCCCTTCATGTCCATGCCGTCGCGGCCCATGCGGCCCAAGGCGGTGGCCTCGCTGTACGCATCGATAAAGGCCTGGGGTTGGCCGCGCTCAAAGCCGCCGGGCGAAATGGCGTTGACCCGCACCCCCATAGGAGCTAAATAGGCGGCCGCGTCCATCGTCAGACCGATGACGCCGGCTTTGGCTGCGGCGTAGTCAAGCGGTTGTTGGAGCAAGCCGCTGTGCTGGTACATGCGGCGGTCGCGGCCGACTAGACCGGCGATGGAGGCGATGTTGATAATGGAGCCCGAGCCTTGTTCGGCCATGATGCGGCCGAAGATTTGGCAAGAGAAGAGGGGGCCGGTCAAATTGGTGTCGATGAGCAGGCGGGCGTCTTCGGGCTTGCGCTCGAATAGGTCGGTGGTAGAAAGCCCCAAGCCGCCGCCGGCGTTGTTGACCACCACATCGACTCGACCTTGCCACTGGCGCACGTCTTGGGCGAATTGGCTGAGGGCGGCGTGGTCGCAGATGTCGAGGGCGGCGCTGTACACCTCACAGCCGTAGGTCTCTTTGAGATGCTCGGCGGTGGCTTGGGCACTGGCTTCTTGGCGGGAGGTGATGGCCAGATGACAGCCGGCGTCGGCTAAGCTCTCGGCCATGTCGCGGCCCAAATCTCGGGCCCCGCCGATCACCACGGCCACTTGGCCGGTCAAGTCGAAAAGTTCTGTGCTCATGGGGGTGCTCCTGGCGCGGGCAATATAGGCGTCTAAAGGTGGGGGATCAACCAGATGGAGGCTCCTGATAGGTCATTTCTGGCCGTTGATCCCAGCGGAACTGGTCGGGTGCGTTGGTCTGTTCGGCCCAGTCGCGGATCAAGTCGATATCCGCCTGCCGCGCTTCCAGCCGTGCCGCGACATGGGCTGGGTCCCATCCGTTCAAGACCAAGTCGGTCAACTCGGCCACCAACTCTTGGCACTCTGGCTCGGCGGCCCGATCCACTCGCTCATGGGGGTCCTCTTCTAGATTGAACAACTGGGGGCGCTCCCGCCAGTGATAGACGAGCTTCCACGGCCCGCGCCGCACCATGCGCTGCACTTGGCCCTCGCGCAGGGCGTATTCCGAAAAGGCCACATCCTCCCAATCGCTCTGTCCCGTGCGCAGCAACTCCAGCGCTGACCGGCCCCGTGAATTGGGTAAGGACGGGGCACCCAAGGCTTGGAGCATGGTGGCGTTGAGGTCCAAGGCGCTCATTATTCGGTTGCACTGCGTCCCAGCCGGGAGAACGCCGGGCCAGGAGACAATGGCCGGTACTTTGACCGACTCTTCGTAAAAAGTCCGTTTCATCCACAAGTCGTGCTCGCCGACCAATTCGCCGTGATCCGAGCTGTACACCACTAGGGTATTGTCGGACAAGCCGTTTTCCCGCAGGGCCCTTAAAATGCGGCCGATCATACCGTCCATCTCGGCGACCAAGGCCCAATAAGCGGCCCGGGCGTTGAGCACCCATTCCTCGGGCACGTCCTGCAAAGCGCCATGAGCCCGCCACCAGCGGATTGCCGGATGGAGGTGGTCGCCAAAAGGCTCGCGTACCGTGGGCGGGCGAATTCTCTCTCGGTAATAATCGTACAGGGGTCGCCGCGCTAAATAGGGGGAATGCGGTAGCATAAAGCCGATGCTGAGGCTGAAGGGGCCTTCGGATTGACCGGCGCGTTTTTGTACTCCCAGTTGATTTAAAAAGTACACGGCCGCTGCGGTCACGTCCTCGTCGTGTACTTGGTACGAGCTCTGTCCCGGTCCGGCTTTCTCCAGACTACTGCGGCTCATGGCCGGGGCTCGCCCCCCGCCGGGCCAATTGGAGGAGTGGTCGCCCACCGGCCTTGCGACATAGCCGTGCAGTTGGTCGGGACCTATTGAGTGCATGCGGCCGATCAGCACGGGCCGGTATCCGGCCGCTCCCATGGCGTGGGCCATCGTCGGCACCCCCGAATCGAGGATTTGATTGTTGGTCCACACCTCAATGTCGCTGGGGTAGCGTCCCGCGAGCATGGCCATGCGCGAGGCCACGCACACCGGCGACGGGCAGTACACTTGGGTGCATTGCACGCCTTCGGCGGCGAGGCGATCCAAATGCGGCGTCTCTACTACCGGGTCGTCGGCACAACCCATGACGTAGGGATTGTGCTGGTCGGAGTGGATGTAGAGTAGATTGGGGCGCGACTGGGGCGATTGCTGCATGGGAGGTGTCTTCCTGTTCACAGTTCGGGCGGAGTCTGCCACGCCTCGCCAGTCCTGCGACAGAGGCTCGTTCTTGGCTATCCTTTCATCGCCTGCTGAATTTCAGCCAGAGTTGGCTCATCTCCAGGCTGCGCCTTTTTTAAGAAAGTTCCGAATTTAGCGATAACGAGGTCGGGATTTTTTCCACTCAGACGGCTTTTCATCCACTCGATAGTCTCATCTTGTTGGACAGCCGCTTGAAGCCAATAGTTTACCAAACTGTTAAAAGACATGTTTTTCTTTTTCGCCAACCGCATCGCTTTGTCTTTTAGTTCATCTGGCAATCGCACAGAAATCGCGCTCATGGTCTTTCTCCATCGGCTATAGATAAAGATCACAGAACTGTTGAGGGGTTAAAATCACGAGGTCTGGAAATTTCAACTCACCCCTTTGAAAGTCAGTGATATTTTTGGTCACCACTAAAGCGTTGGTTGCAACAGCCGCTTCTAATACAAAATTGTCTTCCTCATCAGGCAAGTTTGGACGCCATAAATAAAATACTTCAGATTGATAGGCAAGTGCTAGCAATGCGTCCAAGATAAACTCAATTTCTTCTTTACTGGCACCTATTAACTTGAGAGTACTTCTTCTTGTTAAGACCGATTCATATTCAAGATACAGCTTTTGTGTTAAAACTAGGGGAATGGTCGCCTGTTGGATGTTCTGAAGAATTTTGAAACTAGGTGAGTTTATGCGGCGACATAGTCCAGCGACAAGCACGTTTGTATCGAGAACGACTAGCGGCGGCGTTGCCAAGTTGTCCTCCTATAGAGATAAACGAGCCCAGCGCACTTCCATGCAGGCGTCATCGCCGGCGTAATAGACGACCATGACATCGCCGTCGGGCAGGGCTGCTGAAAAGGGCAGACCAAAACTCCACAGGCCCATTTCAGCTAACAGGTCGCCGGTGTCTCCTTGGCCGGCCGCGGTCTGTGAGGATTCGACTGTCTGGCGGTACAGTTCTACTTCAGTGGCTGCGTCAAAGGGGGCGTCTGCCGCTGGAGCTAGGCGGGCGCGGATCGAGTGCGACTGGAAGCGATCGACCCAGGCCAAGACCACGCGGCCGTCGGGCAAAATGGCCGGATGCGCGGCTTGGTCGGGGAAACCGAGGTCATCGGGGGCAGACCAAGTCGCGCCTTCGTCTGAGCTGATGTGTCGCTGAATGTTGAGATATTGGGTCGTCTGCCGGTCGTAGGTCCAGGTGAAGGTAACCACGCGGCCGTCGGGGGAGACGCCAGCGCGCTGGTCCCAGTTAAAAATGCGGCCGGTGGGGTCTTGGCAAGTGGTGACAGGATCGCTCCAGGTCTGGCCCTGATCTTCTGAATACAAATACACCACCCGTTGCAGCCACTGGCCCCGGTCCAAATAGGTTTTATTGGTCTCGATGCTCAGGGCCAGCCGGCCGCTGGGCAGGATGAGTACGGGGTTGGTCAGGCTGGGTGGGCCAACGTCCGGGGGGACGGGCACGACGCGCCAGTCGGACCACGTGCGCCCTAAGTCGTGGGAATTGGCTAGGACGATCTCCATCGGCAGGCAGCCCTCGGTTTCTTCGTTAAAGAGGGGTTGGCCCGGATAGGTCTGGCGGTCCACCCACATGGCGGCGAGCAACAGGTGGCCGTTGCCTAGGTCGGTGATATAGCCGACCCTGATCGAGCCGTTCAGCCCGTTTAAGGTCGTGGCAAAAGGGGTTGCGGGGTCGCTCCAAGATTGTCCACCATCGTCCGAACGCTTCAGTTCGATCGTGCCGTCCGCTGAATCCTTGCTGCTGCCGACGCGGTAGGTGGACAGCAGCGAGCTATCGGCCAGCGGGGTGAGCGCGGGAAAAGTCGAAAAGGCGCGCGGTGTATTGGACTCGCCGCGGTTGATAATGCCTTGATCGCTAATTTTCATTCAATATCTCCTTGCTCTTTTAACCTACTCGGGCGCGTTTTTGTGCGAGGTTAGCACCGAGCCGGTGATGATCTGCGACGGGCACATAGAGTTGACGAGTCGTTGGGACACCGACTACTTGAGCAGCAGGAGCTTGCGCGTCTGGCTCCACTCGCCGGCCCGCAGGCGGACGATGTAAGGGCCGGCGGCGACGCCATCAGCGTCCCAGTGTGCACGGTGCGTTCCCGAGGCCTGCCGTGCGTTGACGAGTGTCCGCAGTCGCTGCCCGGATACGTCGAATACTTCTAGGCGTACCGCAGCAGCGACTGCGAGGGAGTACTCGATCTGCACCGAGCTATTGAAGGGATTTGGGTAGGGCTGCGCAAGCGTCGCCACCAGCGGCCTCTCCAGTTCCTCTTGCACTACCGTAGATACCGCAGCGGTGGGCTCGAAGCGACGCAGTAGCGCCCCGTCGAGCGGCCCTTCCGAGTCGATGAAATAGGTGTAGTACGCGGCGATGATCGAGAATACCTCCGGCACGTAGGGAGTGAGGCGCAGGAAGGGAGCCATGACGCTCACCTGGGCCGGCCCGAAGCGGGTTGGGTCTCCGTTGATCTCGCCGAGTAGCACACCTCCTCCGAGGCGACCGAAGCCGCAGCGGACTGTCTGGCCGAAGCGCATCATGTCGCTGGCGTCAAAGACTTGGCCGTGGTCCGCCATCATAATCGGAAAGGTGAGACTGAGGGCAGCGTGACCGGTATCCTCGGAGAACACCTCATTCCACTGCTTACTTTGGTGCCGGACTGACTCCCGTGGCAGGTAGTACTCCCAGATGTAGGCCCCGTCGGGCGTTGGATGGAGACGGTTCTTGCAGTAGTGGGCCAAGCGGATGGCGCGATCTCTGTGCTCGGGGTCGCCGGTTAGTAGGTGGGAAGTCCACAGAGCACGGCCCATGGCGCTGAGCCAGTTGAATGGCACGGGCACGGTGGCGTAGTTGGAGTCTTGGTAGTCGGGCGGGTGGTGGTAGTGGCCCTCGGACGGCCCAGGCCCGTCAACCCACTCGGCGTCGTGGAAGGCAACCGCCTCTTGCACGTCTGCTAGGATGTGGTCGTACTCACCGGGGTCGAAGGCGTCCAGCAGGTCGGGGTCTTCGCGGGCGAGCAATAGGAAGTCGAAGATCGGATAGGCGATCAGTCCGGTGTGCAGGACATAGGCCTCGCGCCCGCGCGAGGAGTAAGTGCCGTCACTCCACAACGGCACCACCGAGCCGTTCCACAACTGCTCTTGGGGTACGCGCCGGTCGTCGCGGTTGTTAATGACGACGCGGACGAGCTTGAGATTTTCGTCGAAGTAGCGACGATCTCCCGTGTGCCGGTACATCTCGTTGAGCGACGCGCTCCACGAGTCCACGCCGACGGTCGGCGACCAGCCCTGATCGGTGCCGCTGCGGGCCACGAGCGCCAGCCGGTCGTCGAGGACAGCCCCGTTGAAGCGGTCGTAGTTGCGGATTTCTAGATACGTTGCTAAGGGCGCTGTAGGTTCTATCGGCCCGTGGTGCTCGTTGAAGCGGGCGACGTAGTGCTCGTCGTCGGCAGCGTCCCACACCGAGTCGTCGCAGTTTGCCGCGCCCACTATAGAAGCCGCAGTTAGCCCCAAGAAGGGGATCAGCCACGCCAAGGTCGGCCGGCCCGCGAGCGCGAGAAAGGTCGAAAAGGGCCGTGGTGTATTTGGCTGGCTGCGGTTGATGCTGCGATTGATAATTTTCATTTTGACGCTCAAGTTAGTCGCTTCCCATTGTTGGGAATAATAGCGATACTCGGGTTGGTAGGACAATGCCCAGAGGAGGAGAACGGCGATGCAGCAACCCCATTACAATAAAGACCTAGACGTCCGCCAGATAGGGCCAGAGGATTTACCCCATGCCCGCCTAGTGGCCGGACGCGCCTTTATGGAACACGCCGAGGATTGGTACGGGGAGGATGAGACGGCGCTGGCTGGCTTTGATGGGGAGGGGACTATGGTGTGCGTTTTGGGCTATCAGCCCGAATCGCTGTGGTGGGGCGCGGCGCAGATTCCGGCTGGGGCCATTGGCGGGGTGGCTACCGATCCCAAGCACAAGCGGCGCGGTCACGCGGGTGGGCTTATGGTGCGGGCCATTCACATACTGCGGGAACGCGGTTGCTGTATCAGCCCGCTGTGGCCTTTTTCCTTTAGGTGGTACGGCAAATTCGGGTGGGCTTGTCCGGCACCGAGGTTGGAACTGAGAGTATGGCCGGATTTGGTGCGTCAAGCCACGGCGACGGTGGGGGAGGTGCGGCGGGCGACTGCGGACGACGCGACCGCTGTGCATCGGTTGCATACCGAAGGGGCGCAATTGCGGAATGGGCAGTCGGTGCGTTCGGAAGCGTTTTGGCAAAAGGAGGATATACGGCGCGAGCTTTGGGTGCTGGAAGGGGATGGTGGGGGCATAGACTGCTCCGCTATAATGGGAATAGGGGATATGGGGCGTGGCCAAGGCAAACGCATTACCGTGCGGGAGTTGCACGGGGCTTCTTTTGCTGCCCAATTGAAATTCGTGCGGTCCTTAGCCGATATGGACGGAGTCGCCGCCCTGAGACTCGAACTACCGCCCGACAGCTTGTTGCTCCACGTTTTTCCTGAGCGCTTTGATGGTGTCGTCGAGCACGACCTAGCGTTGCGAGTGCTGGACGTGGGTCAAGCTCTGGCGCATCTCAAGCCGCCTGAAAATTTGCAGGCGACGGTCTCGTTTGAAGTCTCCGATTGGGTGGTGAATGCCGACAAGCCGCTGGCCGTGACAGTGCAGGTGGAAGGAGGTCAGGTGCAAGTTTCGGAAAAGGCAGACAAAGACGCGCTGTGCTGCGATATTAACACCTTTACGCAATTGTTTGCTGGCGGCTTGACCGTGGCTCAAGCGCGGGCCATGGGGCGTTTGACCGGCGGCAATCCGGCGGTGGGGGCGGCCTGCGATGCGTTGCTGCACGGGCGCGTGCCTTACCGCTCCGATGTCGAGGCAGGGTAGGGTCAGACGCATAACTCGCGGGAGGAGAGATCATGGTTTTAGCGACAGAGACGCATCTGCGGCAATACCGTGAAGAAGGCTATTGCCTAGTTGAGAAATTGATTCCGGCCGATCTGATCGAGGCCGCTCGTCAGCGCACTATGGAAATAGCCTGGGACTTGCCCGACTGGTCGGAGAGGCATTTCCAGGTCCTCGATCCAAGTCGTTATAAAGCCGCTGGGGGCAGTCCGCTGCCGGGCGGCATTCAGCAGCCGGCCAGCCAAGAGGAGGTGTTCGCGAGGGTCGCCGATCATTCGCGCTTGGCCGAAATCATGGCGGCCCTGCTGGAAGGGCCAGTGGAGCGCTTTACCGATCAGGTAGGGGTCAAGCACGCCGCGATCGTCGAAGAGCAGGGGGGCTGTAGCTATTTTCATCAGGATTCGTTCTACTGGAAAATAGCTCCAGAGTTGGGATGCAACTGTTGGATCCCCTTGACGGAAGTCGGAGTAGAAGCCAGCGCCTTGGCCGTGATGCCGGCTAGCCACCAAGGCTGGCAGCTCATAGAGCACGAATCATACTACGACGACCCGCCCATGGGCCACGTGGGCGACGACGGCTTCCAGCCTTTCAAACGCCATCGCGTGCCTCTGGAGCAAGTGGACTTTGCCCAAGAGAAGCTAATTACCACTAGGCCGGGGGACGGGCTGTTCTTCAGCAATTACACTTGGCACCGCAGCGAGCCGAACCGCAGCGGCCAGTCGCAGGCTTTTTACGCCATTGCGTACCAGCGCCGGGCATAGCTATCCAGCTAGTGGGTCGGCTTTGTTAAATGATATTTTGGAATCAATAATTCCAAAAAAGAAGCAGAAATGGAAATAGAGAAGCCATTTTGCCAAACCTTTCAGACAGGACCTCCACCATGACCGATTCCGCCTACCGCATCGCCCCACCTGGCTTTACCGACGACGAGTGGGAAACCTTCAACCGCGAGGGGATTCTCTTTTTTGAAGACGCCCTGGACCAAGAAGCCATCGACGAACTCACGGCTGCCGTCGATCGCGTTTGCCAATCCAGCCCCAAATACCGGGCGGGGGAGACCTTCGGCTGCCAAAATATCGTCGAGCGCGATCCCGCCTTTACCGCGCTCATTGACCACCCTCGCCACATTGGCTACGCCTACGACCTCTTCGGCGAATTGCTCAAGCTGCACCAGAGCCAGTTTTTTATCCGTCCACCCGGCGGCGAACGCTACAATATCTGGCATCCCGACGGTGCCCGCGCCGTGCCGTACGGCACCTTCTCGCCCGATTTGCCGCTGCAAATCAAGATCGGCTTCTGGCTGACCGACCTGCCACGGGCCAAGATGGGCAACCTAGTGGTTCTGCCCGGCAGCCACCGCAAGCAATACGTTGACGAGTACGACAGCCACGAGCCGATCCCGGGCGAGCGGGTGGTCTGCCTGCGCAAGGGCACCATGACCTTTATGCACTCGAGCATCTGGCATCGCGTCGAGCCCAACGAGAGCGACGTGGTGCGCAAGAATATCTTCTACGCCTACTGCCCGGCTTGGCTCACCCCAGCCGACCGCCTCCAGTCCGATCCCGCTTGGCTTGAGACGCTCAACCGCGAGCAGCGCATCATCATGCGTTCCTACACCAACGCTTATCACAACGCCAAACCCCCGGCCTCCGACTTCCCGCTCTTCCTCGACCGCGAGACCGGCTTGGACCGCGACCCCGACGCCTACCGCGACGATGTGGCGTTGCACCGCCGCAAACGCCGCACGTGGGCCGAGCGCAAGCGATCGGCTTAGGCTTCGGCCCGCTTTTCAAACAGCCACATCCCGATTCCCATGGACGCCAGTCCGACGAGGATTGAGTACCCGAGGAACATAAAACTGAGCTTGAGAAACTCTGGGTTTAGTCCTATTGGCTCGTTAGAATCGCGGTCGAACCAGAGTACTTCGTGCGTGCCGGACAAGTCGAGCACATCGGGAAGGGTGCTAAAGTAGAAGTACAACACGCCTAAGACGAAGGCGGTAGAAGCGAGGCCAGCAAAGCGCCGCACGACCAACTTCAGGCCGGAGGCTCCGCCGGCAATGCCCAGCATCACTGCCATCGCCGATAGGTAGAACACTCCGATGATAACTAGGGTGTACCCTGTGATGTCGCTGAACAGGGGAATGAAATATAGTGCATGTGATGACGTTTTCTTCGCCTCGAGTGCGAGTAAGTGCAGTTCGCCGACAACGACGACGAGACCGGCGCTACTCAACGCGCCTAAGACGATGCCGAGGGTCACCACGGCCGCAGCTTTGGCCGCTAAGATCTGCGTGCGCGACACTGGCAGGGAGAGGAGCAGATAATGGGTCTGCCCTTTAACTTCTTGGGCGAACGAGTGGCTGAGTACAAAGGGTAGGATCAGTAAAAACGCATAGGGAACAAAGCTCCACAGGAAGTGGAGCGAGGGGTCCTGCCTGCCGTCGAACGACAGCACCGCAACGAGTTCGAGAAAGACCGTCACCAACGGTAGCAAGACGAACAGGGTGCGGTTGTCCTTTATTTCCTTTATGTACAGAGTCTTCCAAGTATTCACGCTACCACCTCCTCGAAAATGTCGCTGAGCGACATGCCGCGATTTTGCCTCAACTCTTCGATGTTGCCGCTGACTGCGATCTCGCCGTGGCGCAGAAAGGCCACCTCTTCTATCAGCTCTTCCACCTCGCTGACGAGGTGGGTCGATATCAGGATCGTCTGCTCGCCGACGCGAAACTCTCTCAGCAAGATCTCCAAGATACGCCGACGCGACGGCGGGTCGATTCGTCCCAGCGGCTCGTCCATGAGTACCAACTCGCTTGGCCGCGAAAAGGCGGCTACCACTTTCAGCCGCGCCCGCTGGCCGTCGGACAGGGTGCCGATTTTCCGGTGGCTATCGACGTTCATCAGGCCGAGCAGCTCGCGGGATTTGTCCATGTCCCAGCCGGGGAAGAACGCGGCTAGGAATTCGAGCTGCTCGCTGACGAGCATCCAGTCGTAAAACGGGCTGACCTCGGGCAGGTACGAAGTGATGCGGCGCGTTTGAATGCCGACTGGTTGGCCCGAGATACTGGCGCTGCCTTCGCTGGCGTGGGCGACGCCGGCGAGGATTTTGAAGAGCGTGCTCTTGCCGCTGCCATTTTCGCCGAGAACGCCCATTACCCGGCCTTTTTCGACGGTTAGGGAGATGCCTCCTAGGGCCGTCACGCCAGAGTATCGCTTCCACAGGTTCTTTACTTCTATCATAGTGTCACCTCCTCTGAAATTTCGCGCAGCAGGTCGTCGATTTGTTCGCGTGAGAGCGCCAAGTCGCGGATCTCGGCGACAAAGCGGTCGCGCGCAGCACCGGCTAGGGTGCGGCGCTCGCTGTCGATGCGGTTGGCGCTCTCGGTTATCGACGATCCCTCGCCGCGTCGCGTGGTTATAAATCCTTCGCGCTCCAATTCCATGTAGGCTCTAGACATGGTATTGGGATTCACGCCCATCTCCTTGGCCATTTCCCGCACTGACGGCAAAGGGCCTCCGGCCTGATAGATTCCTTGAGCGGTGCGCTTTTTCATCGCCTCGATGATCTGCAGATAGATAGGGCGAGTGGGATCAAAATCGAGCGGCATCTTCGCACTCCTTTCTGATTGTGGTTTTCATTTTTGTCTCATTGTAATAGTGTTCTATCTACATAATACACTATTGTTATAGAGAAGTCAAGATTTTTTTAGGGGCGGTGGTAGGGGCGACCGGCCGGTCGCCCCTACCTGTGGAACATCGGTAGGGGGCGGTTTGAAACCGCCCCCTACAATGCGTAACGTCAGTTATTTATCGTGGATTTACTGATTCACTCGCCGTTTGCTAATATCTCGCCGATGGGTTGGGCGGCCTTCAGGCCGTGACCCGAAAGCACGGCCACAATCCGCTGACCCGGCTCCACCAGACCGACGGCTCGGGCTTGGAGCAGGCCGTCCCAGATCACGGCCGAAGTGGGTTCCACGCAAAAACCGGACCGGCCCAACTGGCGCAGGCCCCGGACGATGGCCTCTTCGGAGACGGCGACTACAGTACCTGCTGACTGGCGCAAGGCGTTGATGACTTCGCGGTCTCTAACCGGGCGGGGTAGGGCAATGCCCTCGGCTCGGGTGGGACGCGGAGAAGTAGCAGGGGCGACCACGTCCAAGTCGGCGTGGAAGGCTTGGTACAGCGGCGAGACGTGTTCCGCTTGGACGGCAATGAGGCGCGGCAGGCGGTTGACTAGCCCGGCCCGCTGCAAATCGAGGAAGCCGCGGTACAGGCCGAGTAAGATGCTGCCGGCCCCCACCGGACAGATTACTACGTCGGGAGCGGTCCAGTCGAGTTGCTCGGCTAGTTCAAAGGCCAGGGTTTTGAGACCTTCTATAAAGAGAGGGTGCCACAGATGCGAGGCGTACACGGCCCCAGTGCGGGCGATGTATTCTAGCAAAACCTCAGTGGCCCGGGGACGCGGTCCTTCCACCGGAACTAGTTCGGCACCGTACAGATGAATCTGCACCAGTTTGCCCGCAGAGGCCGAAGCCGGACAGAAGACTTTGAGGCGCACCTTGGCGCGGGCCGCGTACGCGGCTAGGGCGGCCCCGGCGTTGCCCGAGGAGTCCTCTACTGCTTCCTTGATGCCCAAGGCGTGCAAATAGCTCATGAGCAGGGCGGCCCCGCGGTCTTTGTACGAGCCGGTGGGCAGGGTGTGGTCGCATTTGGCCAGGACCGTCAGACCCTCTAGGTCGAAGGGGATTAGGGGGGTGCGGGCTTCGCCCAGAGAGACGGGGGCGCCCACCGGGGGTAGGGCTTCGCGGAAGCGCCACATGTCGGCGGGACGGGCGGCGATCTGGTCGAGAGGGAAGGTCGGGGTGAGGGGCCGGCATTCGAGAGGTGCGTCGCAGGCGAGGCAGCGATAGGGAGCCGGGGCTTGGGGATAGGGGGTCTGGCAGGCGGAGCAGTGGAAGGTGAGAGGCATGGGTGAATTGGGGATTGGCAGTGTGTGCTGCCGCGACTATCGGTTCTAAGCGGCTAAGATTACTTTAAAATTTATGTCTTTTCACAATAATATACCACGTGATGTTTCAGTAAAATTCTCACTTGGAGGACATACCGATGACCGCCGACGCGCAAGACCTTGAGCCCACTTGGGCCCACCGCACCGACGATGTCGACACCAAGGTTGAAATTCTGCGGCGGGCGCTGAGCACAGGGAACCACGAGCTGGCTCTGGGCGTGGCTGACTCCATCAAGGACACTATAGCCAATGAGCGCATGCTGCGTGCAGAACCGGGGCCTGTTGACCTGCCCGCTAGTGGGTGGCACCTGACTGAGCAGCTACCCAAGCCCTGGTCCCGATGGGCCGACGGCTGGGAGCTGTGCCAGACCGTGCGGCTCAGCGAGCCTATCGGCCAGGCGCGGCAGTCCGAGCCGCTGGACCTCCTCGTGGCGATGCCCGCGGAAAGGGTGACCGCGCCGGAACGCGAATTGCGCGTCGCCCGGCTCGACAGCGGCCGGCTGTGCGAGGTTTGCAGCCAAGTCTATGGCGCGGTCCGTCGCGGTCCATACTGGTTCGCCCACTTGGTCTTCGAGGCTGATGTCCCCGCCGCTGGTCAGGCCGTGTTTCTCATCTTCTGCGGCAACCCCGCCGCCGAGTTGCCCGACTACCCGAGCCGCTTGAGCATCCGGGGAGAGGGTGTCGGTGTGGAGATCGAGACTCCCCACTACGTGGCCGCCCTCTCCCGGCAGATGGGCCAACTGGAGTCTCTGACCCCCAAGTGGCACTTAGGCGGGCTGCGGTTGTCCACACACGGGAACGGCCACGGCGAGCCACCCAATATCGACTGGGCCCACGATTACACCACGGCTGGTGCCTTTCAGAAAATGCGGGTGACAAACTGGGCCGAGTGTCCCCACTACGAAGTGGTGCGCGGTCCCTTGTGCGCCCGTGTGCGGCGTTTTGGCTTCCCCCACAGTCCAGTACACCCGCTATTCACGCCCAGCCGCTTCTTCATGGACCTGACCTATACCTTCTACGCCGGAGTCCCCTATTTCCTGAAGGATGGTCGCATGGAGGCAACGCGCGACTTCTGTGCGCATGTGGCCCGTGATGACGAGTGGTACTTCGGCGGCCGGCCTTTCGACGCGTCTCTGTGGATGGACGAAGCCGGTCGCGTCCACGAGGGGCCGGTGCCGCCGGAGCAGATAGACCACGTCTGGGGCGTGGGCTTCTACCATCGTCAGAGTCGGGACAGCCTATTTGCCATCTATTTGGACCATCACCTCGAAGGATCGCCCACCGCCGGCCCGGAGACGACGTCAAAAGCCAAGCTCTATCAGCACCTCGACGTCACCCTCGACCATGCCAAGCCGGGCCAGCCGCCGCACGCGTCGGTCTGGTGTCGGCCCATGCTGCGCGACAGCGCTTGGCTCCAGACCGGCTTGTCCCTTGTGCAGCGCAATGCCTACCTGCTGGCACCGTACCCCGAGCAGGGCGGTGCCGCTGGGTTGGAAGCGTTGCGCGAGCGACTGTTGGCTCCTCTGATTGTCGCGGTGGACGCGCCCGCACCTGCGGACTGGACTGACGAGGCAGCGGAAGGGGGCCAACCCCTAGCTCGTATCGGCGAGCGCCCCGCTGACTGGCCGCGAAAGCGCGCTCTGTGGGAAGCCATGCGGGAGGTTCGCGAGGACCAGTTCAACACCGTGGACGCTAGCCTAGTGGACATGGGCTATATCTACGATGTGCGCACGCACGGCGACGACATTCGCGTGGTGATGACAATGCCGCACCGGGGGAGACCGAAGTACAACTTCCTTGCCCAACCACTGCGGGCGCGGCTGGAACAGCTACCGGGCGTCCGTTCTGTCGTTGTTGAATTGACCTGGGAGCCGGCTTGGACGCCGAATCGCCTCACGGATGTCGGTCGTCGGCTGATGGGGCTGGCCGAAGAGTGAGAAAGGGGCGGGGCGAAAATTCTAGACGCGATAGGCAAACAGTTTGGCACCGAGCATGCGCACCCGGATGCCGACTGCCTCGCCGGCCGCGGAGATGTCGGAGCGGCCTTGCCAGGTTACCACTCGGTCTTCGCAATCGCCCGTTAGACGGTCGCACTCGTCAAAGGTGAACCCCGGTAGTGGGTCGGCATCGGGGAGCATCAGCGACGGCAGCTTTTCTAGTAATTCAACCTGAATCCAGCCGCCCGGCTCGCAGCGATAGTTGAGGCGCAATTCGTCGTGGACGCGGAAGAGGGAGGGCAGGGAGAAGCAGCCTTCGGCGCTGGCGCGTATCCCGCAGAACCGGTGCGGACGCCAGCGCGCCCAGCGAATCTGCTGTGGTTGCCGCAAGGGAAAGAGCTCGGGCACTTTGTCGGCTGGGCAGTCGTGAATGACGGAGAAGGCCGCGTATGGACAGGCCCAGTAGCCATCGGGCAGCTCGACGAGGCCGCTGCGCCAGAAGTGGGCCATGCACTCGTCGCCGTCTCCCTCGTCTCCCAGCGGCAGGATTGGCCGGCGCTCGGGACGGGACCAGTAGAGGCCGTCGCGGCTGAAGGCGATCTGCCCGTCGATGGTGCTGGCGATCTGGTGGTACACCGGGATGAACATGCCGTGCAGGTCGTCGCGGCCTGGGTAGGGGAAGTAATTGGCACCGTAAAAGCTGATGTCGGGCGGGTCTTCGGTGTCGGGGTGATGGACCAGCTTTGGAGCGGGCCAGTTGGCAAAGTCGTCGGTGCGCGAAAAGCCGATTGTGCGGATCTGCATGCCCTGTTCGAGTCTGTTGACGCCAATGCCTTCGATCAGTTCGGCGGGGTAGCCCATTAGCTGGATGTAGGCGAAATAGTTGCCGTGGTGTTCGTCGTAACGGGCCGATATGCCGCCGTTGACCGGCCGGTACGCTAGCGGCTCTGGGAAGGGCGTCCAGTGGAGGCAGTCGGATGACGTCCAGGCGAGCATGTGACCCGTGATTTCAGCCCGGGGACCGGTGTAGTTTTCTTGCTCCTGCTCGGCTTTGATGCGCCGAGATGGCTCCTCTCCAGACAGCTCTTCACCGGTGTCCGGATCCCACCAGTACATGCGGCCACCCATCGCCTTGAAGCGCTCCTCGGGAGGCGCGTTGGGGTCTTCGAAGATTCCGGTAGCCCCTTTGCACGAGTTGGCGAGCAGGTTGTTGTTGGACGAGCCGTTGAATTCGACCTCGTTCAGGACGGGGCGCGTCCAGTTGTACGCATCGTCGCTGACCGCGTAACACTGGCCACCCCCGCTGTCGTAGAGCAAGTGATAGCGCCCGTCCTGTTGCCAGATGTAGAGCGGCGAGACGTGAGTGCCTTCCCACTCCATTGTCGCTTGCAGGACTGGCTCGGACTTGACGGCCTCCTCGATCTCAAAGCGGATGCCAAGCGGGGCATCGTATAGCTCCAACTCTTCGTGCCGACTGGAGCCACGGTGGCCTGGAAAGACGTCGATCATGTCAACTAGTGGACTCCAAGCGCCCGTGTTCAGGCGAATGCGGGGCGGGCGGCGTCTGGGTGCTTTGTGGTCAGTCATTGCGGCAGCCTCTCGATGGTAGCTATTTAGTGGCACCGAAAACTGGATTGCTGGTTACGGTGAAACTATCTTACCAGTGCAATCCGGAACTCCTCCGTGTTCGCTAAAGATATAGCGATCCTTTTGCCTTTCAACCATCCTATCCATCTCGTCTCTGCTGAAAGGAAAATCCCATGAAAGTCACCAATGTCGAACGCATTATCGTCGATGTCCCGTTCACGCCCAGACAGCAGGAGATAACCCGCCAGTCGGTTTACAATTGGTCCATCCTCGAGCTGTGTAAGGTCACTACTGACACGGGCCACGTGGGCTGGGGAGAGACCGTCATTCACTACACCTACGGCCGCGTGACCGATGACGCGGTTGCGCGTACCATCGGCCAAAGCCCGGCCGAACTGATGAACGAAGACAGCCTAGGCGCTGGTTTGCAGATGGCGCTGTTCGACGTGGTCGGCAAGATACTCGAAGTCTCAGTGCACCGGCTGCTGGGCACCAAAGTGCGCGACTGGACGCCGATTTCTTGGTGGTGCAGTCACTCCTCGCCGGAAAACTGGGCCGCGGAAGCAGCCGAGGCCGTGGCGCAAGGGTACACGAATCTCAAGAACAAACCGAGGCCCTGGAACGACATCGTCGCGCAGGTCGATGCCATCTGCAAGGTGGTGCCCCCTCATTTCCATCTCGACCTCGATCCCAACGGCTCTTGGGAGAATGCGGCCAACGCCATTCCGATCATCAAGAAGCTCGAGCGCTACGAAAACGTGGCCATGTTCGAAACGCCCATCCCGCAGGACGACATTCTCGGCAATCGCCAGATCCGCCAAGCTGTGAACAGGCCGGTGGCCATGCACTTTGGTTCGCCGCCGTTTCTCACGGCGGTGCGCGAAGAAGTTTGCGACGGCTTTGTGATTGGGGGCGGGAAATCAATGACCATGCGCCAAGGGCAATGCGCTGCGGAAGTTTCCATGCCGTTCTGGTTGCAGATCGTCGGCAATGGGTTGACGACCACGTGGGACGCCCATCTCGGCTCGGTGCTAACGCACGCGCGGTGGCCGGCGATTAGTTGTATCAATATGTACAGCCACCATCTGCTGACCGATCCCGTTCAGGTGATCAATGGGCACCAGCGGGTTCCCGACGGGCCCGGCCTCGGCGTCGAGGTTGATGAGGCGGCGGTTGAGCAATACCTCGTTTCGCAGGAGCAGCTTGACGAACATGCGCGTCAAGGGCAGCTCTACATCCACCCGAAACCGCGGCTGATCAACACTATTGTCTATCCCGAAGGCACCTGCATATACATGGAAAACCTCAGTGCGCCGGGAACCTATGTGGAGGGGGTGCGTACTGAAATTCTGGAGGATGATGGCTCGCAGGAATGGCAGAATCTACACCAGCGCGTGCAAAAGGAGAAGCAGGTGGTCAGTCGGTGGGAGGGGCCGTAGCGACCGTCAGATCCCTCAACGATTAGCTGGTCACCGCCCCCTGTGCCGCCGACGACACCGAGCGGGCGTATTTGGCCATTACGCCGGAAGTGTAGCGCGGCGGCGGGGCCTCCCAGGCGGCTAGACGGGCCTGCAACTCGGCTTCGTCTAGTGCTACGTCCAACCGGCCGGCCGTGGTGTCGATGGAGATGGTATCGCCGTCGTGCAGGACGGCCAAGGGGCCGCCCACTGCGGCTTCGGGCGCGGCGTGGCCGATCATCAGGCCGCGGGTGGCACCCGAAAAGCGGCCATCGGTGACCAAGGCCACGGAGTCGCCCAGACCCGCCCCCACGATGGCACCGGTGACGGCTAGCATCTCGCGCATACCAGGCCCGCCCTTGGGGCCTTCGTAGCGGATGACCACCACATCGCCGGGCTGGATCTGGCCCTGCTCAATGGCCGGCATGACCGAGTCCTCGCTGTTGAAGACGCGGGCTGGACCTTGGTGCTGGGCGCGCTCGTGGCCGGCCAATTTCACTACCGCGCCTTCGGGGGCGAGATTGCCCTTGAGTATGACTAGACCACCCGATTTTTTCAGCGGTTTATCGACCGAGACCACAACCTGCTGGCTGGAGGTTTCCACGGCGCGGTCGGCCTCTTGGCCAATGGTGCGGCCCGATACTGTGAGGGCTTCCTCGTGCAGCAGGCCGGCTTCTTTGAGGCGGCGGGCCACTAGGGCGATGCCACCGGCTTTGTCTAAGTCGGGGGCGACAAAGCGACCGCCCGGTTTGAGGTCAACCATGAGTGGGGTGGAACTGCTCAAGGTCTGGAAGTCCTCAATGTCCAGTTCCAAACCAGCCTCCCGAGCAATGGCCAGAAAATGCAGTACGCCGTTGGTCGAGCCGCCGGTGGTGGCAATGGAGCGGATGGCGTTGTCGAGGGCGGGGCGGGTGATGATTTGCGAGGGGGTGCGACCTTGGCGCACTAATTCGACGGCTAGGGACCCGACTTGGGTGCCGACGGCTTCCTTGCGCGGGTCGGTGGCCGGCACCGAGCCAGAGCCCATGAGGGCCACGCCGAGGATTTCGGCCGCGGTGGCCATGGTATTGGCGGTGAATTGACCGCCGCAGGAACCGGCTCCGGGGCAGGCGTTTTCCTCGATGAGGCGCAATTGGTCGTCGTCGATGCGGCCGGTGGCGTGGGCACCGATGGCTTCGTACACGTCTTGGATGGTGATGTCGGCTTGGTCGTGGCGGCCGGGCATAATCGAGCCGCCGTAGAGCAGCACTGAGGGGATGTCTAAGCGGCACATGGCCATAATGGCTCCTGGGGTGGTTTTGTCGCAGCCGGTGAGGGCGACAAAGCCGTCGAGCATGTGGCCGCGCACCACCAGTTCCATGGAGTCGGCGATGACTTCGCGCGAAATGAGTGAGGTCTTCATGCCTTCGGTGCCCATGGTGATGCCGTCGGAGATCACCACTGTATTGAATTCGAGGGGGGTGCCGCCGGCTTGGCGGATACCAGCCTTGACGTGCTCGGCTAGGCCGCGCAGGCCAAAATTGCAGGGGCCTAGCTCGGTCCAGGTATTGGCGATGCCGATGAGGGGTTTGCGCAGGGCCTCGGCGTCGAAGCCGGCAGCCCGGTACATGGCGCGGGCCCCAGCTCGGGACGGGCCTTGGGTGATGTTCTTGCTGATGGGGATGGATTCGGTCATGGCGCGTGCTTTCTGCTGTGAGGAAGTGGAACGAAAGACGGATAGTAGCGTCTGAATTTTACCCCGTCAACTGAGGACGGGATGTTGCGGTTGGACTTTGTTCCGCTTTGCTGCGGATGCTGTCCCGGAGTACTCTTATCACTGTGCCCTTCAAAGGAGGTCGTCATGCACCAGCTTCTGCCGTCCATCGCGTTCCTTTGCCTCCTCGCTCTGCCGCTCGCCGCTCAGGAAGAGGCTCTCCACGGCACTTGGGAGGGGACCTATATCGATGAGGAAAGCAGTGAGATTACCATGCGCCTGACCTTCGAGGCGGATGGCACCTTTGCGCTCGACCAAAACATCGAGGGGGGAGAAGACGATGTCGAATCTCCCATAGAGGCGCTCTCTGTCCAGTTCTCCGGCACCTATCGAGTTGCGGGCGATAGCCTGTGGGTTGATATAGTCGAATTGTACTATATCGTCGACGATGAGAAGATGACCCCCGTCGAGTTCGTCGAGTTCATAAAGGAATTCTTCATTGGCTTCGCCCGTGGCTTCGCCCGTTTAGCCGCAGACCAAGAGGGAGTCTCCGACGAGGATTACCCCGCGTATGAACAGGCGTTCGTCGATGAGTTCCTCGCTGAACTCGATGAGGACGAGTTCCTTGCTGAATTAGGACTCGGTGAATTCGAGAAGATAAATAGCACCTATGCCATTGAAGGTGATACCCTGTCCATCACTACTACGGAGGAGGGCGGGATCGAAACCTTGGAATTTCACCGCATTGATGATGCTACTGCTGTCGTCCAGACTACTTGGGGCGACCTGAAAGCGGCTTGGCGTCCGTGAGCTTCTTCTTCAGTCGATCATTACTTTTTCGCGGCGTTGGGCACTGTCGTACAAGGCGTCGAGGATTTGCATGAAGTGATAGGCGTCTTGGGCATCGACGTCGGCTTTGACTTGGCCGGCTACGGCGCGGGCGAAGTGCTCGATTTCGTGGTAGAAGGACAGGCCGTCCGCGGGCGGTTGGGTGTGGGGCATATCCGATTCTGCGGCGGATTCTCGCTCGGCGAATTGTCCGTCTTCCCAGTGCCATATAACTCCCTGAGATAGAGCACCCTCGCTGCCGTACAATTCCACGGTCGTGGGGGTGTCGCAGTGCAGCCAGCGCGAGCAGTCTATTTGGATGGTCTTGTCGCCTTCCAGACCGACTAGGCCGGAAAAGTAATCCTCGGCCGCGCCCTCGGGGCCGTGATACAGTGGCTCGATGGTATGCTTGGCGGCAAAGGCCCATTGCGGCTTGGGACAGCCCATCCACCACCAAGCTAGGTCGAGCTCGTGCGAGGCGTGCTGGCCTAGGGCACCGCCTTTGTGACCATACACATTGGTCCAGCTTTCAAAGCTGTCGGCTGGCGGGCGCGAATTGAATTTGAGGAAAATGCGGGCGTGATACGGCTCGCCGATGCAGCCCTCTCGTACTGCGACGCGCAATTTGCGGTTGTGGGGAAAGTGGCGCATGAAATAGCAGAATTGCAGCGTGGTGCCAGCGCGTTCGGCCGCCGCGGCGAATTCCAAGATGTGCGCGGCTCGCACTGCGTGCGGCTTTTGCACCAAGACGTGTTTGCCGGCGGCAAAAGCGTCCAGGACCATGGGATAGCGGGCGGGCGGATTGACGGCTAGTAGCACGGCCTGGATTTGGTCGTCGGACAGCAGATCTTGGTAGGGGCCGTATTGGTGCGGCACGCCTTCTTCGCTAGCGACGCGGTTGCGGCGTGGCTCGTCCAAATCGGCCAAAGCGACGACATCGACTAGGGAGCTGGCCTGAGTTGCCTTGATGGCCTGTTGACCGGCCCAACCGCAGCCGACGACGCCGAGTTTGAGCTGTTTCATTATTCCTCTATTCCTCCAGCCATTGATGATAGTGCGCTAGGGCCTCTGCCTGCACATCGTCCCACTCGGTCAGTAGCACTAGGCGAATGGTGAACGTCAGGTGTTGGCCGGCTTGGACATCGTCGCCGCCCAGGTGGAAGTACTGGGCGTTGTGGTAGCTGTTGTAACCCGACAGGCCGAGGCAGTCGGCGGGCCGAGCCATGAGCAGAATGGCGTGGCCGTAGCGGTGCTCTTGCAGAGTCAGGGCATGGGCGTAGTACGGCCCCCGACGCCAGTTGAGAGGATAGCCATCGAGCCAGCGGCCGTCGCGGAACACGGCTTCAGCGTCTTCATCGCGTGCCCACGATTCGGCCTCGTTGTGGCCGTACCACTGCTTTTGGTACCAAGTGACGCCTTCGGGATGGGTGCGGTCGTCCTGCACGGGGAAGTACGGCGTGTAGTGGGGAGTAAAATAATTGGCGATAAAGAATTCAAAACGCCGGTAATCGGCTGCTAAGCGGGCGCTGAAGGTGGCGTCGAGGCTATCAGGCCCAGCGATGCGGTAGTGCGCCTGTAGTTCGGCTTGCACCGCAGGGCAGGCCGCCCAGCGCACTGCGACGCTATCGCCTTCCTGGGCCACCTGATCTGGGGTGCGCTCGCGCGTGATTTCGAGTTGGCGGCCATCGGCTAGGGTGCGGTAGATATTGAGCCAAGCAAAGTCGGGCCCCTCGTCGAGGTGAAAGCTGGTCAGGCCGGTCAGACGCAAGCCCTGGGGGCCGAGGACGGTGGCGATGCCTCGACCTAGAGGGGCTTGGAAAAGAGCGGGATGGGAGACGCGGGCGAAGGCCATACAATCCTCACTTCCACAGGTAAAAGCTGCCGTTTGGAGAGCTTGTTCCAGCCGGAGCCGTCATGCGATCCGCTTGTGCATCGACCGGAAGCAATTGCGTTTGCAGGGTAAGTTTATATACTGAGGTGAGCAAGAAAAAGGAAGAGCCGTGTCCATCCATATTTGGAAAGGAGATGTCAGATCAACACGCGCTGGCGTACATCGAAGAAATGTTGAGAGAGCAAGACCGCCGCTTGGCTTTTCAAAAAGGAGAGTCGTCGTGAAACACCTAACAGCAGTACTCATTGTGGCATTAACCATCCTCTTGCCCGCCGCGTATCCCGCCATCGCTCAAGACCCGGAGGTAACAGCCGGCGATGTGGTGGATCGGGAAACCCTGAAAGCCTTTGTGCATGCGGCGAAGGCGTACTTGGACAACGCCGCAAGCCTTCCCGAGTATCTGGCTGTCTTGCAGGAATTCAGAACCGAAGGGGTTTGGAAGCAGGGATCTGTCTACCTCTTTGCTGGGACGACCGATGGGGTCCTAATCCTTCACGGAGCCAATCCAGACCTTGAAGGCCAAAACATCTACGATCTTGAAGACGCCAACGGCGTCAAAATGACCCAAGAACTCATCGCCGCGGCGGCTCAAGGCGGCGGTTTTGTCGAGTACCTTTGGCCCCATCCAGAGATAGAAGGGGACACCGGCTCGCCTAAAGTGAGCTATGCTATTCCCTATTCTGCCCTCGGCCAAGATTTTGTCTTAGGTGGTGGCTTTTATCCGGCAACCGCTTCTACGTCGGTTGAAGATCGGTCTTGGGGATGGCTCAAAAGCCGCCCGAAAACAATTTTAGGAACGCTTCTTAAGGAATAATCCAATGAAATTCATCTACTTTACCGACATTCACCTCGACTCCGGGACAGGTGCCTTCCGGGGATTTGAGTTGTGTGTGGAATCCATGCTGGAGCATCAGCCTGAAGTCCTGATCAACGGCGGCGACGTGGGCCTCATACCCGAGGCGCTAGCGCAATACGCCCAGACCATGGAGAGGGTATCTGTGCCGGTGCTATTGAGCCACGGCAACCACGAGATGTGCAGTGGCTATCTGCCCCGGGAACTAGGGGGGACGGCGCACGCCAGCGCCGATATTGGCGGCGTACATTTTGTGCTGCTGGACGTGGTGCGCTATTTCGAGCCGACCGAGGATCATCCGTCCAACTGGCACGTCTTGGCCGATGAGGGTCTGTTGGAGTGGCTGGCCGCGGATTTGGCGGGGCTGGACCGGGCCGCTCCACTGGTGGTGGCCAGTCATGTGCCGGTATCGACGACTTTTCCACGGCGCTCGGGTCAGGCACCGGAGATGGCCTTTCCCACCAATGAGATTGCCGGGGCGCGGCGGTTACTGACGCTGTTGCAGCCCTTTGAACGGGTGATCACCTTGCACGGCCACCACCATGAAAACGATCGCCACTTCGTCGGCGCTATGGAGGTTATGACCACTGCGGCGGTGTCGGGCAATTGGTGGAAGACAGCGCTGGAAAGCCGCGGCCCGCAAGGACGCGAACCGCAGGGGTATCGGGTGATCGAGGTTGATGCGGAAGGAGGGTTCAGGAACCAATACCACGCCTTCCAGCCACACCAAGACGAGGCGGTGGAATTGTGTCGGCATCAGGCTTCGGGTCGCCGCTTTGTCAATGTGTTCGATGGTTCGCCGCGCACGCAGGTTGAGGTGGGGGATTTGGGGCCATTAGTGCCGATTGATCCGCTGGCCGAATCGTCGCGCGATCTGGCGACGCATCTGTGGGAGTTACCGGCTGACTTTGACCGGCAACAGGTAGAGATGCGGGTGGTCTTTGAGGATGGGCGGGAGTGCGAAGGGGTGCTAGAGGAGCGGGTGTGGGAGTCAGCGCCCCCAGCCTAAGGGCAAAGCGAATAACGACGCTTGCACTACTTCCTCAAGCCCCTCGACTGCTTGCGCTGAAATCAGCGCGCCATCCCCGCCCTTGCAAGTCATTTATTACCAGTCTCGGCGACCGACGTACAGGCTCCGATTGGTCATTGGGAGCGCGACGCGTTGCCCGCCCAATCGGTGTGACTCGATCATGCCCATCAACATCTCTTGGCTCCGGCGAGCGAGGTGAACCGGCCCCTTGGTCTCGCGGTCCGTATCAATAGCCTCTGCGATGTCCGCGATGCCCATCACTGTGCCGGTGGTGCGGGGGACGTCTGGGAACGGGACCTCTTCAAAGAAGGTGTGGCTCTTTTTGCGGAATTGGCATTCTCGGCTGTTGTTGAGGATGCGGATCTTC
>JAPPEF010000273.1 GCA_028875335.1 Gemmatimonadota bacterium
CCCCACGCCGACAGGCGCACGCCCTTGCGCTCGGCCAACGCGAGGGCCTCTTCCGCGCCCATAGCCGCGACTTCGCCAATGTTAAAGTGATACCCAGCGAACCCGTGCCGCGCAGCCAAATCAAGCCCGTCTGCGAGATTCTCTACGCTTGCGCCGATAGCCCCCGGTGATAGCGAGCGAAACATAGCTTCTCCTTTTTGTGAGTGATTCTACGTCTTGTCTGCTCACGCCTGCTCCACGTCAAACGCCGAGATATTGCGCTCATCCTTACTGAGCTCCACGCCAATCAGGTATATCGGCTGCCCCAAGGCGCGATACTTATCCGCGTAGCGCCGCTCCTGCAACTGCGCCAGCGCCGCACCCGCTGACGACAACTCCACCACCTTGAACTCAAACAAATAGACATGGCCGTTGAACAAAACCGCCATGTCCAGCCGGCCGTGGCTGCTGCTGTCCTCCACCCGAACGTCCAATCCCAACGCCGCGAAATGGGAGTAGAACACGCTAGCGTAATAGCCTTCGTAATTAGCGATGTCGTTGTTGGTGTACCACTCGTAGGGAATGCTGGCGTAGAAGGCGTGGAACAGCGTCTTAAGCCCGGCGAAGTCGTTGGCTTCTAGCAGGTCATAGAGCTGGGCACTGTGCGCCGCCCGGCGCGAGGCATCCCCGGTCATGCGGTTCAGCAGGCTCCGGTTCAGGCTCTGCTGCACCTCCCGGTTCGGGTAGCCTAGCCGGTAGAACATCTCCCCGCCGCGCCGCTCGCTGCGGTGAATGGTCAGGTAGCCGGTCTGGAACAAGAGTGCTTCGGTGGCGATGGCGTCCACGTCGAAGGTCGATAACAGATCGCTGCTGCCCACCATGTTATCTAGCGCTAGGGAACTGACCTGCCGCTTGAACAGGGTTTCGACGAGGAACGCCGGGGTGCCGGTCTCGAACCAGTAGGCATCAAACTCGCGGTTGCGGAACAGCAGCAGCACGTCAAAGGGGTTGTACACCTTCTCCTCGCCGAGCGGCTCGGCTGAGCTTGTCGAAGCCCAACTGTAGCCGTTGTACCAAGTGCCGATCTCGTCCCGGTCGAGGCCCGGAAGCTCTGGGGCGAACACGATATCTAAGTCTGCCTCGGTATAGCCGCAGATGGCCGAGTAAGGCGGGTCTAGGGTGATGTCGATCAGGTTGTTGAGGCCGGAAAACAGGCTGACCTTGGAAAACTTGCTCACCCCGGTAATGAACGTGAAGCGGACGTGGGCATCGCAGTCCTTGATGACCGCGTACAGGCCGCGCAGAAAGTCGCGGTTGGCGCGGGCTATGTCCGGCAGATCCAGCGCGTCGAGAATCGGCTTGTCGTATTCGTCAATCAGCACGGCGACCGGCTGCCCGGCTTGGTCGTGCAGGGCTTCCAGTAGAAAAGCAAAACGGCCGGGGGCCGTGGAGTACTCAGAGACGACCCCCGCCCGGCGTTCGATCGCGGCGAGTTGCTCCATGAGCGTGGCCTCCACGTAGCCGGGTTCCTTGAAGTTGCCGCTGCCAAAGCTGAGCCGCAGTACCGGATGGCGCACCGACCAATCCCACTGGTCGTGGATGTAAAGCCCGGCAAACAGCGGCTCGTTGCCCTCGAACAACTCCTTGCAAGTGTCGAGGAACAGGCTTTTGCCAAAGCGCCGGGGACGCGACAGGAAGTAGTGTTTGCCCTCGTCGAGCAGCCGGCGGATGTAAGCCGTCTTATCGACATAATAGCAGTCCTCCTCGCGGATCTCGCGGAAGGTCTGAATGCCGATGGGCAGTCTGCGTTTGCTCATGGGCGCACCTCCTTCAGGCACAACGTTTCTCCTATTGTTTTTTTCCGCGGCCGCCCCTCCAAAAACGCAATCACATTATCGACTACGCCCTCGTTCAACAAATCCGCCGCATGAGGCGTCAGCACCATCTAGTCGCAATCTCGGCCGTTGGAGCGTACAACAAGACAGTCACATTGTCCTGATAGGGACGTCCGACCTCTTCCACAGCTTGGATAAGGGCCGCAGCGCTATCCTCCAATGGCGCGTCTCGCGTTTTCTTTAGAACATCTGCGATCTCTTGCTCGTCTAAGGTCAGCAAACCATCGCTCGCCAATACCACCCGGTCGCCTTGATCCAGCGCAACCGGCCGCGACGGCACATCAATCAGAGGTATCTCATCGCCCATGACCACCGAGCGCAGCGAATGCCGACTTGGATGCTGCGCCGCTTGCTCCGCAGTCATGCGTCCTGCCGCCACGAGCTCGGCTAGCTCCGACGCCATAGAATGGTCTGCATTCAACCGTCTCAATTGCCCATCGCGGAACAACCACAATGGAGAATCGCCCACGCTAATCCAGTGCAGCCCTTCGCTTGCAACAACAGCCACGACCAAGGTCGAACCCATGCTGTCGAGTGCAGACTTTTCGGCGACGGCAGCGGCGATAGCACTATTGGCCGTGTCAAGACAATCTCGAAGCCGATCAACGATGGGGCCGGAAGAACGTGGATACGCCGCGATAAACGTCTTGCACAAAAGATCACTGGCAATCGCACCACCTACGTGGCCGCCCATGCCATCGGCGATCAACAACACGGCGTGTTCGCCGCGGTCTATGCCGAGGTCACGCTCATCTAACAGGCCGAAACTATCCTCTTGATAGTCCCGTTTGCCGGTAATTTGCAGCGCGGCAAAGCGCCCGGCGAATGCGTTCATGCTTCCATTGTATTCCACCGCTGTATTCCACCGCCACGTGCAACGGCGTCCTGCCATCTTCGTCTCTGGCATTGGCGTCGGCTCCCTGCCGGAGCGACACCCCGGCCAACTCAGAAGGATTGTGCCACCAGCCTCGCTTGCTCAGGCGCGTTCCACGTCAAACGCCGAGATATTGCGCTCATCCTTACTGAACTCCACGCCAATCAGATGAATCGGCTGCCCCAAGGCGCGATACTTATCCGCGTAGCGACGTTCCTTTAGCTGCGCCAGCGCCGCACCCACGGACGCCATTTCGACCACCTTGAACTCAAACAGATAGACGTTGTTGTCAAACAAAACCGCCATGTCCAGCCGGCCGTGGCTGCTGCTGTCCTCCACTCGAATGTCCAGCCCTAGCCCGGCGAAATAGGAGTAGAACACACTGGCGTAGTAGCCTTCATAGTGGGCGATGTCGTTGTTGGTGTACCACTCGTAGGGAATGCTGGCGAAGAAAGCGTGGAACAGCGTCTTAAGCCCGGCGAAGTCGTTGGCTTCCAACAGCCGATACAACCGCGTGCTGTTGGCCCTCTGCCGCGTCGAGTCCTTCACCAAGTAGCGCAGCAGGCTGCGGTTCAGACTTTGGCGCACCTCGCGGTTGGGATAGCCCAGGCGATAGATCGGCTCGCCACCAATGTCCTCCTCGTCGGTTATCGTCAGGTAGCCGGTCTGGAACAGCAGCGCCTCGGTGGCGATGTCATCGACATCAAACGTCGATAGCAGTTCGTCGCTGCCCTCCATCGCGCCGAGGTCTAAGGAACTGACGCGGCGCTTGAACAGCGCTTCGATTAGGAACCTCGGCGTACCGGTCTCAAACCAATAGGCGGCGAATCGACGACGGCGAAAGAGCAGCAGGATGTCAAAAGGGTTGTACACCTTCTCGTCGCCGAGCCAACTATAGCCATTGTACCAGTCGCGGATCTGGTCTCGGTTTAAGCCGGGCAGTTCTGGCGCGAACACGGTGTCTATATCGGCGTCGGTGTAGCCACACAGGGCGGAGTATTCGGGTTCAAGGGTGATGTCGGTGAGGTTGTTAAGGCCGGAAAACAGGCTGACCTTGGAGAATTTGCTCACCCCGGTAATGAACGTGAAGCGGATGTGCGCGTCGGCAAACTTCACGGTCGAATACAGGCCGCGCAGAAAGTCGCGATTGGCGCGGGCGACCTCCGGCACTTCCAGCGCATCTAAGATCGGCTTGTCGTATTCGTCGATCAGCACGGCAACGCGCTGCCCGCTGCGCTCGTGCAGCACCTTCATCAAACGGCGGAAGCGAGCCGAAGCGGTGTCGTCATCGTGCGGGACGACCTCCGCTTCCTCTTCCATCGCGTTCAATTGCGCCGCCACTTCCTTTTGCAAGTCGTCCGGCCCTTGGTAGGTGCCACTGCTGAAGTCGAGCCGCAGCACCGGATGGCGCGCCGACCAATCCCAATGGTCGTGGATGTGCAGCCCCGCAAATAGCGGCTCGTTGCCCTCGAACAGCTCCTTGAGCGTGTCCAAAAACAGGCTCTTGCCAAAGCGCCGGGGACGCGACAAGAAGTAGTATGTGCCCTCGTCGAGCAGCCGCTGGATATAGACGGTTTTATCGACGTAGTAGCAGTCCTCTGCCCGAATTTTGCGGAAAGTCTGAATGCCGATGGGCAGTTTGCGCTTGCTCATGGGCGCACCTCCTTCAGGCACAACGTTTCTCCTCTTGTTTTCTTACCCACCCTCACGTCACACCGCCA
The DNA here is from genome assembly GCA_028875335.1 of Gemmatimonadota bacterium. Next base: position 4,470 of record JAPPEF010000273.1, read on the forward strand.
CATTGTTCCGCGGCCGCCCCTCCAAAAACGCAATCACATTATCCACCGCGCCCTCGTTCAGCAAATCCACCCCCTCGGGCGTCTGATCCGCCGCATGCGGCGTCAGCACCACCTGATCGCAATCGAGGATGGGATCGTCGCTCGGCAGCGGCTCCTCGGGAAACACGTCCAGCCCGGCCCCGCCCACATGCCCAGACAACAGAGCATCGCGCAAAGCGTTCATGTCCAGCACGTCGCCGCGCGCTCCGTTCAACACCAGCGCCCCTTCCTTCATCAGCCCAAACTCGCGCGCCCCGAGAAAGTGCCGGGTATCCTCGGTCAACTTCACGTGCAAGCTGACCACATCCGCGGTCTGCAACAGCTCGTCGAGCTCGACAAAGCGCACCCCGTATTCGGCCGCGCGCTCAGGCGACGGATTGAAAGTCCACGCGATAACCTCCATGCCGATGGCCCGTCCCAACCGCGCCATCTCCGCGCCAATCGGCCCCGTACCCACCACGCCCAACACCTTCCCTTGCAGCATGGTGTTCATCTCGCGCGTCCAGCGGCCAGCCTTTAGCTCGGCGGTCTGGAAATAGGCGCGCTTGGACAGGGCGAACATCAGCCCGAACATATGCTCGG
>JAPPEF010000127.1 GCA_028875335.1 Gemmatimonadota bacterium
TAGTCAGCCAACTGCTGGACGGCCAGTCGCTCACGGACGAGGAGTTGGCGGCGATCCGGGCGGAACTGGACCGAACCCTCGAGCGCAGAAAAGGAGACCGGCGATGAACGTGGCTTTGAACGAGTTAGGCAGCCAGCTAGTCGGCTGGTTTGGTCAGTTGAGTATCGAACTAGCGGCACTAGCGGTCTTAGTCCTAGTGGCCTGTCGCCTGTTGCCGATCAAATCGCCAGCCTTGCGCCACCTGTTGTGGGCGATCGTGTTGCTCAAGCCGCTCATCGCCGTCGCAATCAGTTCGCCCTATACGTTATTCACACCGTTCGTGCCACTTGTGGAACCCAGTCAGGACACCCTCGCATTCTCGCCCGTCGAGTACCCAACGGTGCAAGTAGCGGCTTCTCCAACAATTGCCACAAATAGTGTGCCGCTTACTACTGCCGGCTGGGGAGCGATACTGTGGATAGTGGGCACGGTACTGCTCATCGGGCGAATCCTGATCGGCTACGGCATCGTCTGGTGCTTGCGGAGCCAAGCGCAAGTGCAGAGCGACGGTCCGCTTTTCGACGCCCTGCAGCAGGCGAGTCGGACGCTCGGCTGCTATCCCAAGGTCGAGGTGGCAACTTCCCCTTCTATCAGTTCGCCGATGGCGCTGGGCATCCTGAGACCGATCATTGTCTTCCCCGCCGATCTCGTGGAAAAACTGAGCGCCGATAAACTCGCCTTAATCCTCATGCACGAGCTGGCACACGTGCGCCGCTGGGACAACCTCACGCTGCTACTACAGCGGTTAGTCTCCGCCGTATTGTTCTTCCATCCCGCCGTGTGGCTGTGCGGTCGCATGTTGCGGCGGGAAGCCGAACAGGCCTGCGACGATCTCGTCGTATGTTCCACCGGCCGCTCAGAAGCCTATGCGCGCGGCTTGGCTCACGTCGCCGAACGGGCGGCTCACTTAAATCCTTTAATACGGAGAATCCCCACCATGAACGCCTTTGCAGCAGAATCAGATTTGGCGCGGAGAATTCGTAGGACGCTTGGCGGCGGTGCGCGTCAGATGGGCATGCGGACACGCGTGTTAGCGGCGGTACTGCTATGCCCCCTAGCCGCCGTGACGCTGCCCTCTGTATCCAAAATCTCGGCTGAGTCGAGTCAGGATGAGCGTCCCTTTATCCTCGTGAAGCAAGACGACAAACCAGTGACGTTTGCGACCCTCAAAGAGGAATTGCAGGCGAAGAGACGACTGCTGTCGGGTCAGGATGAGCGTCTCTTTATCGTCGTGGAGCAAGATGGCAACATGAAACTGAACGACAAGTCAGTGACGTTTGCGACGCTTAAAGAAGAACTGCAGGCGAAGAGACGACTGCTGGACAATACTACGATGATTGTCATCCAAAGCGACGGGCACACCCCGCACGGGCAGATCGTCCAGATCATGTATGTCGCCCGCCAAGTAGGGCTCGTCGATATGGTCGTTTGGGACACCACCTCGGAAGTGGCCAATGTCGCGGCTGAGGCGAGTCGGGATGACGATAACCTTACCGCGAAAAATCCCTTTATCGTCGTGGACCAGCACGGCAACATAATGCTGAACGACAAGTCAGTGGCGTTTGTGGATCTTAAAGAGAGATTGCGGACGAAGAGGCGACTGCTGGACAACACTACGATGATTATCATCCAAAGCGACGAGCGTGCTCCGCACGGGATGATCGCCGGGATCATGGACATCGCCCGCCAAGCAGGGCTCGTCGATCAGTTAGTGGCCACGGAACCACAACCGGAAGTGACCAAAGTAGCGGTTGCGCCGAGTCAGCATGACGGAATCTGGCAAGAGGCGATGGCCACTAATTCAGATAGATGGTCCGACGAACTCAAAACCCAGCTCCTCGCACTCAAACCCAACAGAACCATCAAGGAAATCGCCTATGCGGTCCGTCAAAGCATAGATAAAATCCAGCAAGAGGCGATGGCCACTGATCCAGATGAATGGTCTGACGAACTCAAAACCCAACTCCTCGCGCTCAAAACCCAGCTTTTCGGGCTTGAACCTGACAGTACCATCGAGGAAATCGCCGAGAAGGTCCGTCAGAGAAGACTTTGGCGGCAGGTGGAAGAGACCGATTCAGACGAGTGGTCCGACGAACTCAAAACCCAGCTCCTCGCACTCAAACCCGGTAATATCTCGTATGAAATAACCACCGCCTCACCGGCTGAAGAATTGTTTATTTCCAATGTAGCCGGAGAGCTCGTTCGAACCTTTTTTTTGGGCGATCAGAGTCCCGGCAAATATAGCATCGTCTGGGACGGGCGGGACGATGCCGGCCGCGAGCGCAGCAACGGCGTGTACTACTATTCGTTGAAATCCGACAGAGAGGCGAACAAGCGGACATTGTACAGGACGATATTGGTTAGATAACCATCAAACGCGCACCCGCAAAATGGTTAAACTGCCAGATGGCCAAGCGCTCAGCGACGAGGAATTGACAGCGATACGGGCGGAGTTAGACCGAACCCTTGAGCGCAGAAAAGGAGACCCGCGATGAACGCGGCTTTAAACGAGTTAGGTAACCAGCTATTCGGTTGGTTTGGTCAGTTAAGTATCGAACTAGCGGCACTGGCGGTCTTAGTCCTAGTCGCCTGCCACCTATTGCCGATCAAGTCGCCGGCTTTGCGCCACCTGTTATGGGCGGTCGTGTTGTTCAAGCCGCTCATCGCCGTCGCGATCAGCTCGCCTTATACGCTATTCACACCGTTCGTGCCACTCGTGGAACCCAGTCAGGACACCCTCGCACTCTCGCCTGTCGAGCACCCAACGATGCAAGTAGCGACTTCTCCAACAATTGCCACAAGTAGTGTGCCGCTTACTACTGCCGGCTGGGGAGCGATACTGTGGCTGGTAGGCGCGGCGCTGCTCATCGGACGAATCCTGATCGGCTACGGCATCGTCTGGTGCTTGCGGCAGCAGGCACAAGTGCAGCATGACGGGCCTCTTTGCGACGCCCTGCAGCAAGCGCGTCGGACGCTCGACGGCTATCCCAAGGTCGAGGTGGCAACCTCCCCTTCTATCAGTTCGCCGATGGCACTGGGTATCCTGAGACCGATCATTGTTTTCCCCGCCGATCTCGTGAAGAAACTCAGCGCCGATAAACTCGCCTTAATCCTCATGCACGAGCTGGCACACGTGCGCCGCTGGGACAACCTCACGCTGCTACTACAGCGGTTAGTCTCCGCCGTATTGTTCTTCCATCCCGCCGTGTGGCTGTGCGGTCGCATGTTGCGGCGGGAAGCCGAACAGGCCTGCGACGATCTCGTCGTATGTTCCACCGGCCGCTCAGAAGCCTATGCGCGCGGCCTAGCTCACGTCGCCGAACGGGCGGCTCACTTAAATCCTTTAATAAGTAGAATCCCCACCATGAACGCCTTTGCAGCAACCGAATCGGATTTGGCGCTGAGAATCCGCAGGGCGCTTGGCGGCAGTGCGCGCCGGATGGGCACGCGGGCGCGCGTGTTAGCGGCGGTACTGCTATGCCCCCTAGCCGCCGTGACGCTGCCCTCTTGTGGCATCACTTCGAAAGTGTCCAAAGTCAGGGCTGAGTCGAGTAAGAAGAATATCTTTCTCATCGTGGATCAAGACGGCAATATGAAGCTGAACGACAAATCAGTGACGTTTGCAACCCTCAAAGAGGAATTGCAGGCGAAGAGACAACAGTTGGACAGCACCACAATGATTTTTATCCAAGGAGACGAGCGCGCCACGCACAGTCAGATCGTCCAGATCATGGATATCGCCCGTCAAGTAGGGCTCATCAATCAGATCATCGCCACGGAACCGCAACCGGCGAAGGCCAAAGGCGCGGCTAAGCCGAGTTCGGATAATAGAATCTGGCAGCAGGCAATGGCGACCGATCCGGACGAATGGTCCGAAGAGGAATGGTCCGAAGAGTTGGAACGCCAGCTTCTATTCGCCGAAGAGGTCCGTCAGCGCATGCCTTGGCGAGAGGCGACCGATCCGGACGAATGGCCCGCCGAACTGAAGGCCAAGCTTCGCGCGCTCAAACCCGTTACCCCGACCATTTCGTATGAAATAGCCACCGCCACATCGGCTGAATTAGCTATCTATGATGTAGCCGGATGGCACGTTCGAACCTTTGTTTTGGACCATCAGAATCCCGGCAGATATAGCATTATCTGGGACGGGCGGGACGATGCTGGCCGCGAACTCAGCGACGGTTTGTACTTCTATAGGTTGAAAACCGAAGACGCAGAGGCGGAGTTCGTGGGCAAGACGATGTTGGTTAGATAACCATCAGACACCATTGGTCAGTACGCGATACTTGTACTTAACCCAAGAATTGGCTGATCGCATTATGCCACCGCAACGAGGAAAGTCCAACTGACCGTCGCCGCATACTAGATCAGTTCCCCAATATCCCGCCATCCCAAAACTGTGCCGTGGGCGCGTTCCTGACGCTCCTCCCCACCATAGATCAGATAGTAGTCCTGCTCCACCGACAAGGCCGTCGCCAATTTCCTATAGTAACGCAGCCCCTTAAACTGGTCCGTCCCCAGCGTCTCGCCCGCCTTGACTTCGACCACCTGTCGCCGCCCCCCTCGTTCGTAGAGCAAGTCTAACTCATTGCCAATATTGTCGCGCCAGAAGTAGAGGTCTGGACGGCGGCCCGCGTTGACGTGCTGTTTGATTATCTCGGCGATGACCCAATTCTCAAAAATCGCTCCGCGTAAATAGTGGGTGGCGAGTTGGTCGGCCGCCTCCAGCCCCAAAAGCGAGCAGAGCAGGCCCGTGTCGTAGAAGTAGAGCTTGGGCGACTTGATGAGCCGCTTGGCAAAATTCTCGTGATGCGGATAGAGCAGGAAGGCGATGTAACTCGCTTCCAATACCGAAATCCAAGCGCGCACTGTCTTGTAATTGATCCCCAAGTCGTTGCCGAGGCCGCTCAAGTCGAGCAATTGTCCGACGCGCCCAGCACAGACCCGCAAAAATCGCTGGAAAGCGCTCAGATCGCCGATATTGCGCAGGCTCCTCACGTCGCGTTCGACATAGGTCTGGATATAGGCCGGATAGTAGTCGGGCGG
>JAPPEF010000152.1 GCA_028875335.1 Gemmatimonadota bacterium
GTTTACGTGTCAAAATGCCGTTGGTTGTCTCTGGTAAAAGTGGATGCCGCTGGCCAAGGGGTGCCCTTCGTCGTCTTGGGCTTTCCAGCGGAGTTTGAAACTAAGGTGCACCACGCGTTCTACGTGTAGCCCTAAGGCCTTCTTTATTAATTAGAATATAAAGACCTAACGTGATCTCTCTGTGATCACAGAGACCATTGTTATGATTTCTTTGTGATTTCTTTGTGATTTCTTTCGAAGACGAACAGAACAACGAAAAGCGCCCCAACTCATCTTGAGAATCGGAGCGCTTTTACATACCTAAATTTTAGGGAATTATATACGATGTTGCCCAAGCCGTAGAAAAATCAGCCTGAGTGATCAACCCAGCCTCCAATCATGATTTTAAGCGGTGCAACTATCACGGCAGACCCGTCCGTCAGGTTACTTGCTGAATATAATAGCCTGTCCAATGACTTAGATTTGGCCGTCTAATTCAAAGTGAATAGGCAAGGCTTCCCGCTAATTTACATTGCTCTCCTAACTTGTTGCTCCGTAGGGAGTTGTGTGTTCTGGTCTACATCGCTAATTCTTTGAATTGGTCAAGAGGGACGGATAGTTTAAGCATGGTTGTTCCTTTTGCATCGGATTCTATCTTTATCTTAATCTTCTCATTATGCGCGGCAGCTACTTTGTAGGCAGAAATAACGCCCCATAATTTCCCTGCCGCTGCTATTAAGAGTCCTGCTCTGATTTTTCCCCTGCCATCTGATGTGCCAAAGAAGAAATCTGTTTCTTCAATTCCTTGCATAACTGTTCCAACGCCGATAGCGTAAGTTAAGCCGGGAGCCATTCCCTTTGAAATCTCTCCTGCGTAGATGTGTCCGGCTAACGGAAAAATCAATTCCATAGTAAAGGCCAAGTTCGGAGATTTTTTGCTTGGGCTATTCTCTTTCTCGGCCATTGTCATAGATGATGCAGCTACGGTTATGGATATTGCAATAAGTATTTTCATCTTAGAATCTCTCTCTCCTATCTGGTTAGTTGAGTGAGCTTGCTCGGCCAGTATGGCCAAGAAATCCAAGGTCCCTATTGGCAGGAAGTTATTGTGGTTTTTCTCTACGGATTGGGACACATCGTATATAATTCCCAAATTTTAAACGCAACCACTACCCAAAAATCAGACGATTCGCTGCGTCACCACGCCGTGCAGATCCATCTCAAAGTCGATGTCCACAACCGGTGGCCGAGCGTAGTGCCAACACACGCCGCCGCGCCGCGCCGCACCCATCGTCGGCAGGAGGATTTCTTCGAGGATTTCCGCTAAAGGATAGATAGTGTACACGTCAACCGCGTCGATCAGATCCCACGTCCCGCCGAAGCCCGCGAGCCGCTCGCCCATAACCTGCGCCACATAAGCGGCCTTCTCGCGCATGGCAGCGGGCGACGTGTCGCCCGTGCGGATAATCCCCTCGGTCACAAGGTGCCCCTCCCGCAACTCGCCAGCACCAGCCACGATCAGGGTTTTGCGGTCGATCCGGTCGTTGGGAACCGCGTAGGAAAAGGCGTACAGCGAAGGCACAGCCGGCGGATCCCACGCCGGCGCGACATTCGTGCGCGCCACCGGATTGAGCTCATCCACGTACAAACCCCACTCCCGCAGCACGGCGCAATACTCGCGGTTGAAGTCAATAAACCCCTGCATGGTAAAAGGCTCAGGCGAGCGCAGTTCCATCGCGCAAAGCGAGACGCGGTCGCAGCCTTCCGCCGCCAGATATGCATCCACGCGCTCAAAGCCCTCGCGCCAAGGCAGCGGCTCGGCTAGCACAACGCGAACGATCTCCCAGCCCGGCTCGGCGACGACGCCACAGGAATAGGGGTCAATGCCCTGGAGAAAGCGATAGTGTCCTTTGGGATGTGCAATCAGCATGACGCCTCAAGGTCGCCTGCTCCATCCTAGGCGTCAAGGTCTCTTGCTGAAACGGACGCCTATATTTCCTCCTCTTGCAACTCAATCCCTAATCCCCAATGCCACTTTGCCCGCAGCCCAGAGCTACCAAGTAGCGCGTCTCGCGCTTCTTTTCTATAGAGGAGCAGGAGGCACTGACACAGATACCGGACGAGGAGCGGCGAGCGGCTTTTTACAATATCTGGACGCGCAAGGAAGCCTACGTCAAGGCGCGGCTCGCCTTCATGCGCGTGGACAGCGAAGGCGAGTTGGGAACGGCGTTTAGAGTTTTATCACGGCGATGAGGATGCCGATCATCGCCAGGGATGCAATTCAGTCGAGCGGCGGTGCGAGTAATATCAGAGCAACTCACCACCGGCTACGCGCTTGCCGTGGATGATGTTGTGGCTAACCATGAAGCAGAGTTCGCTCATTGGGATGAAGTTCAGCGAGACTCCACCCTCTATGACAGTTGATCGGATCGTTCGTGAAGTGACCCACGCCTGTGTCAAGCCGTTGGCGCGGCAGAAAGCAACTAGCGAGCCGAGTTCCTCCAGACGGCTTGGATACCGGTCGGACCACTTAACTTCTACTGCCCAGACTGGCACTTGGGCCGCATTGAGCCGCACCATGTCGACTTCACCTTTCTTCCAACGGCCATAGAACAGTTGCGCGTCTTCGTCGTGGAAGTACTGCGAAAAGACGGCCGTTTCAGCCAATGGGCCCAGCTCAGGAGCGTCAGGTTTGACCGGCGCGAAAAGGGCAGCTCGCATGGATGGGTTGGTCAGGTAGATCTTAAACTGGCGGGCTCGGCGGAACCGGCGGGCCGACTCATCTATTCGATGGACCACCTTGATGAGGAAGGCTGCTTCTAGGTACTCGATGTATCGCTTGATCGTGTTCTTCGCGACGCCGGAGTTCGTCGAAAGATCTTGAAGAGACAACTCGCCAGCGGTGTTGAAAGCGAGTGTCGTGAAGAGCTTGTTGAGTTCCTGGACGTCGCTGATTCCATACAGACTCGGCAGGTCTCTCAGCAGGACTTTGTCGATGATGTCCCCCTTTATGAACCGCGAGGGGTTGGCCTGTATCGCCTCCGAGAAGACAACCTCGGGATATCCGCCGTAGTTGAGGTAGTGGAGGAAGTGATCATTGAGGCGAGGGAGATCTTCAGCCTGAAACAGTGGCCGTCCCGCCACCTCGGTTTCCCTTAAAAGACCGCGCTCCCCGAGAAGTTCTAGGTACTCGTAGAAGGTCAATGGAGGAAGCAGAAAATCGGTGAACCTGCCCGCTCCAGATTCCTGACTCTTCAGGCTCAGCGCCGCAGCGGCAGAGCCAGAGACGACGAGCCTGAAGGACGGCTCGCGATCGACCAGGGCCTTGAGATGGACCTCCCACTCCTTGAGATACTGCACCTCGTCGAAGAAGACATAGGCGGTTTGGCCTAGATCCGCGTCGGCAGCTTTGCGGTAGAGGTCAATTAGCGCTTCGAGTCCGAGACCGTTGTAGAGTGGATGGTCAACCGAGATATACGCTATCTGTCTCGGGGAGACGCCTTGGTCGAGCAAGGCCCTGATGGCATGGTGAATGAGCACCGTCTTCCCAACCCGGCGTGGTCCCATGAGGACGATGGCCCGTCGCACGCTAAGCTCGGTGATCAGTGGAAAGAGGAGGTCAAAGTACGCACGGGGGGTGAGTGAATCGAGCTCGTCACGGATACCTTCCCCTGCCCACCACGGATTCTCGGTTCGAATCCGTTCGTGAAGCTGCTCGGAATCTATCTGTCGCATGGAACACCAAAAATAGAGTTAGTGTACTGATTCTAACAGGAAAATACAGGAGGAGATCAATAATGTCAATGGATTGATCTTATTCTTCATTGCCGCCATAAACCATTGCAGCGCAATGTCTTTTCTGAGGACAGATAGTGACATCGAGTCCTTTTCGACGCCGGCGGTAAGTGACGGTTGCGAAAGACCGGCACCCCATGAGCAGAGGCGGCACTTTTGCATTCAGACGAGGGGCGGGACGAGGTAGAGCGGTGGAAGTTGATGGTTTTGGAACCGGTGGATGGATACGTGGCGGCTTTGTGCGGGGCTGGCGCTGGCGGCCTTAGAAGGCGGCTCTCCTTCGTGCGCGCCGCTCCCGACATGGAACCGTCCTCATTGAAGCGTATCTCCAATGAGGCTGCTGCCGTCCGCGGCTATCACATAAATCTCAGCATTCCCATCGCGCTCGGACACAAAGGCGATGCGTTGACCGTCCGGAGACCACGCCGAATACCAGTCTCTGCCGACGGCTTGTGTGAGTCTAGTTGGGTTGCTGCCATCGGCATCCATCACATAAAGCTCAGGATTCCCGTCGCGCTCGGACATAAAGGCGATGCGTTGACCATCCGGAGACCACGCCGGATACCAGTCGTCGCCAGCGTCGTGCGTGAGCCTAGTTAGATTGCTGCCATCGGCATCCATCGCATAAAGCTTAGTATTCCCATCACGATTGGACATAAAGGCGATGCGTTGACCATCCGGAGACCACGCCGGATACCAGTCGTCGCCAGCGTCGTGCGTGAGCCTAGTTAGATTGCTGCCATCGGCATCCATCGCATAAAGCTTAGTATTCCCATCACGATTGGACATAAAGGCGATGCGTTGACCATCCGGAGACCACGCCGGATACCAGTCGTCGCCAGCGTCGTGCGTGAGCCTAGTTAGATTGCTGCCGTCGGCATCCATCACATAAAGCTCACCGTGCCCATCACTATAGGACACAAAGGCGATGCGTTGACCATCCGGAGACCACGCCGGATGCAGGTCTCTGCCGGCGTCTTGTGTGAGGTTGGTTGGATTGCTGCCGTCGGCATCCATCACATAAAGCTCATCATTCCCATCGCGATTGGACGCAAAGGCGATGCGTTGACCGTCCGGAGACCACGCCGGATACCAGTCGTCGCCAGCGTCGTGCGTGAGGTTGGTTGCGACATCGCAGCCGAAAACTAACCCTATAAGACAGCCGATCATTGCCTTCATAGCGTCAACTCAATTGAATTTTTTAGGCGTGCGCGCCAAAGACATCCACTGAGAGAGAATCAGACGATCCGCTGCGTCACCACGCCGTGCAGATCCATCTCAAAGTCGATGTCCAC
>JAPPEF010000164.1 GCA_028875335.1 Gemmatimonadota bacterium
AGTCAAAGAAATGCGGATACAAGTCCAAAAACAGTTGATCTCCGCCGTGCGCGCCGCCCATCCCATAAATCCGGCACAGACGCGGCTGACCAATCTTCCCCCCCTTAATCTCCGGAATCGCCACCCGCTGGATCGGTGGATGCCCCCGCCACGGATGCGCCACCACCACCGTCACTCCAGCCTTATCGCGCGCTGTAATCATCTGGTCAACTTGGGCGACCGAAGCCGCCACTGGTTTTTCGAGGTACACGTGCGCCCCGCGCTCCACGCAATTGAGCACCAGCGCCAAGTGATCGCCGATCTCCCGCGACGCCACCACCGCGATATCCGGCTTCTCCTCCTCTAACATCTGCACGTAATCGGCGTATCCCTTGGGTGCTCCGGTCTTGGCGACAGCGGCTTGGCGTCCCTCCTCGTCGGGATCGGCCAGCGCCACAATCTCCGCGCCTTCTACTCCGACAAATGCCATGTCGAGATAGTGGCCGTAGTTGCCGCGGCCCGTGTGCCCAATTATTCCAACTTTCACGCGCTACCTCCTCTTTGCTAGCTATTGGACAATTCCACCGCCCGCCCCGTCTCCATAGACTCCTTCACCGCGTCTAGCACCCGCATCTGTGCGACGCTGTGCTCCGGCGTGATCCGATGCTCCCGTCCCTCAGCTAAGCACTCGCACAGGTGCTGCAACTGCAATGCAAACTGAAAGCAGGGCGGGATTTCGACGACCTCCACCCCGTTCGGCGTGCGATGCTCTACAGTCACGGCCCGATTCTCGTTGTTCCACACTTGATCTAGCCGCAGCATCCCGCGGTGTCCAGAAATTTCTGTGTACTGCGAACTGAACGTATTAAAACCCACGGAAATCTGCGCGGTGCGGCCCCCGGAAAAGACCAGCACAATCGACGCGGCATCATCGGTCTCCAAGCCCAACTGCTGTGCGGCAAACACCCGCTCCGGCTCCTCGCCAAATATGAACCGTGCGTGGTGAACGTTGTAACAGGCCAAGTCGTAGATACTGCCGCCGCCTTTGGCCTTATTGAAGCGCCAATTAGACTCGGGCGTGCGCTCTTGGAGCGAGGCTCCTGAACTGGTGCAAAACGTGCTCCGCACGCCGACCAAGTCGCCGATCTCACCGGCGTCGAGCATGGCCTTGGCCCGCAAGTGCATGGGGTGATGGCGGAACTTAAACGCTTCGGCTACGAGGACGCGGTTTTTCCTGCCGGCTTCAACAAAGGCCGCTGCTTCGGTCGCGTTTTGGGTGAAGGGCTTTTCGCAGAGCACGGCTTTTACCCGACCCGAATCGCAAATCCGAATCCCGGTCTCCGCGTGAAAAGCACCCCAAGTGCAGATGATGGCAATGTCCAGCTCGGCGCTGTGGAGCATGGCGTCGAGTTCGGTATAACGCGCTGCAACGCCGAACTCCTCGCCGTAGCGCGCTAGTTGCTCGGCAGACACGTCGCAGATGGCGACGAGTTCGGCTTCGGCAATCTGTTGGCAGGCCGTGCCGTGAGCGCGGGCGATACCACCCGTGCCCACGAGGCCGACGCGATAGACCACGGCACTCTCCTTGCGGTTGGTGGGTCGTAGGGGCAGGTTTGAAACCTGCCCCTACGCCTTGTGGTTGGTGATTAGTTATACCTGTGGGCTCAGGTCTTTGGGTTCAAACAGCCGCGGCCGCAAGTAGATAGGCGCTCCGAGGCGCGTCACCAGCACCATGCCGTCGCTGGGCCGGCAATCGAGCACCCATTCGCCAGCCTCGGTCTCAATGTACAAGTTGGCGTGAAAGGTATTGTCCTTGATGCTGTGGACGACGAGGTGCTGCACCTCGCCTTGCAGTTTCTCCAGCATCGCTTCCAACAGATCGTACGCGAGCGGGCGCGGGAAATCCTCTTCCCGCATGGCCGCGACCAACGCCCGCGCCTCGCAGTGGCCGATAATGATGGGCAACGGCGGCACATCGTCGCCTTTGAGCACGACAGCCACCCCATCGGCACCAAAGTCGCGCACATCGACAATTTTGGCGGGGATGAGATCAGCAGGGGGTTCTCGGCCACAGGCTGCCATTGCAAGGGCCGCCAAGGCCACGAGGAGCCGTTTCATTATATTGCTCCTTTCGGTTTGAGTCTTTTGCACACGGCCCAATTATAGGGGCTGTGGCCACGGCCTGCAAAAGTGAACGGGGCGGCAGCGGCACAAAAAAATGAAAACGCACGGGAATGAATAGAATCAATCGCCTGTCTAATAGATAATGCAGCTAACCAGAACTGACCAGTCAGTTTTGTTGACAAGGGTCGAAGCCTCGTCTATACTTGTTTGGACGACACACGCCAAAGAAAGGAATCCCGTGGACAAAGCACACACAACCAGGACCTGCTCCAGATGATAGCTCGCCAATATACGCTGTACATCGGCAGCGTCTTCCTACTCGCGCTAGGCTGCGGCGACGAGGAAGACGCACAGCAACCCAGCGGCATGCGCGGCGGTTGGGGCGGACGCGAAGCGGCAGCCATTCCGGTCAAAGGCGAAAAAGTCACTCGCGGCGACATGAACGCCTACATTGAGACGTACTCCCGCCTCGAAGCCGAGCGCCGAGTCAGCGTCTTGGCGCGCACGACTGGCCTAGCCGAGGAGCTAGCAGCCGAAGAGGGCGACCAAGTGCGCCAAGGCCAAGTGATGGTCCGCCTCAACAAGGACGAACTGCGCCTAAACTTGCGCCAAGCCGAACAGGCTTTTGACGACGCCAGCACCAACTACGACCGCATCAAGACGCTGTACGAGCGCAGTATGGTCAGCCAATCCGAATACGATACGGCCCACCTCCGCTTGGACAACGCCAAGATCTCCCTCGAAGAAGCCCAGCTCAATCTCGCGTACGCGGACGTTACCGCGCCGATTGCCGGCGTCGTCACCCAGCGGTTGGTCGAAGTGGGCGACCTAGTGCGCGGCAATCAAGAAGTCTTTGTCATCGCCGACCGCGACCCGCTGTTGGTGCGCATCTTCGCGCCTGAGCAGCGCATGTACCAACTGCACCCCGGCCAAGAGGCGACCATCGCGGTCGAGGCCCTGCCCGACACGAGCTTCCGCGGCCGCATTCGCATGATTAGTCCAGAGGTCGATCCCGCCAGCGGCACCGTCAAGGTCACCCTCGAAGTCGCCAGCGACGGCTTACTCAAACCGGGGATGTTCGCCACGGTGCGCATTATTACCGAGCGGCGGCCCCAGACCTTGATCGTCCCCAAGAAGGCCCTAATCCTCGAAACCGACGAGGACGATGTCTTCCTCATCGATAACAGCACAGTGCGCCGAGTCGCCATCGAGTTGGGCTTTGTCGAGGGTGATAAAGTCGAGATCGTCTCCGGCCTCAAAGAAGGCGACCAAGTAGTAACCGTTGGCCACGAGGGCCTGAAAGACGGTGCGGCCGTGCGGCTGGCCGGCGAGGGCCTACCGACTCCGGAAGAATTGGCCGCCTCAGAGTCCGCTGAACCCCGAGGCAGAGGCTTCGGTCCGCCCGGGGCTAGGGGCGGCTGGCAGGGCGGCGGCCTGCCCGACAGCTTGCGCCAAATCATCGCCGAGTACCGCCGCCAAGGCAAGCCTTTGCCCGACAGCTTGCGCCAAATTCTGCGCGCAATGCGCGAACAGGGCGGCGGGCGCGGGCAAGGTAGGGGCGAAGGCAGGGGTAGAGGCCAGTGAAACTAGTCGAATTTTCCACTCGCCGTCGCGTCACAGTGGCGATGCTGATGGTGGCGATCATCGCCTTCGGCGGCGTGGGCTTTTCGCGCCTAGCCGTCAACCTCCTCCCCGACATCACCTATCCCACCATCACCGTCCGCACCGAATACGAGGGCGTGGCTCCCCTCGAAATCGAGCGCCTCATTTCCGAGCCGGTCGAAGGCTTGGTCGGCGTGGTCAGCAACGTGGTTCGCGTCTCGTCGATTTCGCGGCCGGGCATTTCGGATGTGGTCGTCGAGTTCGGCTGGGGCACCAACATGGACTTTGCCTCGCTCGACATCCGCGAAAAGCTCGATATGGCCAACCTGCCGCGCGACGCTGACAAGCCCATCCTCTTGCGCTTCGACCCCTCGCTCGACCCCATAATGCGCTTGGCGTTTTACGGCAATTTGAGCCTGATGGAGATGCGGCGCATCGCCGAAGAGCGGCTGCGCCCCGATCTCGAAAGCCTCGAAGGCGTAGCAGCCGTCCGAATCAACGGCGGCCTAGAGGAAGAAATTCAAGTCGAGGTCGAAGCCCAACGCCTCGCCTACCTCGGCATCTCCATTAACCAAGTCACCAACCGCCTCGCCGCAGAAAACGTCAACCTGACCGGTGGGATGCTCAAGGACGGCGAGGCCGAGTTCCTCGTCCGCACCCTCAACGAGTTCCAAGGCATCGACGAGATCGGCGAAATCGTCGTCGGCCAGATCGACCGCGCACCCATCAAGCTCAAGGACGTGGGTCGCGTCTTCCGCGGCCACCGCGAGCGCGATCTCGTAACCCGCATCAACGGCCGCGAAGGCGTCGAGGTGTCGGTCTTCAAGGAAGGCGACGCCAATACCGTTCAAGTCAGCGCCGCGGTCCAGGAGCGCTTGGACGAATTCCTCGCCGAGAATGCCACGCTGCTCCAAGACAGTGGCATGGAAGTGGTCTTCAACCAAGCAATCTTTATCCAGCAGTCCGTGGACGAGGTGCTCAACACCGCCATCATCGGCGGCATCCTCGCCGTCATCGTGCTCTTTCTCTTCCTCCGCGACCTCAAAAGCACCGCCATCATCAGTCTCTCAATTCCCCTCTCGGTGGTGGCAACCTTTTTCCTAATGTTCGGCACGGACGTGAGCCTCAATATCATGTCGCTAGGCGGGTTGGCTTTGGGAGTCGGGATGCTGGTTGACAACTCCATTGTGGTCTTGGAAAGCGTGCAGCGCTACCGCGACCAAGGGCTTAACGTCTTAGCAGCCGCCGTGCGCGGTGCCAGCGAGGTCGGTCGCGCCGTCATCGCCGCCACTACTACCACCATCTGCGTGTTTTTGCCCATCGTCTTCGTCGAGGGCGTTGCCGGCCAGC
>JAPPEF010000119.1:0-1614 GCA_028875335.1 Gemmatimonadota bacterium
CAGTACGATGGATTCCTCCAGTGGGAACTAAACAATGCACGTCTCTTATCTTATCGTCGCTACAACGCCAATTTAACGCTCTTTTCCGCTGTTTATCGCGCGCGCGGCGAGGATTTGACCAGTGCCTTGGAGATTTTTGCGGCCTGTGCTGAAGCCGGAAACCCTTGGCAGTGCTTACGCATCACGACAGAGCCTGAGGGGGAGATGGACAGTGACAAAACTCGCGCACTTAGGGGTTAGAAAACCAACGAGGAACCCTTCTTAGCCCTTCTTAGCCGATTTCTTGGGTCCGAATGGTAGCTAAACACCTCTTGACAATGCTATTGCTGGCAACCCTAGCCTTTGGGCCGATTGGGTGCGCGGCTAGGTTGCAGTCCGCGTTGGTGGGATCGCTGATCGAGGACGTCAGTGCGGCCACAGCCCGCCACGACGATTTGGATTTGGTCGCCTCGGGCGTGCCTACCTTCCTGCTCTTATTAGAAGGGCTGTTGGTGGCCAATCCGCAAGATCCGCAATTGCTCTTAAGTGCTGCTGAGATATATACTTCCTACGCTACTTTGGTCGAAGTCGATGATCCCGAGCGGGCCAAGCACTTGTACTACCGGGGCAAGGTCAACGGCCTCAAAGCCCTCGCCCTGCGCCTGAGCCAACCAGACTTACTTCAAGCGCCGTATGCTGAATTTATCCGCGTCACCGACGACTTAGATGCCTCCGACCTGCCGGTCGTGTTTTGGGCCGCTTCGAGTTGGGGAGCCTGGATTAGTGCCAACATTGAATCCATGGCGGCGCTGGCCGAATTGCCCAAAGTCATTAAACTCATGCAGTGGATTGTGGACCAAGACGAGACCTTTCAATACGGGACTTCCCATGTCTTCTTGGGGTCCTATTACGCCGCCTTGCCGCCGATGTTGGGCGGCAACCCGGAAAAAGCCGCCAAGCACTTTGACCGAGCTACGGCCATCAGCAAGGGACAGGTGCTCATGGTGTACGTAGCCAAGGCCAAATTCTATGCGCGGAACACTTTTGACCGGGAGCTATACGAATCCCTGCTCAACCAAGCCCTAGCGAGCCCGGCGGACGCCGTACCGGAGCTTACCTTGCAAAACATCGCCGCCCAAAAACAGGCGCAGATCCTACTAGACCAAGCCGATGATTTCTTTTAAGGGACTTTTTGCGGTCGTCGCCGCGCTCGTAGCCAATTCTGTCGCGGCCCAACCCAATCACCTCCTCAAAATTGCAACCCTCGCCCCAGAGGGTAGTAGCTGGGCCAAAGTCCTCCGCACCATAGACGCAGATGTGCGGCGGGAGACGAACGGCAACGTGGGGTTCAAAATCTATCCCGGTGGCGTTCAAGGCGACGAGAAGGTCGTCTTGCGCAAGATGCGCATCGGCCAGCTCCACGGCGGTAATTTTGGCGGCCAAGGCGTAAGTCAGACCTTGCCCGATGTGCTCGCGCTGCAAATGCCTTTTCTCTTCGACAGCTATGCCGAAGTAGATTACGTGCTCGAGAAAATGGATGCCTTTTACCGACAGGGATACGAGGAACGGGGTTATGTCTTTCTTGGTTGGGCCGACATCGGATTTGTCCACATTCTCTCGCAGCAACCGGTAGCT
>JAPPEF010000119.1:1899-5054 GCA_028875335.1 Gemmatimonadota bacterium
CGCGAACACATCCACCGCATAGCTCGGCAGCACATGGCCGCTCTGAATCAGCGCAACCGCCGAGAAAATGACGAGGCCATGACCGTGTTGCAGGCCAATGGCCTGTCGCTGGTTGAGGTTAACCCAAAGGATGTTGAGACCTTCAAGGGCCTCGTCGCTAGCGCCGAAGCAGAACTCGTGGGCCGGGCCTTTTCCCGTGAGGCTCACGAGCAAATAGCGCAACACCTCCAAGATTTTCGCCAGACTTCCCCTTGAGCGGCCAGCCCATCCTCCACCGCCTTGAAACTGGCTTCCTCGTCCTCTTAGTAGTCTGCCTGCTAGTGCTGACCTGTGGGCAGATTCTCATGCGCAACCTGTTCTCCATCACCTTCTTGGGTACCGAAAGTCTCGTGCGGCACCTTGTGTTGTGGATTGGGCTAGCCGGCGCTTTGGTGGCCACCCGGCTCGACAAACACATCCGCATTGACGCTGCATTGCGCCTGCTACCCGCCCGGGCGCGAGCTATTGTCTTGAGCTGCGCGGACTTTTTTGCCGCCGCGCTTTGTTCCTATCTAGCCTATATCGCTAGTCGCTTCGTGTTCGACGAACGCGCATTCGGCACGACGGCATTCTTTTCTGTCCCTGCGTGGATCGCCCAACTGTGCTTTCCCCTCGTCTTTGGCCTGATGGCGCTGCGCTTCCTCTTGCAGGGCGTGCGCCGCCTTCGCACTCCGGCAGAGCGCCCGTGAGCAGCCTCCTAGCCACCCTAGCCGCCCTAGCCGGGGTCCCGCTCTTTGTGGTCATCAGCGCGATGGCCCTTTTGCACTTCTCCATCGCCGAGATCGATTTAACCGTCGTCTTTATCGAGATGTACCGGCTAGCGGAAACGCCGACTTTAACGGCTATCCCGCTCTTTGCCCTCACGGGCTTTCTCCTCGCCGAAAGCGGCGCACCGTCTCGGCTGGTGCGCTTCTCCCAAGCTTTGCTCGGCTGGCTGCCAGGGGGGCTGGCCATTATGGCCATTATCGTCTGTGCCCTCTTCACGGCTTTGACCGGGGCTTCGGGGATGACGATTGTCGCGCTCGGCGGACTGCTCTTACCCGCTCTGCGCCAACAGCGCCTGCCCGATTCGTTTTCCCTCGGGCTGATTACCACTTCGGGAAGTTTGGGGTTGCTCTTTCCACCGAGTTTGCCGCTGATCATCTACGGGATTGTATCCGAGACGCCGGTAGATCAGCTTTTTATCGCGGGCATCGCCCCCGGCTTGCTCTTGGTAGGTGCTCTGTCTTGCTACAGCCTGTTCCAAGGCCGACGCAATACCGCGCCCGAGCGTCCTACCGGCTGGCGCGAATTGCCACAGGCCTTTGTCGCTTGTAGTTGGGAGCTTCTGTTGCCGGTAGTGATTTTCGGAGGGATCTACGGGGGGATAATCGCCGTTAGCGAAGCCGCAGCCTTGAGCGCCCTATACGCTTTGGTGGTGGTAGTGCTAATCCGCCGCGAGATCTCCATTGGGCAACTGCCGAAGATCATCTGCGACAGCATGGTACTCGTCGGCGGTATTTTCGTCGTTTTGGCCGCGGCTATGGCCTATACCAACTACCTCATTGATGCGGAAATTCCAACGCGCTTGCTCGCCTATATAGAGACCCACATCAGCAGCCGCTTGCTGTTTTTGATTCTTCTCAATGTGTTTCTGCTAGCGGTTGGTTGTATGATCGACATGTTCTCCGCGCTCCTCATCGTCGTGCCCTTGATCCTGCCTATCGCCGAAGCATACGATGTGCACCCCATTCACCTCGGGATCATTTTTTTGACCAATTTGGAAATCGGCTACTCGACGCCGCCGGTTGGACTCAACCTCTTTATTGCCAGCATTCGCTTTGAACAGCCCGTACACCGGCTCTACCGCGTCTCCTTGCCTTTTCTGTTAATTTTGTTGGCTTGCTTGGTTGTGATTACCTACTGGGCTGATTTGAGTTTGTTTCTCGTTGAGTCTTAGATTTTTTTGTTGTTTTTATTTACATATTAAATTTTATAGGACATTTCTATTCTGCGAATCACGTGTTGGCCCGCTTTCTCTAGGTCCTCGGCTTCAAGATCGTACCCGAGCACTTGCACAGCTACCGGCCCGACCTCAAACTGCTCGTCCATATCGCTGCTCGGATAGAGCAAAAAGGCGCGGTGCGTACCGAGTTGCACCGCATAGGCAACCACCTGCTGCACATCGCTTTCTACGGGGCCATCAGCCTTGTACTTTGCATCAATTACCGCCAGTGGCTGCCCGGTTACCGCTGAAAACAGAGCCATGTCCAAGCGGAAGGAAAGCCGCTCCGTTCCCTTCAGTCGCGTGTGATACTGAGCTTTTAGCTCGACCTCGTGGTTGAGCTTTTGGTCGATAAACGCCGTGCAAAATCGCTCGAATAAGGTCGGCATGTGCAACAGGTACGCCGGCCCGTCCTCGTCCCCCAGCCCCCAAGCCGGACTGCGCTGTTGGAGCAAAGGATAACACAGGGCATGCATGGGTCGGTAGTCCTCATTTAGCCGGTGGTACGCTACGCCGAGGCAGTCTGTAGGGCGAATGTGACGGTAATTTAGCTCGCTCAGCACCCACCAAGCTCGACCGACCATTTGTCGAACGCTTTCATGGCGAAAGGCAAAGCGCCGCAGGCCATGCAGAGCGCTGGCCAAGATGCGGTTGTCTATGATATCGGGAGTATGTTCTGCAAACCGACAGTAGGGATGGATGCCCAGATAGCTGCGCTCGGGGTACATACGCCCCCGCACCCACCGACTGGGGCCTTCGCGGGTTTGGTAATCCCAAAACAGCCCGCGCCGCACCCGTTGCAAGACCTTACGCGCGAGGACTTCGGCCCAAAACTCGTAAATATCCCCCATCGTGGCTGGAGCCTTGTACGCGCTGATCTTGGGTAGCTGATAGGCGTACTCCAGCATGGGCAAAAGCAGTGAGCAGGGTATTTTGGGATTGATTTCCAAGGCGGTATCTGCGCCCAATGGCACCACGCCGACATAGCCCCGCGACCTAAGCTGATAACACTGGCCATTGAGTGGGCTAGGGAAGCCGAACTCCAGCTCTTTTGGATATTGGGCGTGCAGGTACATGGCCTGTTCGACCGCAAGCTCGGCCGCCGGAATCGCGGCCACTTCCTCTTCGATCA
>JAPPEF010000257.1 GCA_028875335.1 Gemmatimonadota bacterium
CCCTAAAAATCGAGCAATCGCTCCAATTAGAGGCTGCTTAACCCGAACTCACGTTCTGTTAAGGCAGCGCCTAGCACGGTCGCCGCAGTACTCAACAGCACCGACTCGCTCAAAAGTTGGCGCATGAGCTGGCCGCGATGAGCGCCGAGGGCCTTGCGCACACCGATCTCGTGAATCCGTCGCCCCGCCCGCGCCGTCGCCAAGTTCACGTAGTTGAAACCGGCGATCGTCAGGATCACCACCGCCAAGATGGCGCATAAAGCGAAGTGCATGGTGTTGCCCCTCGGGCCAAAGTGGTTAGGTGCCTCGGTGTCGAAGTAGATCGCTTTCAGGGGTTGCAGCGCGTAGGAATCGGACGCTTCGGGCAACCCCTTAGCTTCCTTGACGATGTCGGCAATGCGCGCAGCTACCGCAGCAGGGTCGGCACCGGGCGTTAGCTGGACGAAGGTCGTGAAGGCTGAAAAGCCCCAGCCATACGCTGCCATTGGCTCTGTGGCGAGCGAAAGCAGCGCCGAGAACTGGAGCAATGAGTTGGGGGGCGGCTGGCCGACGATGCCAGTAACCTCGCAATCGAACTCCTCATTGACCCAGACGACCTGTCCAATGGGATCGCTCTCGCCAAAGAGCCGGCGAGCCAACGACTCGGTCAGCACTAAGGTGTGGGGACGCGCCAAGGCCGTCTTGGGATCGCCGCGCAGGAGCGGCAAGCTAAACATGTCGAAAACGCCCGTCTCCACCCCACCAACCTTTTCATATATTCCCTCCTTGTCCCCGACCCGCAGCAGACGCTGATAATTCCAGCTAAAGCGGACCGCCTCCTCGACTTCGGGCAATTGCTCCTTGAGGGTTGGCCCAAGCGGTATCGGCATACTTGAGATGTACTTGGACGTAGTAACTGTTGGAGGATTGTTTGGCCCCAACACGCGGAAAACCCGGTCTTTTTTCTCGTGGAAATCGCCAACCGAGAGCTGATAGGCAGCGAGCTGGATGACCAGTAGGCACAGGCAAACGCCGATCGCCAAGCCGAAAATGTTGATCGCCGCGTAGCTGCGCTCCCGCCACAAAAGGCGCAGCGTCGTCGTCAAGTAGTTGCCTAGCATGATAGTTCCTTTCGCGTCACAGCGAGTTTCAAACCATTTGTATCAACGAATTAGTTTCCGTAGGGGTGCCTTACTCCACTCGGCGGACCTTGCCAAATGACGAGTTGATGCTCGCCTCTTTTGCTACATCCTTCAGCTCAATATCACCCCGGGCTTCAGCGCGCACAGAACCACCAACATGATGAATTGTTACACTGCCGAAGCTAGAGAAAGCTGAGAGGTCGCCGCCTACATTGCTGACTGTGATAGCTTTGCGCGCACGTGCGTGGGCGACACCACTAACATCATCAAATACAAGGCCACCATAGCTGGAACGCGCGTCGAAGATGTCGCGTCGCACCGCCTTTATATCGACCATTTTGCGAGCCTCAGCGCGCAAAACGCTACCAGCGACATTGCGTATAGTCAGGCCACCATAGCTCGACGATACGTCGAGATCGCCGTCTATATTGCTGATAGCTATGTCCTTACGGGCACTCGCATGGACTGAATTGTCATTACCAGCGACGTTGCTTATGGTCAGGCCACCATAGCTCGACGATACGTCGAGATCGCCATCTACATTGCTGATGTTCACGTCCTTACGAGCCGTTGCATTGACTGAACCGTCAATGTCATCCAGCGTCAGAGAGCCATAATTCGACCGAGCGTTGACGTGGGGGCCTTTTACGTGTCTGATATCGACCGTTTTCCGGGCCTCGGCGCGCAAAACGCCATCCCCGGTGACATTGCGTATAGTCAGGCCACCATAGCGCGACGACACGTCGAGGTCGCCGTCTACATTATTAATAGTTATGTCCTTACGGGCCGACGCATGGACCGATCCATTGATGTTCTGGATTTCTTGACTGCCAAACGCAGTCCTCGCAACTACGTCGTAATCCTGCTTTGGCACTAGCACTTTCACGTGAACGCGCAGCGGAGAAGCAGAGTCATAATCGGATTGCCAGCGCTCCAAGACGGAGTCATCCACGTCGGTGTAAATGGTGATACCGTGATCGTGGCGCGAGATTTTAACCTTGTGTTCACCGAGAATGCGATCGGCATCGTGCTTGTACTGCTCAAGGACATTGCGAGTCACTGTCACGCTGACTTGGTTTCCCGCTTGGGAATCGATTGTCTGAGAAGCATACTTAGAGTTGACTTGCAGCGTTTCGCCGGGATGAGCGACAAGCGTCTTCTCAATTTTGGGCGATGGATTACCGTCTTCGGAGTTCGGCTCCTCACCATATCCCACCATGGCCGACATTGCGACCACAATCAGGACGCGTTGCATTTGGTAAATGACAGTGTTCATAATGGCGTCTCCTCTCACGTAATGGGTGTGCTGGTTATTCAGTGCGTAGCGTGTCTATCGGATTAGTCAGCGCCGCTCGCATCGCTTGGTGCCCCACCGTCAGCCCGGCGATGACGAAAGACAAAGCACCCGACAGCAGGAACAAGCCCACGCCAATTTCTACGCGATAGGCAAACTCCTGTAGCCAGTGAGTGGCCAAACCGTAGGCGATGGGCACACTGAGCAGGAAGGCAATGGCAACGGGTTTGGCGAAGTCTCGCAGCAGCATGGCGATGAGGCCGCCGGGGGAAGCGCCGAACACCTTGCGGATGCCGATCTCCTTGGTGCGCTCTTGGGCGGCGTGTGCGGCCATGCCGAAAAGCCCCACCGAAGCGACGGCGATGGCTAAAAAGAGGAAGAGCGTGAGTGCGCGGCCTACCATCAATTCCTCGGAGTAAAGCTTGGCGGCGATCTCTGCAAGAGAATTGCGCTGGATGGGTCGGTAGGGAGCGACCGCAGCCCACTTGTCGTCGATCACTTTGAGGGCCGAGTCGAGATGCCCCGGGCGCACTCGCACGATAATGACGCCCACCCATCCAACGACCTGTTCTATAACCAGTGGCTCTACCTTGCTTCGCGGGCCGTCGAAGTGGAAGTCCTCGATCACACCCACGACGCGCTTTTCTCCCCAAGAGGGGATCGTCTTGCCCAGCGGCTCGGCCAATCCCAAGATCCTCGCGGTGGTCTCGTTGATGACGACCGCTTCGGCGTCGGCCGGTTCGTCGGTCAGGGCGCGTCCTTGGGCTATGCGCAAGCCCATGATTTCGACAAAGTCGCCATCTACTTGATAGCTTCTTATCGTTTGCCCTTCCGCGGTATTACGCAACATTTTCGTGCCCTCACCTGGTACTGTCATAGAAAGGCTCACCGCAGCGATGCGGCTGTCCTGAAGCAGCTCCGTCTTGAAGGATCGAGCCTGATCCAAGGTCAGACCGCGGTTATTGATCACCACAACCTGTTCCGGCTCCGACCTCAAGATGGAGTCCTCGCGGAGGAGGTTTTGGATGTAATCGAGTTGATGCCACATCAGCAGTGCCATAGTCAGCAACACCGTAGTCGCCGTGAACTGCGTCACCACCAAACCCCGACGCAGGAGCACACCGCCCACGCGGCCCCCACGCACCGCAGCCGTCGGTTGAAAGCGCGCCACCATCCAAGCCGGGTACGCACCCGCGACCAGTCCAACCCCCACCGCCAGCGTCGCGGCCCCGGCGTAGGTCGAAACCGTCCAGTACAACTGAGGCAACTCAAAATTGGACCCTGTGATGACGGGCAGGATCAGACTCAAAACCTCTGCTATGGCAACGCCCAGCACCGTCGCCGCAGCACTCAACAGCACCGACTCACTCAGGAGTTGGCGCATGAGCTGGCCGCGATGAGCACCGAGAGCCTTGCGCACGCCGATTTCGTGAATCCGTCGCCCGGCCCGCGCCGTCGCCAAGTTCACGTAGTTGACCACGGCAATCGTCAGGACCACCACCGCCAAGATGGCGCACAGCACGAGGTACATGGGATTGCCCGTTGGGCCGATGGTGCTGGGTACCTCGGTGTCGAAGTAGATCGATTGCAGGGGTTGCAGCGCGTAGGAATCGGTCTTTTTGGACCTCCCCCCAACTTCCTTGACGATATCGGGAATGCGCGCGGCTACCACAGCCGGGTCGGCACTAGGCGTTAGCTGCACGAAGGTCCTGAAGGCAGAAGCGTTCCAGCCCATCATTTCCCGGTTCTCCTCGTAATTCGTGGCGAAGGAGAGCAGTGCCGAGAACTGGAGCAATGAACTGGAGGGCGGCTGGCCGACGATGCCAGTAACCTCGTAATCGAGCTTCTCGACGTGGACGACCTGTCCGATGGGATCGTCCTCGCCGAAGAGCCGACGGGCCAACGGTTCGGTCAGCACCATGGTGTAGGGACGCGACAAAGCCGTCTTGGGGTCGCCGCGCAGCAGCGGCAAGCTAAACATGTCGAAAACGCCAGCCTCCGCCCCACTAACCTTTTCGTATATCCCCTCCTTGTCCCCGACCCGCAGCAGATGCGGCCAAACCGAGCTAAAGCGGACCGCCTCCTCAACTTCGGGCAATTGCTCCTTGAGAGTCGGCCCAAGCGGCCCCGGCAGTGATCCTTCGTACTGGGCCTCACCCCATGAGGGAGGTCCCAGCACGCGGAAAACCCGATCTTTTTTCTCGTGGAAGTCGCCAACCGAGAGCTGATAGGCGGCGAGCTGGATGGCCAGCAGGCACAGGGAAAAGCCGACCGCCAAGCCGAAGATGTTGATCACCGCGTAGCCGCGCTCCCGCCACAGAAGACGCAGCGCCGTCGTCAAGTAGTTGCCCAGCATGATAGTTCCTTTCGCGTCGCTATTCAGTGTGCAGAGTTTCGATCGGGTTGGTCAGCGCCGCTCGCATCGCTTGGTGCCCCACCGTCAGCCCGGCGATGACGAAAGACAAAGCACCCGACACCAGGAACAGGCCCACGCCGACTTCCACGTGATAGGCATAGTCTTGCAACCACTGGTTAGCCAACCAGTAGGCAATCGGCACGCTGAGGAGGAAGGCGATGGCAACGGGCTTGGCAAAGTCGCGCAGCA
>JAPPEF010000301.1 GCA_028875335.1 Gemmatimonadota bacterium
CACGTGCGTGATTTTCGTACGAAGCGATCAGGATTTCGGAGAACTGCATTGATCGAATGACCTTTCAAATTGGGTGTTGCGGTTTGCGAACCGCGAAGCGGTTGCCGTAGGCCAAGGCACCAAAGGCACCGCAGCACAAAACGCTGTGTTGAGCGAGGGCCTACGTCCCCAGCTCTTTGAACAGGAAAAGCTCCCCTAGGTCGTCCTCAAACGGGAAACCTGCCAGAAACCCGCACTCAGAAAACCCCATGTGTCTATGCCATGTCTGCGGCTCGTATTCATCCACAACGCACGAACTCAACAGGATCCTGTGGCCTCGGCGCCGCAGATCATCTTCTACGAACGCCAACATAGCCTTCCCAACACCTTTTCGCTGGTGCTCACGCAATACGTTAATCAGGCTGATGAATGCGGTGCCGCCATCATGTCCTGGCCACAAAAAGCATAGGTGAAGCATTCCCACGAGTTCACCCTGCAATTCCGCGACGATCACTTCGTTTATGCCGGAGATCTGCTCAGCAAATCGATTCGAGTCAAATGTGGCAGTCTTTACACACCACTCGACGTCCGCCTTGCTAGCAAGTCTCACCAGTATGTCCGCCATGGTTCACCGTATATCGCAGGACAATCAAGGCTTTCGCTCAACGTTCTGCCGGTTTGCGAACCCCGAGCCTGTCGAGGGGTTGCCCGAAGGGCCAAGGCGCGGCAGCGCCGTAGCGCAACACCGTGCTGTTAAATGAAGTGGGCTCAGGGTGATAGGATAAGATACCTTTCACCCGGGTCATCCTTAGCCGACTCATGATCCCAATCTACAAATCCCAAGCTCTCGTATAGTTTTGCAGCAGTCTCATTCTCCTGTCGGTGGCTGGTGCCAATGATCTCCACGTCCGGATGTAGCTTCAGTCGCCGGATGACTTCAACCATCGCTGCCTTGCCATAGCCTTTGCCCTGGTGCGCCTTGTCAATCATTAAGCGCAGAATAAACCCAACAGAATGCTTGATTTCATACATTGTAAACCCCACCATGGTCGGATTCTCCTCGTAGTGAGCCGACGCATCATGAATTCCGAATGGATGAAGGGTCGGATTTACGTAAGCCTCAGCTAGTGACTTCACATTGCTGGCAACGAAGTCCTCCTGATCACGAGCTACGGTTAAAGCAATGCACTCGTAGATGTTCTGGTTGTCTATTGGCCTGAGTGAGACTTGTGCCATCTCAGCCCATTTCATTTAACGTTTTCGTGCCCCCGAACCGCACAGCGGTTGGGCGAAGGCGCGAATGCGCCGTAGCCGGGGGCACGTTGTTAGCCGGCGTTGCCTTATGTTCCAGAAGTGTCCACGCCCCATAATCGACGAGCAAGTGGAAAGAACATCCTTTGAAGTAGCCCGATCGCATCTTTTGCCTCTTCCGAGACGTCACCTTGACCAAGCTGGGATGCTTGGATCTTCATCGCCTGCTGGAAAAAGTCACTCTTAACAGTTTTGCTCTTCGAGGTGTCTTTGGGGTGAACATAAGGATTTCGATACAGTTTTCGCAATCGGTCAAGATCTTCGCTTTCCGACGGAGTCAACGAAGCATCGGCTCGGGCCTGCCTTACTAGGTCCGCAAAGCCGGCGTCGTCTACCTTCTTCCCGTGATCGAGTTTGCCCCCGATTCCCTTTGCTGCCCGGTATTGCGAGCGAATCAGTTCCTCAAATGCTAGTTGAGCCATCACAATAGATGCGACGAATGCACCCATCAGCCAACATAGCCTCGCCTCTTCGAAATACTCATAGGCCAACACTGGAACGGGTGCGTAATCGTCATCCTGGAAAGAGAGTAGGAACCTGAGCCGTTCCATCCGGCCAGGATGAGCTCGCTCGTTGGCTTCTCTTATGAGTTCGTCCAAGTTGGTTTCAGAATACTCTGGCATATTGCCTAGAAGATCTTCTCGTGTCGTGTTTGGCAATGTCGCCTAACGGTTGGTGCACTTGTGAACTTGCTGCAAGCAAGTTAGGTCGAGGGGCGTCAGGCCCAAGCCACAAGTGCTGCTGTTAGCCGAAGATATCATCATGCAGGTCGAGGCTGCCAGCCTAGGCTTGTTCGCGCCATATTCGCTTGGCCAACATGAACCTAGGCACTTTTGAAGCGTTCTGAGACCGAGCGTGTACGATCAGCGGATGGCAGAGCACGGCATCGCCTGGCTCTCCCGTAAGTTCAACAACCCTAACCTTTATATTCTCAATTTCTGCATTCTGCTCCATCAGACGAGCAACTCGTTCGTTCATCGGTCCTGTGTTGTTCCGTAGATCCACCAGCCATGGGTGCGCTTTGAAGAACGTATTGTGGCCCCCCTTAGCCTCTACACCCCGGCGATGATATCGCAAGAGAAGCTTATGGGCTCCCTCCAGAATAAGCGTTCCACCCCCTGCGGTAAGACGTGGGACATAAAAATAAAGATGAACAGACCTTCTTTCCCATTTATGATTTCCAACGGATCTGAGTCCCAGTGCCATCCCGTCGGAATATTCCACATATCGGAGGATTCAGGCATCGTGTGGAGCAAGGTGCCCCAGTGGGTGGGTGATTTCCAGCTCGGACCTAGGAGCTGGGTGATCGCATATGTGATCTTCTGGTCGCCAATATTCCAAAGGTCTCGGTTCGCTTGCAGTATCTTGATGAGTCCTTTTGTCGGGCGATTCCAGGTTGAGGGATCTTCGCGATCGAAGCCGTATCTCTGCTCAAGTATTTCCCATATGTACGTCATCACGCGGTGTGTAAGTGTGCGATCAAAAGCCGATTCGAGGCGGACGTACCCGTTCAGATGGAAGCGTTCAATGTCCTCTTGAGAGAGAATTTGATTCATCGATGAAGTCACATTTCCTTGGGTATTTTCGGCTAACGTTTCCACTGTTCCACTGAGGCTCTTCACACTAGGGCCCATTCTTGAGCCTCTGTTAAATAGGCAAGCCGCATCAGGATCCCTCTGCGCGCCCCCAGCTTGTTCTTCTCTAGATCCTCCGACCAGTTGATCTTGCCGTCGATAGCGACCTGAAGGCACCATGCGAGTTGGAATGCGAATGCCATCCAAACAAGACGTGACTCGTGTAGAATGGTCGCCGCGTCGACGGATGGGCCGCCCGCAACTGCCAACGCTTCGCCGTAGACGCGGGCCCACTTCATCCGAGGTGACAGGGCCCCTAGCCATGATCCCGACTCGGGTGCGCCGATGTAGTTCGAGATGTCCATGAACCGAGGACTCGGTCTTGTACTGTGCAGATCGAATGCCACAAGTGTTCCGTCTGATCGCCATCCCGGATGAAGCTCCTCGTTGCAAAGCGCTTTAGGCATGTCCATTACCACGGCGTGAAGTCTTCTGGCGAAGCCACTAAGAGATCGGATCTTGGACGCCTGAGCTTGGCAGACCGAGGCCAACTCGTCGCCGATCAAGGATTCAGCCGCGCACCGTATCACTTCTTCAAACTCGGTCTCAACCTTCCCATCGATGAGCCAAACTCCCCAATCCTGCTGCCTTAGTGAATCAACATCGAAGGCACTCAGTGGCATGGCGTTGAATCGAGCCATGAGCGAAAGCCACTCCGTTGTCTCCTCATCTGATCGAAAGGAGTACCCTACACGCGGGATGTACTCCAGGATCAGCACCTCCCGACCCTTCTCATCCAGATAGTGCCCATAGAACTCGGGCAACGGGAACTGCAAGTCGTGCAGCGATCGATACAGATGGGCTTCGCGGTCGTCGGGCGTTACCATCCGCTTGATACAGCACTCCACTGGAGCCAAGGTTCTTCCTCCTGACCGCATTGAGACTTCGCAGATCAGTTTGTCCCCAGACAATCCAGGATTCGGGGGCAACGGCCTCGACTCTCGGACTTTGATCTCTTCGATCGAGCATCCGAAGTGATTGCTGAAAGCACGCTTGAGTTGTTCGCGATCCAGGGCCCTCAGGACTTCGTTCATGGCAAAGGCTACTCAACTCTCTTGTTGCATAACTAGTGATATACTAGAGATATCCTACAAGGATCTAATTTTACTTTTCCTGTCAAACTCACCGGCGGGGATAGAAGCGCAGCAGATTCCTCGTCCAGTGCAGCGTCTTATTGGCCCTGCAATCGCCTTATCGCTTTATCATACACTATGTAGTCATCTGAATTCAACCGACGAAAAACATTGATAGTCGATTCATTCAAATTGGGATCGCCGTACGTCCCCACGTTCTGCGATGTGTACTCGACATCAGGCCATCCAAGCACTTCCGAAGCGAGTTGGATCGATTCGTCGAAGTACTCTGTGAGTCCGATGAGGTCAAACTGATTCCATGAGGTTCTCGCACGCCCGATCCATTTCGAGAAGCGGTTGTGGTTGTATGCGGGAGGATCGGGCCAGCAGAACATCTCCGTTCCTGTGAGCCACTGGTCCAGCCCCATGTCGCGAATGGTCCCATGTTTAACACCGTAGTGATAAAGCGAGACCGCAGATCGAAAGGGGTCGCGCAGAAACGTCATCCATTTCACATTGGTCAATGCGGCCAAATTGTTGGCAAACTTATCCAGCACAGCATGTCCGTGATAGCAGAGTGGTTTTTCGACTATCGTATCACGCTCATCCTCGTAGGCGAGTTGTAGGTGACCAACATACACTTGCTGTAAAATACTCAACAGCGTCATCCCTCCCGTTTTGGGAATGTGGACACTGACGAGGGTGACTTCTGAGTCTATCATCCCAACCATCCATGCCTCCAAAGCTAGCTAGTGACTAGTCGCATCGTCAGGCCGATTTCCTCACCATACGTCTTGCCATTACGGACAAAACCGCATTTTTCGTAGAAACCGACAGGACTCCCTTCGCCGAGCCGCGCACGGACGTGTTACACGCCGCCGGGTCCTCTTCGTCTCTACTCTTTCATTTGCTCGAGTATTTCCTTGATTCTTAGACCGTCTGGTTTCTGAAGGCATCGTATTCTATTGGCTGTCTGGCCG
>JAPPEF010000190.1 GCA_028875335.1 Gemmatimonadota bacterium
CCGTGGGGCTCTATGGCGTCGATATGGCCAATCCGCGGATGGGAGATACGGTGGTGGTGCACGGGGTGGGGATGATTGGCTTAGGGGTGGTGGCGGCTTGTGCCCAGCGGGGGTGCGTGGTGGTAGCGGTGGATATTGATGAAAAACCGCTAACGGTCGCCAAGGCGCTGGGGGCGGATTGTGCAATCAATGGCAAAAAACAGGACGTGGCCGATGTAGTAGGAGAGCTCGCGCCCGAAGGGGCCGATGTGGTATTCGAGTGCACCGGGAATCCGCAGTGCATCGATCCGGCGATTGCCCTCTGTCGGCGGTTTGGGTCTTTCGTCTGGCAGGGCCACTACGGGGACGATCCGATCGCCCTGGACTTTCCTACGCCGCATGGCAAGCGGCTACAGATGTTCTTTCCCTGCGACGACGGCTGGCAGCCCTGCCGCCGCGCTGTGATCAAGAACATGGCGATGGGAGTGCTCAAGTGGGAACACTGCATTACCCATCGGATCGGGTGCGCCGGGATGCCAGCGATGTTCGAGCGCATTAAGCGGGAGCGGGATGGGGATATCGTCGGGGTGGTCGTCGATTGGCGGGATTGAGGAGCCGCTTGTCCGCCGTCGCCACGCTGCGTTTCTGAACAATGCGGCGAGGGAACACTCTCTCCAGTCAAAACGCGCCCTTTGTTCGCCATATCCCTAGCGAGTGCATATATTCGCTACTTCCGCTTTCACCCCGTTTTGAGGAGCCAAACCATGAGCCAACAATCGACCCGCATCGGCCTAATCGGCTACGGCCAGATCGGCCAAGTCGTCCATAAGATGATAGAAGCTGACGCAGACAACGGCATGGAAGTCGTCTTCGTCCACGATCAAATGGCCGCTGCCATCCAAAACCTCCCCGCCGACCTCTGTCTAGCAGACCTGAGCGACTTCGAATCGCGGCAGCCCGATCTCGTCGTCGAGATGGCCCACCCGGACGTCACCCGCCAGTGGGGACAGACGATCCTCGAAAAAACCAACTACATGTTCATCTCAGTAACCGCCCTCGCCGACCAAGCCGTCGAAACCACCATTGAGGAGACCACCCGCCGCGCTGGCACCCGCGCCTTTGTCCCGCACGGAGGCGTAGTCGGCATGGACGCGCTGTTGGAAAACCGCGACGTGTGGGAGTCCGTCGATGTGGTGATGAAGAAACCCCCGCACAACGTCGATTGCGCAGCCGCCGGCCTCGACCCCGACGACATCAAAGAAGAAACAGTCCTCTACGACGGCCCGACGCGCGGCATCTGCCCGCTCTTTCCGCGCAACGTCAACACCCACGCGGCCATCGCATACGCTGGCATCGGCTTCGACCGCACGCACTCGCTGCTTCTCGTAAGCCCGGAATGGACCGAAGCCATCGTCGAAATCCACGCCCAAGGCCCCGGACTCGACCTCAAGGTCGCGCGCAGCGAGGGAATCACCGGCGTTACCGGGGCCTCGACGCCGGTCTCCATCTACAATACCGTGCAGATGATCGGCGCGACCGGCCCGGGCATCCACCTCCGATGAAGCCTTTTGCCCGTATCCCCGCGGCCATTCCCCGCTCGGGCATCCGCGAGATCATGGACTTGGCCTGGGCCGTCGAAAAAACGGGCGAGGTCATCCACCTCGAAGTCGGGCAACCCGATTTTGCCACGCCGGAGCCTATCGTCGAGGCCACCTGCCGCTACGCGCGCGCCGGCCACACTAAGTACGTCCCCAACGCCGGAGTCGATGCCTTGCGCGCGGCCGCAGCCCGCTACTTCGAGCGCCACACCGGCGTGCCAACCACCAGCGAAAACATTCTCGTCACCCCCGGGGCAGTCATGAGCGTGGCGACCACATTCCTCGCCCTGCTTGAACCGGGCGACGAGGTCCTGTTGCCCGACCCAGGCTGGCCCAACTACGAAATGGCCGTCTCCATCGTCCACGGCCGACCTGTCTTTTACAATCTGCGGGCGGAAAACCACTTTCTGCCCGACCTCGACGAGATCGAGCGCCTAGTCAGCCCCCGCACCAAGCTCCTCCTGCTTTGCACGCCCTCCAACCCCACCGGCCAAGTGTACGACGAGGCCCTAATGCGCCAGCTCATGGACTTGGCTCAGCGCCATGATTTGTGGGTGCTGTCCGACGAGATCTACGGCCAGATCGTCTTCGACCAACCGCATCAGAGCGCGCTGCCGCACGACGCGGACGGCCGCACCATCGTCGTCTCCGGCATGTCCAAAAGCTACGCCATGACCGGCTACCGAGTGGGCTTCACCCGCGCCAATCCCGAATACATCGAAATAGCCACCAAGCTCCAAGAGCCGTTTATCTCGTGCGGCACAGGCTTTTCCCAGCTAGCGTCAGCCGACGCGCTCGACGGCCCGCAAGACGACGTGGCCGCCATGTGCCGCGCCTATGCGCGCCGCCGCGACATCGCCCTCAATGTCCTGCGAGAATACGACTTGTACCGCTACATCCCGGGCGGCGCGATCTACCTGATGATCGACATCTCCGCGGCTGGCATGGACTCCGGCGAATTCGCCGTCCGGCTGCTCAAAGAGCAGCGCGTGGCCGTGGCCCCGGGCAGCACCTTCGGCCAGATGTGCCGCGACCACGTGCGCATCTCCATCGCCGCCTCCGAAGAGCACATCCGCCGCGGCGTAACCACCATCTGCGAATTCGCGCAACAGGCGTAGGGGGCGGTTTACAAACCGCCCCCTACACATTAAAAAATCAGAGGAACATCCGCTTTGGACAGCGAACTGTTGCAACGGGGGTTCGTCCCTCAGCCGCTGACGCCCGCGCAATGCAGCGCGCTGGATACCAACGGCTTCATCATTTTGGAAGAGGTCATCGCGCCCGACTGGCTGGCCGAGTTGCGCCGTGCCTTTGACGCGATCTTTGCCCGCGAGGGCGACGCAGCCGGTGCTGAGGTCTCCCAAGTGGAGGGCGTGCGCCGCCTCGCCGATTTGGTCAATAAGGGGAAAGTTTTCGACGCTGTGTACCTACAGCCGACGCTGCTGACCGCGGTCTTCCACGTCTTGCAGCGGCCGTTTAAGCTGCACTCGCTCAACGGGCACGATCCATTGCCTGGCAACGGTTTACAAATCCTACATGCGGATTGGGGGCAGTCCACCGCGCCCGGCGGGCCGTACCACGTCGTCAACTCCATGTGGATGCTCGACGATTTCACCGCAGCCAACGGCGCGACCCGCTGCGTCCCCGGCAGCCACCACAAGCCCGGCAGGGTCACCGACTACATGGAAGACCGCTTGGCCGATCACCCCGAGCAAGTGCATCTGACAGGTCGCGCCGGCTCGGTCGCCGTGTTCAACGGCAGCCTCTGGCACAGCTCGTATCGCAACGACAGCAACGCCCCTCGCCGTACCCTGCACTGCGCCTTTATCGCCCGCGAGCACCCGCAGCAGACCAACCAGCGCGAGTACTTGCGTCCAGCAACCGCTCAACGACTCTCGCCGCTAGCGCGCTACATCCTCGACGTGGAGTGAATTGGGAATTAAGAATTAGGGCTTGCCGCTAGTGCGTTGTATCCTCGGCGCGGCGTGAACCTATAGGTATTTCTCGTACCCCTGCTTTTCTTTTAGCATGTCCACCGCGTCTTTCACCTGCTGAGCTGCATCCTTTGCACACACCAGCAGCGCGTCTTCAGTATCCACCACCACCAAATCTTCCACTCCCAACAGCAGCACGACTTTGTCGGCCTGCCCGTACACCGTCGAACGGGCCGTGTCCAACGCCACCACCTCACCCGACAGCAAATTGCCCGCCGCATCCGTCGGCAATACGTCCGTCAGCGCCGCCCAAGAGCCAATGTCACCCCAGTCAATATCCGCCTCTAGCGTAGCCACCTTGGGGACGCGCTCGACCAAGGCGTGGTCGATGGAGATCGGTTTGAGTTTTGGATACTCGCGGGCGATGACCGCTTCCTCTTCCGGCGTACCAACGGCTGCTTGGATACGCTGCAATCCAGCGTGCATTTCCGGCTCAAAGCGGGCGAAAAGCGCCAGCACGGTCGCCGCCTTCCAGACAAACATGTTACTGTTCCACAAATAGTGACCGCTCGCCACGTACTCAGCCGCCTGTTGTGCAGCGGGCTTTTCCGTGAACTCGGCAACTTCGTACACCGGCGTCCCGCGCACCTGCGCCAGCACGGAACTGCGGCGAATATAGCCATAGCCAGTCTCAGCGCGCGTCGGCTTGACCCCAAGCGTAAACAAGTAGTCGGGCCGGTCATTTAGGGCTTGGTCGGCGACCTGCAACAAGCGGCAAAACTCCTCGGGTCGGCCTATGTAGTGATCCGACCCCAAGCTGGCGACCGTGCAGCCCGGATGGCGAGCCTCTAACAGCGCGCACTCCAAGCCAATGGCCGGTCCGGTATTGCGCAGCGCCGGCTCGACGATTAGCTGCTCGGGCGGCAGCGCCGGTACCTGCTCGCGCACCAAGGATCGCAACGAGTGTCCGGTCGATACGTACACATCGGCTGGCGCGGCAATCGCACCAATGCGGGCGACCGCGTCTTGCAGCATGGTCTGCTCGCCGGCCATGCAGTGGAATTGTTTGGGCTTGCGCGCTCGGCTATAGGGCCACAGCCGCGTGCCGACCCCTCCGGCGCGAATGACGAATTTCATCGATTTACACTCCCGTACAGGTGAATTCAACGCCGGGCAATATAACCAATCGCCCGGCCCCGAGCAGGGGCACTATTGACAGCTTAACCTGATGCTGTACTATGTACTTCTATATCAATCCCACAAGGAGCTTCGCATGGCGTATCCGCAATTCGATCGGGTCCCCAATCACTACGCCGGCCCCATCATCCAGCGCGTCAAGGACTACCGCCTGAAAAACGGCAAGCGTTCGCTGTGCCCGACGCTCCTACAAATCGGCCAGCTACAGGTCTTAATCCCCCGGCACTTTGGCTTTTGCTTCGGGGTCGAGCGGGCCAT
>JAPPEF010000126.1 GCA_028875335.1 Gemmatimonadota bacterium
AACGTCTCCTTGCAAATAGGCACTGCCGGGAGCAAACCACAACTCCGCAATGCCGCCCCAGTCTCGAATGGCCGTCAATGTCGTCACTAGCTTATCGTCCCAGACGAAGCCGGCCTGGGTAGCGGGAAAATAGCTGACGGCGACCAGCAGAGCGAGAACCAAGAGGGCCAGAGCGTCCCGGCGCGAGACCCCGGTCGCCGTGCAAGGCGCGGGTGTCTGTCGCGTCTTGCTGGGTTCACTCGCCTGCGGCGAGGAACTCGCATGAGAGCTGATCCGCCGCGGCGCGTGGTTTCCCCTATTCTTCCGTTTCGCCATTGACTTCGCTCATCTAACCTGCATCCGCTACCATCCGATCTGCCGTAGAACGTGGCATGATTTGGAGCCGGACGAAAACGGATTTGTCAAATTGTCCATCGCTGAGTTCGGCTTATAGGCCACTAGCATAATTATTAAGCAAAACAAAAAGGTCGCCGCCAAGAGACCTTTTGCAGCCAAAGCGCGCGGACAAATTTGCTCTTGACAGGCCCTAACGCGCAAAGTAGGTTCCCTAACGTTTTGTTTCTCAACGAGTAAGCTAGCTATGAACTCAGTTAAAGGGGCGTTGTGCGCCTCTCTTTTTTTTCTCAGCTCCGCCTTGGCCAATCAGCCCTTGGTCGGCGTGTCTTGGAATGCGCCAAGCGAGCTAACCGCGATCGCCGCGCTGAGCGAGCAGGTGCGCTACGTGGCGCGGAGCGTGGCTTTTGTCGAGGCCAGCGAAAGCGCGGTCGAGGAGTTCACAAAGCGGGGATTTGCCATCCTCTGCCTCGACAGGCCGCGAGCGGGCGACCGCTATTTTGTCACCGATCACCTCCATTTTCCTCTGCCCCAAGGCATTGAGCTAGTCTTTGATGGAGGGGGCGAATGGGCGCTCCTGCGGGTGGGGCCGACCGCGCGTTTGCACGAGGCTCCCCATTTCCTCTGGCCGCTGCCCAACAACTACAGCCTAAAAGGGTGGCTAGGCGTGCCGTGGCGCGCGCCCAAGGCCCTGCAAACGGCCTCGCCGGCTGTGGCGGCCCTCATCGAGGAAGTCGCAGCCGCGCGCTTGCAAACCCACGTCGAAGCCCTTGCGCTGAAAGACCCGGCGTTGGGCAGCGTCCCCGGCAACATCCGCAGCCGCTTTGCCGTGCATCCAGAGATACTCGAATCAACCGAATACATCCGCTCGCAATTGGCCGCAGCCCTCGGCGACAGAGCAGTCAAACTGCATTCCTTCCCCATTGACTCTCAGCGCGTCATCTCCCACACTTCGCGTCGGGGCAACCAAGGAAAAGCACCAAGCGATACCACCGCGTACAACGTCATCGGCACGCTGGCGGGCACCGACCCAGAGGCTGGGTACTACATCGTCTGCGCCCACTACGACGCCACGGGCGTGCGCTCAGCCGGGGGGTGGGACTGGCAACGCGACCCAGCACCCGGTGCCGACGACAATGCCAGCGGCGTGGCCTTGGTCTTGGAGAGCGCTCGGCTGCTGGCCGGACAGCAATTCCCTTGGTCCATCCGCTTTATCGCTTGGTCGGGAGAGGAATTGGGGCTGTTGGGAAGCCAAGCGTACGCGGATTTGGCGGCCGAGCGCGCCGACAACATTCTCGGCGTCTTCAACTTCGACATGATCGGCTTTAACGACTTGCAGCAACGGCTGGAGGTGGTGACGAATCCCGGTTCGCAGTGGCTAGCCACCGAGATGGGGGCCGTCGCCGAGCGCTACGGAATCGGTCTGGCTATCGACGTGTTCGAAGACGCAGGCTCGCGCATCAGCGACCACGCGCCGTTTTGGATGTGGGGCTACGACGCGATAGTTGGCATTGAAAACCACATGCCCTCGGACACGACGACCTACGGGGTGCGCGAGGGGGTCTATCGGATCAACTCGCAGTACCATACGGTCGTCGATTTGCCCGATAGCATCAATTGGGAGCTAGTGCGCCGCACCACCCAGCTAGCCGTGGCCACATTGGCCCAGTACGGGTTGGGGGAGGGCATGCCAAACTTGGCGGTCTTCACTGGCGACCTGCTCGGCGACCGCGCGGACGATCTCCGCGTCCGCGTCAGCAACATTGGGCTGGGCGCGGTCGCCAGCAGCTTCTCGGTGCAGGTCTCGCAATGCGCGCTGGACTCCAGCCGGTGCGAGGTCATCCACCGGGAACAGGCCCCAGAGGGATTGACTCCGGGTGCGAGCACGGAATTGCACATTCCCTGGCAGCGATTCGGCGAGATGGTCTTTTTGATCGAGGTCGATGCAGAAGGGCAAATCGGCGAGGTCAGCGAGGCCGACAACCGCGTCTTCCAGCGCCTGCGCCTAGTGCCGCAGTCAAAAATCGCGGTCTTTCCCAACCCCTTCCGGGCCGGCAACGGCAACAAGCTCCGCTTCAGCGGCGTGCCCCTCAAAGCCGCAGTGCGGGTCTTTGGGCCATCGGGCGATTTAGTGTGGGAAGCAATTGAAGACGACGATGTGCAGCGGCGCTTGGGGGCTTTGGCCAACGAGGTGCTGTGGTACGGGGTCAATCACACCAATACATTGGTCGGCAACGGCGTCTATATCTATACAATCCACTCCCCCGAAGGCACCCTGCTAATGAAGGACAAAATCGCAGTTGTGCGTTAAACACACACTTTTGGTGTTGAAGAAGAGGAACTTGTGATCCGCGCAATTTTGTGGGACAACGATGGCGTGCTGGTAGATACTGAGGGGCTGTACTTTCAGGCGGGGCAGGAGGTCATGGCAACACAGGGTGTTGAGCTGACGCAGGAGGATTTTGTTGAGCAGTCGTTGCAAAAGGGGCAAAGCGTATTTGACCTATTGCCCAATCAAGATGCTGGATTAATTGATCAACTGCGCTTGCAGCGCAATGCGCGCTACAGCGCATTGTTGCGGGAGCGCGTGCGGGTTTTGGATGGAGTGGTGGAGACGCTCAGGACATTATACGGGCGCGTACTCATGGGGGTGGTGACGGGATCGCGAAAAGATCACTTTGACATTATTCACACCCAGACGAATTTGCTCCAGTTCTTCGAGTTTGTCGTCGCGCGGGAAGACTACAAATAAGCAAAGCCCCATCCCGATGCGTATTTGACAGCCATGCGACTGCACGGGTTAGAACCTGAGACATGTGTTGTCGTGGAAGATTCTGAACGGGGATGCGCTGCCGCCGCAAAGGCTGGGTTGCGCGTGCTGGTCGTGCCGAATGAGTTGTCGCAACACGGCGATTTTTCGCCTGCGTACAAAGTGCTAGGCTCGGTACGCGAGGTGGTGGACGAAGTGGAAAGGTTGCATTGACAGTTTTTAGGTCCAGCCATGGGATCTTTCCAACTCAGCTTCCCAGCGGACAACCCCCACACCTCCTCTCCGTCCCACAAAATTCCAATTCACAAGTCATCAACGCATCCACGTGCCGCTTCCAGTCGGCGGGATAGCGCAGCATCCCCTCCAAGCGGAAGCCGCTGACCAAAGAGCGCAGCAGGGCAAAGCGCGTCTCGCGGTCGGCGACTTTGGCGCGCACTCGCTGGCGCGCCTCGGCCAAGCCGTTGAGGTACTCAGCAAATTCCCCGGCGAAAATTTCTTCGAAATCTTGTCGCAAGCGGCTGGATAGTGCCGGGCTGGCGTTGGAGGTGGAGATGCTCAGTCGCAAGTGGCCCGGATGCACCAAGGCCACCATGCCAATATTGGAATAGGATGGGTTGTCGTAGGAATTGATCAGGGCCTTGCGCTCCAGGGCGAGTTCGTACACCCGCGCCGTCAGCGCACTGTCGCGCACGGTGTTCAGCACTAAGAACACGTCATCAAGATCGGACTCCGCAAAGCAACGCGGGTAGTGGGCAAGGCGGCCGGCCACGGCCCATTCGGCGAGCGCAGGCGTCGCGCTCGGGCTTACCACAGTCAAGCGCGCACCCGCGGCTAGCAAGCGACCGGCCTTGTCCTCGGCCTCGCGTCCTCCGCCGATGACCAAGCAGGGCTGCTCCATCACGTCGAGCCCCACCTGGAAATAGGGATTGAGCAACTCGCTCACGCGCCCGAATCGCCGCTTAGGGCCGCGTAGCCTTTGTCGTCGCTAGCGTCAGACTCGATCGGAAAGCCAAGATCCAGCCAGCCGCGCTCGGTGCGCGACCCACCAAAGCCAGCGGTGACGTTGGCCACATCCGTAAAGCCAGCAGCAACGAGCGCCTCACAAGCGCGCATGGAGCGCGCGCCCGACTGGCAGCCGACGAGCAGCTTGGCGTCCGCGGCAAAATGGGCTTGGACGACCTGGACGAAATCGAGGTTGGGAACCATGCCCGCGGCGTGGCGTTGCATGATGGGGATGTTGAACGCGCCGGCCGGATGGCCGCTCTCGTATTCGGGGATGGAGCGGACGTCGATATAGACCGCGTCCGCGTCGCCTTCAAGCAGTTCCTTCGCCTCAGTGGGACTGACGTTTTGATAGCTCACGATACCTCATCTCTATTTGACAATGTCCGCTTTGCAGAGTTGGATTATATACAATAAGGTAACGCACTACTTTCGCCACCTACAAGCCCATAGACTCCGGAGAAAGACGATTTTGAACGCATGGCGCAGGGCTAGCGTACTGGTATTGGCGGCAGTTTTGGGGGCTTGCAGTGTGCAAGTGGGCGGGCAAGACGAGGGCGACGACGCAGACCCAGCGGCCCAAGCCGACAGCACAGCCGCCGATAGCCTCTCCAAGCCCATAG
This sequence comes from Gemmatimonadota bacterium, assembly GCA_028875335.1. The sequence goes on from JAPPEF010000126.1 coordinate 4,729, forward strand.
AAGCAATACCCGTCGAAGTCGCCCTCGCCCACACGGGCGAAATTTCCGCCCATCTGGTGTTCAACTCGACCATCGAAACCGAGGCGGCCGTCGAGATTTACCCCCAAATCAGCGGCCTCGTCAAACAGCTCAGCGTCGAGGAAGGCGACCGCGTCGAAGCGGGCGACACCCTCCTCAGCATCGAAGACAAGCAGTTACGCATCGCCGTTGAGGAAGCCCAAGCCAACTACCAGTATCAGCAGACTGGCTTCAAGCGCACCGAGGCCATGTTTGAGCGCAGCCTCATTAGCGACCAAGAGTTTGAGACCAACAAATACAACTTTGAACAAGCTCGCCTCCGGCTAGAGCGCGCCCGCCTAGAGCTGGAATACGCAGAAGTCCTCGCGCCGTTTTCCGGCGTGATCACCGAGCGCCACGTGCAGGTCGGCGCTCGGGTAGGGCCGAGTAGCAAGCTCTACGACCTCATCAAGCTCGACGACCTAATCGCCCGCGTCTTTGCGCCCGGCCAGTACCTCACCACCATCGGCAACGGCCAGCAGGCCCTTATCACCTCGGACTTTTTGCCCGACAAGAAATTCCACGGCTGGGTCAAGCGCATCAGCCCCGTAGTTGATCCGAGGAGCGGCACCTTCAAGGTCACGGTGGGCTTGCGCGATCGCTGGGAGTACTTGCGGCCTGGCCTCTTCGTCAACGTGCGCATCGTCACCGACACGCACACCGACGCCGTGTTGATACCTAAGCAAGCGATCGTGTACGATGGCGGCGACCGATTCGTGTTCGCCGTCGTGGACACCACGGCCGCGCGGATCAAGTTGCAGCCCGGGTTCGAGGACACCGATTTTATCGAGTCGCTCGCCGGCATCGAATCCGGCACCCCGATCATCGTCGTCGGGCAAAACGGCCTCAAGGACAGCACGCGGGTGCGCGTAGTCAACTCAGCCAACGACGGTTCGGCTGAGCTCGCCGAAGACGCGGGCCAAGGCTAGGCTTCGACATGAGCTCAGCCGAACGGCCCGTGCAGCAGCCTGCTAGCACATCTCGCTTCGCTATTGCAACCCGGCGGCCAGTCGCCATCCTCATGGTGGTGCTGGCCGTCTGCGTTTTCGGCTGGGTTTCTTATCAGCGGCTCGCGCTGAACCTAATGCCCGATATTTCCTACCCGACCCTGACGGTGCGCACCGAATATCCGGGCACAGCACCGGAGGAAGTCGAGACCCTGCTCTCCCGCCCTTTGGAGCAGGAACTGGGCATTGTGCCTCACCTCGTCAACATCAGCTCCATCTCCAAGGCCGGACAGTCGGACATCATCCTCGAATTTGAATGGGACACCGACATGAACGCGATGTCCCAAGAGATCCGCGAGAAGGCCGACCGCGTCTGGCTGCCGCAAGACGCCGAGAAACCCCTCTTGCTGCGCTACGATCCTTCCCTAGACCCGATCATGCGTATCGGTCTGCACGGCCCGCAGGACCTCTACGCGCTGCGCTACCTCGCCGAGCACGAAATCAAGCGCGAGCTGGAGGCGCTGGTCGGGGTAGCGGCGGTCAAGATCAAGGGCGGCTTGGAAGAGGAGATCCACGTTGCACTCAACGAGCGCCAAATCTCGGTGATGGGCTTGGACATCAACCAGATCAACAACCGCCTAGCTCAGAACAACGTCAATCTGCCCGGCGGCAACTTGCGCGAAGGCCAAGTCGAGTACCTGATCCGCACGCTCAACGAATTCGCCACCGTCGATGAGATCGCCGAGCTGATCGTGGCGCGGCAGGGCAACGCCGATGTGTACCTGCGCGACATTGCCGAGGTAGGCCGCTCGCACAAGGACCGCGAGATCATCACCCGGGTCAACGGCCGCGAGAGCGTCGAGATCGAGATCTACAAGGAAGCCGACGCCAATATCGTCGCCGTCGCCGACAGGGTCCGCAACGCGCTCTTCGGCTTGCCAGAGCAGCGCGCGTACGTCGAGCAGAAGACCCGCGAAGCCCAAGAAATGGCCAAGCGCAGCGAGGAGCAAAAAAGGAAAGAGCAAGAGGAGGCGCAAAAAAAGCAAGAGGCTGCAAAAGCCGATTCGACAAAGAACGAGGAAGAGCAACAAAAGGAGCTACAAGCGAAGAAGCAGGAGGAGGCCCGCAAGGCGATGGAGCATTTGCGGATGACCGACTTCATCGGCCACCGCCTGCCCCCAGGAGCCAAGCTGGAGCTTTTGTCCGACCAGTCGGGTTTTATCGAGAATTCGATCACCGAGGTCCAAATCAATGCGCTCATCGGCGGGACAATGGCCGTGCTTGTGCTCTTGGTGTTCTTGCGCAACGTGGTCCACACGCTGATCGTCGGCCTGACGATCCCAGTGTCGATCATGGCGACCTTCGCGCCAATGTACATGTTCGACGTGTCGCTCAACATCATGTCGCTCGGCGGGTTGGCCCTCGGAATCGGGATGCTGGTCGATAACTCGATCGTGGTGCTGGAGAGCATCTTCCGCTGTCGGGAGGAGGGCGACGATCTGGTCCAAGCTACAGTCCGCGGCACCAGTGAGGTCGGTACCGCAGTGTTGGCCTCGACGCTGACGACGATCACGGTGTTTTTTCCCATTGTCTTCGTCGAGGGCGTAGCCGGGCAGATCTTCGGCGATATGGCGCTAACGGTCGTGTTCTCGCTGTTGGCCTCGTTGGGGGTGGCGCTGTTTTTCATTCCCATGCTGGCCTCGCGCCAAATCGACCGCCAAGGCGGGTTGGCCGAGCAGATCGGTCGCAGCGACTTTCTGCGCTTACAGGCGCTGAGCCGGGCCCGCGCGATATTCAGCGAGCCGGGGAGCCGGTGGCACAAGGCGGAGCAGGTGGCCCTTTCGCTGCCTTACCTAGTCGGCAAGGTATTGTTGCGGGTGGGGCTGGCCGCAGCAACCCTTGTGGCGGCGGTGCTCAAAGGAGCCTTTCTCCTCGTCTCCGAACTGTTGTGGTGGCTAATCAAACCCGTCGAGTACTTCTGGTTCAAGCGCGAGCAAACCTTTCAGAGTTGGTTGGGCGCTTGGGCCGCGGAAAGCCGCATCGGCGAGTGGACCTTTTTCGAGCGCGTCTGGCCGGGCATCCTCGGCTTTGAGTCGCCGCGCATCCTCGGCGAGACTGGGCAGCGCTACTGGCGTTGGGTGAACAGGTCCGAGCACTTAGCGTGGAAGATACTCAAATCCTTGTCGCTACCGCTGGCGCTGTTCTATCTGGTGGCTATGCGCTTCGTCTTTGGCACGGTGCTCAGGCTGGTGGGCATCGTCCTGCAAGTGGTGCTGATGCTCGTCGGGCTGGTGCTGGTGCTTGTACTGTGTCTGTTGGGCATGGCGCTGATGCCGGTCTTTTTGCCGCTGCTCTTTGTGTTTGAACGCGGCTTCGGGCTGGTGCAGCAGACCTATCCGGCCCTGTTGGGCTGGGCACTCAGGCAGCGCTTGCTGATTATCGGCGGTGCCTTAGCCGCCCTATTGGTCTGCTGGTACAAGCTCCTGCCCGATTTAGGCACCGAGCTGATTCCCCAGGTCCATCAAGCTGAATTCAATCTCGACCTCAGGCTGCCAGTGGGTACGCCGCTGGAAGAGACCGCCGAGATCGTGCGCCAGATCGAGGGGATCGCCGGCGAACAGCCCCAAGTCGCGCGGATAGCGACGACCGTGGGCACCGACCGGTCGGCGAGTTCCTCGGCCGAAGAAGGCGAGCACACCGCGCAAGTAACAATCCGCATGGAGGAAGGGTCCAGCGCCGCGCAAGAGGCCGCGTTAATCCGACATCTGCGGGACGAGGTTGACGAGATTCCCGAAATCGAGGTCGAAGTCTCGCACCCGGCGCTGTTCAGCTTCAAGACGCCCATCGAGGTCGAGATTCGCGGCTACAACCTGCGCCAGTTGCGCCAGTTGAGCTTAGAAGCCGAGTCGCGGATGGCCAGCTTGCCCGGGCTAGTCGACGTCAAATCGTCGCTGCAGGCGGGCAACCCCGAGCTACAAATTAGCTACAAACGAGACCAGCTCGCGGTCTATGGCCTGTCGCTGCGCAATGTCGCCGAACTGGTGCGCCACAAGGTGCAGGGCAAGGTCGCCACCGACTTTCGCCAAGACGAGCGCCAGATCGACGTACTGGTGCGGCTGCGCGAAGAGGATCGCCTCGGGCTGGATGAGCTGCAGCGGCTGGTGATCAATCCCAATGCGCCTATTCCGATTCCGCTTTCCTCGGTGGCCGATATCCGGGTCAACGAGGGGCCGAGCGAGATCCGCCGCATTGACCAGCAGCGCTCCGCAGTGGTCACGGCCAATATCCAAGGCATCGATCTGGGCACGGCTTCGGGCCTGATCCACGACGAACTGAGCAGAATGGACTTCCCGATGGGTTTCGACTTTCTGATCAGCGGCCAGAACGAGGAGATGGAAACTTCGTTGCAGAGCCTCTACTTCGCCTTAGTGTTGGCAATCTTCCTCGTCTATGTAGTGATGGCCAGCCAGTTCGAGTCGCTAGTCCACCCCTTCGTCATTATGTTCACGGTGCCCCTAGCGCTGATCGGCGTGGTAGTGGCGCTCTATCTGGCGCAGGTAGCTTTGAGCGTGGTGGTTTTTATCGGCCTGATTATGCTGGCTGGCATCGTCGTCAACAACGCCATCGTGCTCATTGACTACATCAACACCTTGCGCCGCACCGGCATGGAAAAGACCGAGGCCATCATCCAGGCCGGTGCCGTGCGGCTGCGCCCAATCACCATGACCACGGCGACGACGGTTTTGGGCCTCCTGCCGATGGCCTTGGGGCTGGGCGAGGGGGCCGAGATCCGCACGCCGATGGCTCTGACCGTGATCGCCGGCCTCGTCTCTTCCACCTTCCTCACCCTCGTGGTAATCCCGACAGTGTATTCACTGGTCGATCGCCGGGCCTAGGAGGAACCGATGGAAAAGCCAAACCAGTATCCCCTGCCGCGCTTTTCGGTCAACCGGCCGGTGACCGTGGTGATGTCGCTGGTCGCACTGCTGGTGGTGGGCTATATCGCCTATACGCGGATCCCGCTGACGCTTTTTCCCGAAGGCTTTGACTATCCCCGACTTTTCGCCTGGGCCAGCTATCCCAATGCCGGAGCGGTCGAAGTCGAGCAGAAGGTAGTGCGCCACCTAGAAGAGGCCGTCGCCCAAGTCAGCCGGGTCAAGCGAATCCGCTCCAGCGCCTACAACAGCGGCGGCAATGTCCGGGTTGAGTTCCAGAAGGGTACCGACCTGCAATTGGCCTTCGCCGAGATGAAGGACCGGCTCGACCGGGTGATGCCCGAACTGCCCGACGAGATCGAGCAACTGTGGGTACGGCGCTGGGATCAAAACGACATTCCCATCATGGATGGTGCCATCATCTTTGAAACCCAACACGCCGATCCGCGCCATCTTATCGACACCTACGTGGAGCCGGCGCTGCGCCGCGTCGATGGGGTCGGCAACATTGAGCTTTGGGGCACACCCAGCAAAGAGGTAATCGTCGAGTTGGACCGCGACAAGGTGCGCAGCCACCAGATCAACGTCTTTGAAGCGCTCAACAGCCTGCGCGCCCAAAACCTCACCGCACCTGGGGGCTGGGTGATCGAGGGTGGCAAAAAGATCTACGTGCGTTCGGTGGGCCGCTTCCAAGACGTGGCAGAACTCGCCAACACCGTAGTTGATCCCGCACACCAGCTACGGCTGGACGACATCGCCGAGGTTTCCTATAAGCAACCGCCGCAAGACTGGGTTAACCGCATTAACCGCAAGGAGTCGCTGGGCTTCGGCGTCACCAAGGCGTCGGGGGCCAATGTTGTCGAGGTTTCTACCGGCGTGAAGGAGGAGCTGGAAAAGCTGAAGGATCATCCCAAGCTCGGAGGCTTGGACTTCAAGCTGTTCTGGAACCAAGGCGACCAAGTGATCAACTCGGTTGGCAATCTCAAAAATTCCGGCCTGTGGGGTGGGCTGTTCGCGGCCATGGTGCTCTTTTTCTTTTTGCGCGCAGTGCGCATCACGCTGATCATCACCTTGGCGATCCCCCTGTCGCTTCTAACGACGATTACCACCCTGTACTTCATAGGTTGGTCGTTGAATGTGGCGACAATGATGGGCCTGATGCTGAGCCTGGGCTTAGTGGTTGATAACGCCATCGTCATCGTCGAAAACATCTACCGCAAGCGTCAAGAAGGCATTGCCCCGCGCACGGCCTCGATTGAGGGAGCCGGCGAGGTGGGGCTAGCCGTGACTATGGCGACCCTGACGACGGTGGTGGTCTTCCTACCCCTGATTCTGATGAGCGACGAGGAGATGTTTTCGTTCTGGATGCTCAGAATCGGCCTGCCGGTCATCGTGGGGCTGGTGGCGTCGCTGCTCATCGCCCTGATCTTTATTCCGCTCGCTGCGCTCAGGCTCTCGACGAAAAAGGAGCGGGGCGAGTCGAAGATGATCCTCTGGTCCCGCAAGCACTACGAACGCTCGCTGGGCTGGGTGCTAAACAACCGCCTCGACGCCTTTGTCATCGCCTTGGTCCTTTTCGCCAGTATCAAGATCCCGATGGACGGCATGGATCGCACCGACAGTCAGGAGCGCAACGAGGTGCGGATGGACTTGGCCTTTGAGATGCCTTCGGGCCAGTCGCTGGATCAGGCCGAGAAGTTCATGACTGCCGTCGAGGACACGGTGATGGCCCACCAAGCGGAGTACAACGTCGAGGCGCTCCGCACCTACTTCCGCCGTGGCTGGGGCCGGGTAACGCTGTTTTTCGCCGAAGAAGACGACGTGCAGTGGTATGAGGTGGCTTGGGACAACTTGAGCGTCGCGCTGGGCCTGAAGGAACAGGAATACCTCACCTACAAGGAGGTCGAAAAGGATCTCCGCGAGCGGCTCTACCTGCCGCCGGGTGTCAACTTGCGGGTCAACTGGGAAAACTCCGAGCAGGATGCCCGAGTCAATGTCAGCCTGTATGGCGAAGACACCAAGGTGCTGATTGAACTGGCCGCCGAGGTCGAACGGCGGCTGGAGAGCATCCCCGGCTTGCTGTCGGTCAACACCGACATGGACCGTGGCGGCACCGAGCTACAGGTGCGCCTCGACCGCGACCAAGTGCAGCGCTTCGGCGTGGACCCCCAGCAAGTTTCGGGCGGCATAGCCTACGCACTGCGCGGCACGGATATCAACAAATTCCACACCGACGACGGCCGCGAAGTCGATATCCGCGTGCGGCTAGCCAACTACGATAGCCAGAGCTTAGACGATCTGCGCACCCAAAACTTTCCCACTGCCGATGGCCGCGAAGTGGCCCTTGAATCGCTAGCGGACATCTATGTCGAGCGCACGCTGGGCAATATCCGGCGCGAAGACCGGCAGACCATGCTCAATGTCAGCGCCCGCGCCGCCAAGGACCGGGCGCAACATCTTTTCGCCCAAGTCGATCAGGTGATGCAGGGCTTTGAGATGCCGCGCGGCTACCGCTGGGACAAGGGCACTCGCTTCGTCGAGCTAGAGGAGCAGGACCAATCGCAGAAATTCGCCCTGATTATGTCCGTGACCTTCGTCTTTTTGCTAATGGGGGTGCTCTTCGAGTCGTTCGTGCTGCCGCTGTCGGTGATCGTGTCGATCCCATTCTCTTTCCTCGGCGTTTACTGGGTTCTATATGTGACCGACACGCCCTTTGAAATCATGTCGATGATCGGCTCGGTGATCCTGATCGGCGTGGTGGTCAACAACGCCATCGTGCTGATTGATTTGGCCAACCGGCTCCGGGCCGAGGGCAAGTCGCGCTATGACGCACTGGTGGAGGCCGGCCGCCACCGCTTCCGGCCGATCCTGATGACGACCTTCACCACCGCTTTTGGGCTGATCCCAATGGCCGCAGGCAATTCCAAGATGGTGGGTTTGGAGTACGCGCCACTGGGCAGGACGATGATAGGGGGCCTGCTGGCGGCGATGGTGTTGACGCTTTTGTTGGTGCCGCTGTTTTACACCTTTTTCGACGATTTCCGCACGGCGATGCAGCGGATTATGACATCGGCGTTTAGGCGCAAGGAAGAGGCGAACGAGTCATCGTCCTAGAAGGAAGACCTGATAGGACACGGAAGGACAGCCGGCACGGCGGCGCTCTATTTCCGCGATCAGTTCCCGCCGTGGATACGTCGCGCGCAACGATTCGGGAACCGCGCCACCTGTTCGCACGGCGAAGAGCACTTCTTCTGGATAGGAACTCTTGCGCTGCCCGTAAAAATCCGTCAAGTACCGGAACCTCGGATCATCAACCGTGTAGTACTCCCGCTCAACTCGCCCGTAATACGCCAGCGCAAACGGTATGCTGTACTGCGTGCTCAGCAGCGGCAGCGGTGGAACAACCTCCTCCACGTCCGCAGCGAAGCGGTGCCAGCCACCGTACTCGCAGAGTCGCTCGCTCCACGAGTAGGAAGGCTCGCGGACCCGGTCTTCCTCTGACACCAAACCAACATAGCTTTTATCCAGCCGGCTGCGCACGGCGAGCTCGCTGTAGAGACCGGGGTGTTTCAGCCCTATACCGATGGCGAGCGCTTGCAGCAGCCCGGTAGCGACGACAGCGACGAGCAGCCAGCGTCTGGGGTGTACTGAAAACGCCACAGGCCACAGGCTCAGCAAACCCGGCAGAATCCAGTTGCCTTTAATCTGACCGCGGCCGAGCGCGAAAAACAAAAAAGCGCCGATGGTGCACAGCGCGGGGAGCAGAACGAGGAGATCGCGCTGTTTGGCTGCTCGCACCAAGCCGGCATAGAGCAGGAACAGCAAAAACGGCGACGCGAAAAAGAGCGGACTGACCGCAAAGAGGAGCAGGCGCGAAAGGGGATGGCTAAGATCTCCAATGCGCGAAAGAGTGCTCAACGTCTGCGGCAGATAGAAGTCGGTACTAAACTGGGCGTAGGAGAGCGGTGCGGCGACGGCGACAGCGGGTAGTAAGAACGCGGCGAGCCGGTGCCAACGCTCTTTCCTTCGTTGATCCAGCGCGATCCACAGGCCAAGCCCGCCGACGAGAAAGGCACCCGAGTACTTGCAGAGGACGGCCAAGCCTGCCGCTAAACCCGTGTATATATAGAGCCGCAGCGCATTGGTTGCTTCGGCCTGCCGCGCCATGCACAGGGCCAGTAGCCAACAGGGGACTAAGAAGCCATCGGGATGCAGGTAGGAACTGGTGTGCCAAATCCAATGGCTGAGCGCGAAGGCAGCGGCGGCCCACAGCGCTAGTTGCTTGGCGAGACCCTGCATCTTGCAAAGCCAATAGACGAACGCAGTAGAAAGCGCGCCCAACAAAACAGAGGGCAGCCGCAGGAACCACTCTTGGTGTGGGTAGAGCGAATGGGCCAGCTTGAAGACGGCCAAGGGCAAGAGCGCGTAGGAGGCGTCGAGGTGCTGTCCCCAATACCAGTAAACAGCCTCGTCCTTGCCCAGCTCCACATCGACAATCAGCCTGAGCTTGAGCAGGGTATAGGCACCCAGCAGGACGAAGCACAGCAGATTGACGCTGTTGGGGCCGCCGCGTATATTGAGAAACCTAAACACAGTAGAACAATTCAGAATTATGGAGATGTTTTAATGGCTGAAAAAGAAGAAGATCTGCTCAAAACCCTCCAGGAAAAAAACCTAGAGGAGAGTCTGTACAAAGCGCGCAAAATATTTCTTTGGTCCGACGTCAACGACGAGTCGGCCAAGGCGGTAGTCACTCGCCTGCTCTCGCTAGATGTCGAGGATCCAACCGAAGAAATCGTCCTCTACATCAACAGCCCCGGCGGCTCGGTTCACGACGGCATGGCCATCTACGACGCCATGCTGGCGATTCAGGCACCCGTTTCCACGGTGTGCATGGGTATGGCCATGAGCATGGGCTCATTCCTGCTGTCGGCAGGCGAGCCGGGGCGTCGCTTCGCCTGGCCGCATGCCCGGATCATGATCCATCAGCCGAGCCTTATGCAAACCATCACCGGCACGGCGATCGATCTCGACATCCGCGCCAAGGAGACCATCCGCCTGCGCGAAGAGCTAAACGCGCTCTACGCCAAGCACACCGGCCAAGATGTCGAGAAAATCGCCAAGGACACGGACCGCGACTTTTTCATGTCGGCCGAGGAAGCCAAAGAATACGGCCTGCTCGACGACATAATCACCACCACGGCACCCTCGCCCAACGGGTACGCTAAAAAGTAGCGCCGTCTCTTCGTTTCTTGCTCATTGCGCCGGTCCCAAACGGGGCCGGCGTTTTCATTGGCAACTTGGGCAATAAAAGGTGTTGCGGCCTCCCAAGTAGAAGCTCTCGATGGGCGCGTCGCAGACGCGGCAATCCTCGCCTTGGCGGCCGTACACGTGGAGCCGCTGCTGGAAGCGTCCGCCCGCGCCCGACCCCTGATAGTCGCTGATGGTCGTGCCGCCTTGGTCAATGGCGACGCGCAGCACCTTTTTGATCTCCTTGGCCAGCAGGGCCAAGCGCAACGGCTCAATGGCCGCGGCCGGGGTCGCCGGGTGAATGCGCGCCCGGAAGAGGGCCTCGCTGGCGTAGATATTGCCCACGCCTACTACCGTGCTGCTGTCCATAATGAGGTTCTTGATCGGGCTTTTGCGCCGCTGGCATTGGGCTTGCAGATAACGGGCGTTAAAGGCGCGGGAGAGCGGCTCGGGGCCGAAATTTTGCAAGTACCGGCACGTGCGCTCTTCCCCCTCGTCGAGCACCAGTACTAGGCCAAAGCGCCTCGGGTCGTTGAAAGTTACGGTACCCCCATCGGCAAACTCAAAGCCCACGTGGTCGTGCTTAGTACCCCATGGCCGCAAAAGCAGGTTGCCGCTCATGCCGAGATGGACCAAGAGCGTCCGGCCCGATTGCAGATCGAGGAGGAGGAACTTGGCGCGGCGGCGCACGGCCGCAAAGTAGTCCCCGACCAAGGAGCGCAGCGCGGCCCTCGGCAATGGCTCGCGCAGGCGTTTCGTGCTGACGCGGACGCGGGTGATCGGCCGGCCTAGCAGGTGGCACTCCATCGCGCTGCGGACGGTTTCTACCTCGGGTAGCTCGGGCATGGGCAGAGTATAGAAGCCTCCCGTAGAAGCGTCAAACATTGCGGCTTAATACAGGACAGTACTTACGCATGAGCATCGCGGTATCAGATGCTTCGACTCCGCTGCGCTCCGCTCAGCATGACACTGGGAAGCGAATGTTAGCACTTGTCATGTTGAGCGAAGCGAAACATCTCATCCCGCTTCTACTGTCGTGTACTTAGCATTGCCGACTCTTCTGCGGTTGGTATATTGAAAACCCTCACCCAAAACCTAGGAGCTATTCCTCATGGATCTGACGAGACAACCACCCCGCCGCCCCTCCAACGCCCAAGTCGCCGGCATCGTCGGGCTGGCGCGCATGATCGACAAGGCGCGCGGCCACAACGCCGAGACCATTGGCGAGTTCAAGTACGGAGACGATTCCGGCCTCGACGTCGAAGTGCTCGAATTTATCAATATGGACGCCGCCGAGTTCGCCGAGGCCGTCGCCGAACTAGAAGACGAGACCTTAGGCGTCATGGCGCTAGAAAGAGCACAGAAAGGCCAATCGGAGATCGATGCCTTCAACGAGGAACACCTCACCCGCGAGCCGCAAGACGAGCTACACGAGCGGCTACTCGTCGAGCGGATCGCCAAGTACGCCCCAGATCGCACAGACATCAAGACGGTCTTCGCCTCCATCGAATTGGACGACTGGGGCGCGTTCAGAGACCTAGACCTGACCTCCCAACCACCGCGCAGCCCATATATCCGCAGCGTCTTCGGCGTGGCGGGCGCGGCGCGCATGGCCGACAAGGCTCGGGCAGTCACCTGCGGCAAATTAGGCGAGTACCGCTTTGGTGCCGACTCCAGCCAAGACGCGGCCATTTTGGAATTCTTGGACATTGAGGAAGATGCCTTTCGCCAAGTTGCGTACGAAAATCCCAACGACGACGAGCTGAGCGAGTGGATCGCCGAGCGCTGCCAGAAGTCAGCCGCGGAAAAAAGCGCCTTCAGCGTCTGCCGCGCTAATGTCGGCCGCCATCCTGCCCACCCGCTTCATTATTCATATCACCCGGATATATTCGACGCCTCCGGTAACTACGACCAGATGCGCGAACGGCTCGCCTCGCGCCGCGCCGAAATCGCACCCGAGCGCGTAGATGTCGAGAGCTTCTTCGACCTGCAAGACCTCGACGACGAATTGAGCTTTGGGCTGACGGACTTGCGCCGACACCCACCGCGCAGCCCGTTTGACCTGAGCGTCGGCGGCCTCGCCTGCCTAGCGCGGATGATCGACAAATTCCGCGCAGCGCACTGCAATTGCCTAGGCGAGTACTGGTGCGGCGAGGATTCAGGTTTCGACCGCGCAGTCCTAGATTTTCTCGGCATCGACCAAGAAGCCTTCGCCGAGGCGACCGCGACCAACGCAACTGACGCGGCGATAGCGGCGTGGCTAGGCGAGCGGCTATCCAACAAAAACGAAGAAGACAAGGCGGAGTTTAACCAACGGCTCCTGACCGCCAGCCCGCGCAACGACCGGCAGCAGAGCTTTTTGCTCAATGCCGTCTCCCAGCTCGACGCCTCGCGTACCGACATTGAGAGCTTTGCGGCCCTGACCCTGCTCGACGACAAGGTCTCCTTCGCAAGGCTCAAGGCCGGCGTCTGATGTCCCGCCCGCTCATCGGCATCACCAGCAGCCTAAACGCCGACGGCCACCAAGTCCTCGAGTACCAATACGTGGACGCGGTCGTGCAGGCGGGTGGTGCCCCGCTCGTGCTGCCCATGACCACAGATCGCGCTCCACTGCAAGCGGTACTCGAGCGCATCGACGGTCTGTTGATCACCGGCGGCCCGGGCATTGAGCGCGGCCTGATCGGCACCCTGCCCAGCGATCTACCGCCGGTGGCGGCCAAGCGCGACCAAGCCGACCGCTGGAGCTTTGCGGCCGCGCAAGAGCGCCAGTTGCCGGTTTTGGGCATCTGCTACGGAATGCAGTTTATCAGCGCCGAGTTGGGCGGCACGATTTGGGCGGACGTGGAGGCCCAAATCGGCGTTGAGCCGCATGCGCGACAGCGGACTGCGGACAATTGGATCGAGCACGATCTCCAGGTAGAGCCGGGCACAGTGCTGGCTGCGCTGGGCCTTGCTGGGCCTTCGCGAGTCAACTCCAATCACATGCAGGCCATTGACCGGCCCGGCGCGGGCTTGGACATCAGCGGGCGCAGCGGCGATGGCATCGTGGAGGCGGTTGAGAGCGAGGATGGCCGCTTGATCGGCGTGCAGTTTCACCCAGAGCGGATGGCTGGGACGATTTGGGTGAAGCTATTTGAGCACTTAGTGAAACGGGCGGCGGAATAGGGGCGTTGATTCGATGAAGCAGATTGTGCGGCAACTGGACATCCTGCGAGAGTTACAGGCGCGCCGTTACGGGATGAGTGCACGCGAACTGGCGGACGAGTACAACGTAGATAGGCGCACCATACAGCGCGATCTGGGAGACCTGCGCGAGGCCGGATTTATACTGAACGAAAAACGGCACGCCGATCAGAGCATCTACTACCAACTACAGAAGGACACCGGGCTGCCGCTAAACTTTCCGATCATGGAAGTCGCGGCGATGATCTTTGCTGAGCAGGCGGGCATGGGGTTAGTAGGAACACCATTCGGAGAGTACCTACGGTCAGCGATTCGCAGACTGACCCAAGCCATGCCCCCGGAGATGCGGCAATTCTTAGAGCGAGCGGCGGAGGCTTATGTGCCGCTGGCGCGCGGGCACAAGCCGTACGAAGACGTCCGCGAGATACTCGAAAACCTGCACGACGCCATACTGAATCGCCGCGTGTGCTGGGTCAGCTACCGCTCGCCATGGGCGGAGAGTGCCCGTCAGTACAACATCGAACCGCTACGCCTCTTGCCGCACCAGGGAGGTCTGTACGTAATTTCGCGGGTGCCCTACTACGACCAACTCATCACGCAGGCGGTGGACCGCTTTGAGGCGGTGGAAGTGACCGAGGAGGAGTTTGAGCCGCCGGATCACCTGTCGGTTGACGAGCGAGTAAGCAATGCGTTCGGCGTCTCGTTCGAGGAGCCGATGGACGTGGTGGTCCGGTTCACTGAGGAACAGGCACCCTACATAAGGGAGCGAATCTGGCATCCGAGCCAGAAATTGGAAGAACTGGAAGACGGGCGAGTGGTGCTGCGGCTGCGGGCCGGGGGATTCTACGAGATCAAGAGTTGGGTTTTGAGTTTCGGGGCGGCGGCTGAGGTGCTGGAGCCGGAGGAATTGCGGGAGGCGGTGTGGGAGGAGATGCGGGCGGCGCTGGGGTTGGATGACGAGGGTGCGACGTGATCTGTCGCAGGAGTTCGGTAATTTAATAGTTCACATAAAACAAAGAGGGTGTCATGAATCTCACGAAAGAAGATCAAGCCTGCTTGATCGCCTATTCGAGGCAGCAGGAGAATCTGCCCATAGCACTTGCGATATGGGCCATTCAAGAGGATCTGAGGGCCGAAATCATCACAGAGTTCCTAAAAGAGTTGCAGGAATACGTAAAGAATGGTTTACAACGGAAAAATCTGCCGTGGTGCGTTACCGCCCACCTAAATCAGCCGCAGTGGAAGAAAGAAGAGATCCTGATATTGTCGATTACACGTAAGGAATCAAATCGAGAGATCGGTCTTTATAAATGGAAAGAGACGCAGGAGTGGGAGACCTATCTGGGTGGGAAGTGCGATGACGAGTCGGCGTTGACGCGCGAGCAACTGGAACCCGCCCTAGTAGATGTTGGCACCACTGGCGGGTACGCCGGTGACCTTGAGTGGTGGCGACGTATAGAAAAGAATTACCGCGACCTTGGTAGTGATGAAGCTCTCACGACGATGAACGTGGAGAATGACCGGAAAGAGTTCGTAGAGCACTACGGCGAAGTCCTCCTGAAGGCTGTTGAAATCACCGAAAATCTACTTTGATTGAGGAAGGGCCCCAAGTGATCGCAAGGGAAATACCACAGTTTTTCGAAGGTGCGCGCGATTGTCTCGGAAGCCTCGCTCAAGACCGGGCCGAGATGTTTGCAAAAGAAGTGCCACGGTTTTTCGAAGGTGTGCGTGGCCGTCTTGAGATTCTGACTCAATACCGAGTCGAGGTCGAAGCCCACCTAGCCCGACGGTTCTCCTTTTTCCATTTCATCGATTTCGACGAAAATCGGATATCAGACGTGTTCGCGTACCTCCTCGATCCCAACGAGACTCATGGACAAGGGTCTCTGTTCCTTGGAGAATTTCTGAAAGACGTACATGTGAAGTGGTTACCTGAAGGTAGTTGGTCGCGTATTCGTGTAGGTAGGGAGGTGCCAACCACGCGGATAGAAAACTGGCGCAGAATCGACATCGAAATTGCTTTCCACATCGATGATGGCTGGGTGGCTATAGCGATTGAGAACAAACCTTGGGATAATTCCACTGATGAGCCTCGACAGCTCAGCGACTACGCAGGTCATCTCGAATCGATGTACGAAGGGCACTTCAAACTGATCTACCTCACGCCAGACGGGAAGAAAGAGCCTTCGGAGGCCAGTATCACGCCCGAAGAGCGCAAGGAGCTTGAAGAGAAAGACAAGTTCGCCAAAGCATCGATCCAAGAGTGGACCGATGGTTGGCTGAAGCGAGCAGAAGATGAGGTAAAAGCCGAGCGAGTGCGCTGGTTCGTGTCCGATTTCCGCAAGGCCCTAATCGAGAGCCTCCCGGCAGAGGAATAGATCGCCGAGCATGAAAAATTACCGTCGCGCCAAGAAACAGATTGAGGTGTCTGTAGGTGAGTCCGTCCGTATTATCCGCGAGCTTCAGGAGCTTAGCCAGAATGAACTCGCCCGGCGCACTGGGATTCCCCAATCTACTATTTCAGCCATCGAAAATAGCCGCATACAGCTTGGAGTTGAGCGCGCCAAAGTGCTAGCGCAAGCCTTGCAATGCCATCCGGCTGTTTTGGTCTTCCCCGGTTGGGAAATCAAACAGAACACAGCCTCTTGAACGAAAGTCGATGACGCCACGGCAACCACTGACCGCCGCAAGGAGCATCAATTCCTTACCGCAACTCAAGACAAACTCTCCAACTCTACCGACACCTGCCCCCTAGAGGCACCTCCGAAGCGGCCTCATGCGCCGATCCTTCCCGGCACATTCTCCTGTATCATCCAGTGCTTATTGCAAGACCCCTTTCTCGGCGAAATTAATCTCCTCATAAAATTTTTACCTCCGACGCGATCTGTCGCATCTGTAGGAGAAATTGGCAGTAAGCAGTTTACCAAGTCGGGTTTTGTCGAGACAGCGAGAAGTACCTTTTTGGCGGAAGGTAATTTATGAATGGTCATATTGTGTTGCTTGGCGATTCGATATTCGACAACGCAGTGTACGTTCCCAGTGGAGCTTCCGTGCTCGAACATCTACGGTACATCCTACCGCTGGACTGGGTGGTCACCTCGTTGGCCGTGGATGGTGCCCGGATGTCCTCTGTGGAATGTCAACTGCAACAGCTTCCCAATGACACCACCCATCTATTTCTCAGCGTCGGCAGCAATGATGTCTTGGATCATGTACATATCCTCAATCAATCCACTGATTTTCAGGTCTCGGCACTTACGACCATAGATAGGATTCGAGCTGGTTTTTCGGCAGAGTATCGCCGCAGGCTCGATCAGGTTTGCGCGATTCGACTACCCCTTGCGGTCTGCACCATTTATGATTCTATCCCTACGTTGACGCCGCCTGAATCCGCTGCACTCTCGGTCTTCAATGAGGCAATCACAAAACAGATATTCGCAACTGGCTCGACTTTGATTGATCTCCGTCTCATCTGCGACGAGGCATCCGACTACACCAGTATGCCTCCAATTGAACCATCGGCATCTGGCGGCAAAAAAATAGCCCGCGCTATATATAGGACTTTGTTCGATTCCAAAATTACCTGCCGCGTCGTTGTATAACAGTAGCAGCCGTAACAGGTAGGCAAATTCTTCTAGACCATCCAGGGCCTATTGCAAGACCCCTTTCTCGGTCCAGTAGCTCTGGGCCTCGCCGCAAGGGCAGTCAGACGGACGATTTTGACAAAAATTGATCCTTTCGTAAAAAATTTTCTGCCTGCGACGCGATCTGTCGCACCTCCTAGGTAAGTTTCCTTTTTCCACAATCAGAAGGAGGTGTGCAATGCTTACTCGCTTTTCTTTTTTCGTAGCTATGTTGGCCTTCGGCCTTGTCGCCTGCGAAGGTCCAGCGGGGCCGATGGGGCCAGTAGGACCGCAAGGGCCGCAGGGTGAAATCGGACCGCCCAGAGAAGGAATCATCATCGAGCAGCGACTGTCCCGTTCCCTCTATGACGAGGACGGCAACATCTTCATAGAGGATGACCGGATAACCCCAACAACCTTCCAAGCCCTTTATCTCAAGGCAGCATTCCCCAACCTCGGGCCTGATGCAGTAGCATACGTGCCGCTAGACTATCTCATAGTGTCTGCGGTATCGATCATACCCGAAGAGAACGAGTTGGAGACGCCGATCCTCGTCGTCGCCGAGGGTTTTCTCCTAATCATAGACTCTAACAGGGATCTCCTAGCTGCCGCGATAGAGTCATTTTTTGATGGAGTGGATGTCGATCTGGCGATTTTAGTATCTCAGTAAACACCATGTCATTTCGGGGAGAAACCATGCTCAACGCTTACGAACGACAGCTTATTCTCTTTTACCTCCGCAACGCCGCCTCGCGCCTGCACCACGCCTGCCGGGAAGCAAGGGAACTGGCCGATTGGGTCGCCGAGAACTACGATTTGCTCGCGCTCGATGACGAAGACGGAGCGCTAGCTAAGCTCCGGGAGAGCATAGGTTACGAAAAGACATTGCCCAAACGGGAATGGCGGCGTCTGCGGGAAATCCTCGAAAGCAGGTACTCGGCAGCGTTGGCCTGTGAAGGATCGAGGGAAGACCGCACGGCGCGGCGACTCCAGCATCTTGGACGTGAGATGGATCTCGCGCCGGAGGACATCGCGATCCTAGAGATTCTGCTGCGCTATCACACGCAGCAGGTTGTCGAGTCGCTACTCGACTCTGCTTTTGGCTATGCGCGGAGATTTATCAACGTCACGATCCCCATATTGTCCCGCATACTCGACTTGCCGGCTGGCACATTCTGCGCCCGCTTCACGGCTGATGCTCCGCTTATGAAATCGGGGCTCGTATCTGTCAATGACGACGGAGACATCCAGATCGTCAAGCGTCTGTACCGGCTGACCTCCCTCCCGGACGACGGCGACCTCGACATGTGCAGCCTGCTGTTCGACGAGGCGACTCCGAGCGAGCTAGAGTGGTCGGATTTCGACCACGTAGTCGAGGAACGCGACCACATCGAACAGATACTCAAGGGCGCGCTGCACACCGGCACACCGGGTGTGAACATCTTGGTGTACGGCCCGCCGGGAACCGGCAAGACCGAGTTTTGCAAGACGCTAGCCGCCCGACTTGGGACGAACCTCTATAGTATCGGCGAAGTGGATAGTGACGGCGACGAACCCAGCCGGAAGGAGCGGCTCCAAGAACTCCGGCTCGCTCAGTACCTCTTAGCACCGGGCCGCAGGTCGATCCTGCTGTTCGATGAGATGGAGGACCTCCTCTCGGATCCAAGAGCGGGCTGGATGCCGTTCCCCCTGGGTGGGTTCTCCCATCTGCAGGCCGGTGGTTCCAAGGTGTTCCTAAACCGGCTGCTCGAACGCACGCCGGTACCAACGCTTTGGACCTCAAACGCCGCCCGGGAAACCTGTCACACCGTTCTGCGCCGCATGACCTTTGCCCTAGAACTGCGCAAGCCGCCGTCTCAGGTTCGAGCGCGCATCTGGGAGCGGGAACTGACGCGCCACAGTATCAAAGCGACAAAGAAAGATGCGCACTCCCTTGCCAAGGAATTCGATGTGACGCCGGGCATCGCGTCTGGGGCCATCGCTGCTGCGAGTCTCTGCGGTGGCGACCTCACCGCAGTGCGCCGTGGCGTGCGCAGTTTGTCCCGGGTGATTGCGGGCGAGAAGCCCCCCGCAAATCAGGGGGTATCCGGAAAATTCGACCCCACCCTGATTCAAGCCGACATTAACCCAGTCGGATTCGCGGATAGCATCGTAAAAAACGACGGCAAGCATTTTTCCCTCTGTCTGCAAGGCCCACCCGGCACCGGCAAGAGCGCGTTCGTCCGCTACCTAGCCGAACGCCTCGGCTTTCAGGTTACTCAGAAGCGGGCTTCCGACCTAATGTCGATGTGGGTCGGTGGAACCGAACAGCGAATTGCCGCTGCCTTCGCCGAGGCACGCGCCGAAGGCTCCATCCTCGTCTTCGACGAGGCCGACTCCCTACTCGCCGACCGCCAAGGTGCCATGCACTCTTGGGAGGTCAGCCAAGTCAACGAAATGCTGACTTGGATGGAAAGCCACCCCTTGCCATTTGCATGTACGACCAACTTCGGCGAAAACCTCGACCCGGCTACCCTGCGCCGCTTCACCTTCAAAATCGCGCTCGACTATCTCACCTCCGATCAGTCGCAAGCGGCATTCCGCACCTATTTCGCGCTCGAACCTCCGCCCGAAACCGGAGACCTCACTACCCTAACTCCAGGCGATTTCGCCGTAGTCCGCCGAAAAGCCGAAATCCTCGGCCACCTGAAAGACGCGAAGGCTCTCGCCGAATTGCTAAGTGCTGAGTGTGAAGCCAAGCCGAACCACTGGCGCAAGATGGGATTTTGATTGTTATTCTCACCTTGATTCACATTCTTATCTGAATAGGAAGGAAGTCTGGATGTCATCATTTGCAGACGAAGCGAAAGCGCGTCAAGCCGAGTTCAGGGCACATTCGCCAACTGTCAACCCACAGGGACATTCACCATCGGACCCGTATAGTCAACGCCATGGCCACCTCTTGGCTCCAGGTCAGGAACAAAAAAATCTCTATCCTTCACTGAGAGGTGAGAATGGAGCACTGAAGTTCTTCAGGGATCGCGAAATCCAGTGGCATCGGCACTCCCGAAGTGGCGATGCTAAGAAGAAAGACGGGCCTACGCGTAACATGGTGAGCTCCCAGATCGCGTGCGTCAATTTTCTTCTTCCCCTCTGTGAGATTCCAAGCGCACTGGCCGCAGTTGCCCGTGCAATCGACGACGACGTGAACGATATCGTTTGCCTTTCTCACGATGGTAGAGTATCGCCGATCGAGTTTGAGTGGATCGGCCTCTGTAGCCCCTTGGAAGAGGACGTTAAGCGGCCCACGCGGGGGGCGAACGTGACCAGCATTGACGCGTTCATGGTCGCAGCCACCGCCAACGGCCGTCGCGCCTATCTTATGGAGTGGAAATACACAGAGAATTATCCAGTTGGTCGAGACAAAGGGGAGGGAAGAAGTGGTGAAACGCGGCGGAGCAGATACGCCCCTCTTTACGCCGATTCTCCATCTTTTAACGGCACAGTTCCGATGGAAGAGTTTCTTTACGAACCCTTCTACCAGATCATGCGGCTCAGGCTTCTGGCTGACCGCATGGTCAAGAGGAAGGAGTTCGGTGTCTCTGATGCCAAGGTAGTGGTGGTGGTACCCCAAGAAAATGCTGCGTACCGGGAGAGAATCACGTCGGAACCCTTACGTCAGCGATTTCCCAAAGCGAAGACGGTAGAAGATGTAGTCTTCGCCTCCTTGAATCGGAGCAATAAAGCCTTCGCAATGGTTTCTCCCTCCATATTGGTAGATGCGGTTGAGCAAGAGTGCGGAAATGCGTCATCGGATTGGACTGCTTACCAGAGAAGACGATACGGGTGGTGACGTGTCGCGGTATCCCCGAATACCAATGTCCAGCAGTTCCGTCAGGTAGTTCCCACGCTCGGGATACTCGGATAGGCTGCTGAAAGCCTTCTCAATCTACTCCAGCACAACATAATCTGCCCGACTAGTCGAGAGCGGCGTTCCGCGTCTCTCTCCTTCATAAAATTTTCTGCCTGCGACATGATCTGTCGCACCTGTGGGCGAATGTTGAGTAAAACAACTCATCTCAACCCACAGGAGGACATCGTGATCCGCATCATCTTCGCTTGCTGCTTGGCCCTATCCTTCGGGGTACACCCCACTATCGCCCAGCACATGAGCACCTTTAACTGGGGCTACCTCTACGCCCAGAAGGTCGTATTCGACGACAGCCTCGACGATCTGAATGGAATCGGCACGTGGTCCCATCTCGACTGGGATATGGGCACGCAGATTACCCCTAGCATAGCTCTAGTGGGAGGTATCGGTGGCTTTACCGCGAAAAACTCCTTCTTCTTCGCAGATGAACTCTCCTCGGTGAACGGTAGCATAGACGTGACGACCGTCAGCGTGCCCGTACACGCACGGGTGTTCCTCAACAATGCAGCGCAAACGACGCGCGCTTTCGTCGATGTCGGACCGTCCCTCAACTTCCAGATATACAAGGTCAGCTTCAGTCTGCCCGGCTTTGACGAAGAAGTGAATAAAAAGAAGCCCGGCGCTCTGGTTGGTCTCGGCATCGTGTTCGGAAAGAAACCTTGGCGCTTCGTAGTCCGCACGCGCTATCACTGGATCGATAAGCACGGCGAGTTCGACGCCTCGAATTTTCAGTTCACCATCGGTAGCGTGTGGGGGGCGCTGTAAAAAAGGACCTATGACCCAAGCATCCGGTGATAATCAGCACCTAGAAAAGACGCCGCCGCAGGCCATCGAGATGGAGCAGGCTGTGTTGGGGGCGATGATGCTCGAACAGCGCGCCGTCGTCCACGCCCTCGACATCCTCGATCCAGATTGCTTTTACAATGCTAAGCATAGCCGGATCTTCGAGGCCATGATCAGCCTCTTCGTACGCGACGTGGCCATCGATCAGTCCACCTTAGCCGAAGAGCTCAAGCGCCTTGGCTGGCTCGATGAAGTCGGCGGAGCCATCTACTTGGCCGAGCTATCCGCCAAGGTCGCCAGTGCCGCCAACATCGACGCCCACGCACGGGTCGTCTTGGAAAAGGCACTCAGCCGCCGACTCATCGAGACCACCAGCGATATCATTGAGCAAGCCTATAAAGGTAACGACGACGTACTGGAGCTAATCAACCGCGCCGAGCAGCGCCTTTTTGCTATCGGCGAAAACCAGAGCAGCGGCGAGATTGAGTCACTGGAGACGGCCATGGGCTACGCACTCGAACAGATTGAGCGTGTCCACAGCGAATCCAGCGCAGTCTCTGGGATCGATACGGGGTTTGTCGATCTTAACGAGTGTACCTCCGGCCTTCAGAAGGGCGATCTAATCGTGCTAGCAGCGTGCCCAGGCGTAGGTAAGACGGCGCTGGCGCTGAACTTGGCGCGCAACGCAGCCGTGGATACCGGAGTCGGGGCGATGATCTTCAGCCCGAAAGTGTCCAAGAGGCAGGTAGCCCAACGCCTGCTCAGCATCGAGACCAAGGTCGATTTGCACAAACTCCGCACTGGGCGGCTACGCGACGAAGACTGGGAGTGCCTAACGCGCGATACCAACCGCTTGGCCCGAGCACCTATCTACATAGACGACACGCCCGATATCTCGGTGTTCGAAGCCCGCGCCAAGGCGCGGCGGCTGCACCGGGAATACGGGATCGGTCTGATCGTGGTGGATGATTTACAATTGATGAGCGGAGAGGCCAAGACTGCAAGCCGCGAGCAGGAAATCTCGCACATTTTGCACAGGCTAAAGGACTTGGCCAAGGAATTGGACATACCGGTGTTGGCGCTGGTGCAGCTATCGCGCGCGGTGGAAAGCCGCAAGGACCCGAGGCCGCAGCTATCGGACTTGCCGGAGTTGAGAATCGAGCAAGCTGCCGACGTGGTGATGTTCATCTACCGTCCGGATATATACGGCATCAGAGCGGCGGATGGGACCAGTTTTGAAAGACTCGCCGAGATCATCATCGACAAGCAGCGCAACGGCCTCCCTAGCTCGGTCTATCTGAGATGGAACGCCTTTAGCGCCACCTACGAGTCGTTTGGGCCGGAGTGGCGGAGCCCTATGCAATTGCCGCTCTATCAGATCGATGCCTTCACCGGCTCGGAGTTCAAAGGCAATCCCGCAGCCGTCATGCCGCTCGAAACGTGGCTGGACGACGGAACTCTCCAAGCCATCGCTACCGAGAACAACCTATCGGCTACCGCCTTTTTTTGTCCTACAAAGGATGACGGCGTGTTCGATCTACGCTGCTTCACGCCCGTCATGGAGGTGCCGCTATGCGGCCATGCAACGCTGGCAAGCGCGTTCGTAATCATGACGGAGATTAACCGAGACCTCGACCACATCACGTTCGAGACCCGTAGCGGCTGCCTTGATGCCTGGGGCGACTGCGACATTTACACCATGGACTTCCCAGCCATGAGCTTACGACCCACTGATCGTCCTGAGCGGATTATCGCGGCGATAGGTGCCGCGCCGACCACAGTGTTGAGGAGCAATAACTGGCTTTTCTGGCTCTTGGTTTACGACAGCGAGGACGAGGTCGCCGAACTCGACGTCGATGTTTCTAAACTCGCGTCGGCGCTTGCCGAGGCCGACGCATACGCAGGCGTGATCTGCACGGCTCCGGTGGCGAATCGCCGCGCCGATTTCGTCTCCCGCTATTTTGCACCCTGCCATGGCATTCCCGAAGACCCGGTCACAGGTTCGGCCCATTGCAGCCTAGTGCCGTACTGGTCTGAACGGCTCGGACTCCCAGATCGAGAGCTCCACGCCCTGCAGATCTCGGCCCGCGGCGGAGAACTGTTCTGTCGTAACCGGCGAGGCAAGCGGGTGGAGATCACGGGGAGAGTGGTGAAGTACATGGAGGGGACCGTTTTCCTATGATACCGCTGCAAGCAGCCTACGGTGTCGCTCAGGCCCAAGCGCGCGAGGACGAGATTGGGGTCGAGCGCTACGAGCCGCAACCCGTTTGAGGAGAGCGTGAGTCTTATGCCCACAGCAAGCGCCGCTGTAGCAATGTCTGCATATCCCTCCGCCCATCAGCAACCAAGAGCACATAGACGTTATTTTCCATCACCCGGTAGATGATGCGGTAGGGCCTAGAGAGTATCTCGCGGTATTCCCGAATCCCAATGTC
Source organism: Gemmatimonadota bacterium (assembly GCA_028875335.1). Next base: position 28,852 of record JAPPEF010000126.1, read on the forward strand.
CAACAGTTCCGCCGGGTAGTTCCCACGCTCGGGATACTCGGCGAGGCTGCTGAAAGCCTTCTCAATCTGCTCCAGCACATAATCCGCCCGACCCGGCTCATCGTGCCGATCGATGTAATCGCAGATTTCCTCCAAGTCGCGCATCGCGTCATCGGTCAACTGAACCAAGAACGCCATCAGCGATCCCGTCGCCGCTCCCGAAGCTGTGCGACGACATCGGCGGCGGGTTGCACCTGACCTGCTTCGATCTGACGGCTACCCAACGCGAGAATCTTGAGCAGCGCAACCGTTTCCTGCATCTGCTCGTAGCTGTCGATATCCTGCATGACCGCCTTGGCTTCGCCATTCTGGGTGATAATCAATGGGTTCGGTTGGTCTCCAAGTGTGCGCACGATCTCAGCGGCGTGGGCCTTGAGATAACTGATCGGCTTGATCTGGCTGGACAGTTTCATGGGCACCTCCTTTTCGGACCAAATATAGACCATAAACAGGTCAATAACAATAGATGCGCTTCGGCCTGCCCGGCCTTGACAAAGACCTCGTTTTTCCTAGCCTCCTATCGTCTTAACGCCCCAAAGGGAGACAATCCATGCAACTGCCGCTCTATCAGATTGATGCCTTCACCGGTTCGGTTTTCAAAGGCAATCCCGCGGCCGTCATGCCGCTCGAAATGTGGTTGGAGGACGGAATTCTCCAAGCCATCGCTACTGAAAACAACTTGTCGGAGACCGCCTTCTTTCGTCCTACCGAGGAAGACGGCGCGTTTGAGTTACGCTGGTTCACGCCATCCGTGGAGGTGCCACTGTGCGGCCATGCGACGCTGGCAAGCGCGTTCGTACTCATGACGGAGATGTACCGGGGTCTCGACCACGTCGCGTTCGAGACCCGTAGCGGCCGCCTTACGGTCAGGCGCGACGACGACCGCTACGCCATGAACTTCCCAGCCATGAACCTGCAGTCCACCCGTCGTCCCGAGCGGATTATCGCCGCGGTGGGTGCCGCGCCAGCCATGGTGTTGAAAAGCGACAACTGGCTCCTGATATACGACAGCGAGGACGAGGTCGCCGCGCTCGACGTCGATGTTTCCGCGCTCGCATCGGCGCTCGCCGAGGACGACGCGGATGCGGGCGTGATCTGCACGGCTCCAGCAGCGAATGGCCGCGCCGATTTCGTCTCTCGCTATTTTGCACCCTGTCACGGCATTTCCGAAGACCCGGTCACGGGTTCGACCCATTGCAGCCTAGTTCCGTACTGGTCTGAACGGCTCGGACGCCGCGAGCTCCACGCCCTGCAGATCTCGGCCCGCGGCGGAGAGCTATTCTGCCGCGATCAGGGCAGGCGGGTGGAGATCGCGGGGAAGGCGGTGAAGTATATGGAGGGAGTTGCTCACATTCCGGCATCGCCATGATCGGTCGGTAGCCTCTTCCGGTTGTTTGCCCATCCGGGAGACTGCCCGGACCGGATTGAGACAACAGACCGCTTTCTAAAGGCGTATGAGGGCCAAATCTTGCTGCAAATTTGAACCGCTACTTCAAATTATCATGTAATTTTGAACTACTACTTCAAATTTGCACACCAATCCGCGGCCACCTTCTGGAGCGACAACGTCGCCTAAGCCAGCCGCTTCCACACATCCGCCACTTGCTGGCTCTCCACTTGCACGAGCCTCGCCTCTTCAAGCACATAACCACTGAGCTGGCCGCCATAGATGCAGCCCGAGTCGAGGCCGAGGAGATAGGGGAGACCAGCGCGCTTTTTGACCACCAAGCCACCGGGCGCGTCGTGGCCAAAGACGATCAGGGGATACTCCGGCTTGTAAAAATCGTGCCAGCGCGGGCTGGCAAGATCGTCGGTAGGCGGCCAAGTGCGAATCTTCAGGAACTCTTTGCGGCGAGTGCCTTGTAAGCCCTTTTTCGGATTGATGCCGGCGTGGACTAGGAGGAAGGCGTCCTCCGCAATGTAGAGCGGGCACTGCCGGAGCCAAGCGAGGATTTCGCCGTGGGCGGGCTGAAGTTGGGCGAGGGTATAGCGCTGATCGGGGAACTTCACTTTGGGCTTGCGGCCCTTCTTTAAGGCCGTTAGCTGCTTCAAGAGGCGGGCGTCGTGGTTGCCCAAGACCATCTCGGCTTCGGTCTCGCAAATCAACTGCCACACCGCCAGCGGGTCGGGGCCGCGGGCAAAGGCATCGCCGGTCAGCAACAGGCGATCCGGGTCAGAGTAATCTACTTTTGCAAGGAAGGCTTCAAACTCAGCGGCGCAGCCGTGCACGTCGCCGACAAAAATGGTACGCATCTGATTTCCTTATATTTGCATTGCGGAAGGGCAAACCCTATCATACTCACCACTTTCAAAAGATAGCCCCTGATGGAAACTGCGACCATACCGACCTCTGCTCCGGCGTCTTCCCACATAATGGCCAAGCCCTCGGGCTCGGTCTGCAACATCGACTGCAAATACTGCTTCTATCTGGAGAAGGAGAAGCTCTACCCGGACGCGCGCCAAAATTGGCGCATGTCCAACGAGACGCTCGAACTATACGTCAAGCAGTACATCGAGGCCCAAGACGTGCCGCAGGTGGACTTCGCCTGGCAGGGCGGCGAGCCGACCCTGATGGGCGTGGACTTCTTCCGCCGCGCCGTCGAGCTACAGCAGCAATACGCCAACGGCAAGCTGGTCACCAACGCCTTCCAGACCAACGGCATCCTCCTCGACGACGAGTGGGGCGAGTTCCTCGCGGAAAACAAATTCCTAATCGGGCTGTCGATCGACGGGCCGCGCGAATACCACGACCACTACCGAGTTGACAAGGGCCAGAAGCCGACCTACGACCGAGTGTACGCTGGTCTGCAAATGCTCAAAAAGCACGCGGTGGAATTCAATACCCTGACCGTGCTGCAAAACCACAACGCCGATCAGCCGCTCGAAATCTACCGCTTCCTGCGCGAAGAAGGCTCGGGGTTTATGCAGTTTATTCCCATCGTCGAGCGCATCGCGCACGAGCCGGACGAGGACGGACTGGAGTTAGTCGATCCCGAATACGAGGGCCGGGCACCTGTTTCCAAATGGTCGGTAGGATCGGGGCAGTACGGCAAGTTCCTCTGCGCGATTTTTGACGAGTGGGTGCGCAACGACGTCGGCCAAGTCTTTGTGCAGCTCTTTGACGTGACGCTCGGCTCGTGGCTGGGCCAAGATGCGAGCCTGTGCATCTTCGCCGAGACCTGCGGCAAGGCGCTGATCATCGAGCACAACGGCGACCTGTACTCCTGCGACCACTTCGTCTATTCGGATTATCGCTTGGGCAACGTCCACGAAGAGAGCATCCGCGACATGGTCGCCAGCCCGCAGCAGACCAAGTTCGGGCAGGACAAAAAGGACACCCTGCCCCAGTACTGCATCGAATGCGATTACCGCTTCGCCTGCAACGGCGGCTGCCCCAAGCACCGTTTTACCAAAACCCCGCGCGGCGAAGACGGCCTCAACTACCTGTGCAAGGGGTACAAGATGTACTTCGGGCACGTCGATCCCTACATGCGCTTTATGGCCAACGAGCTGCGGCACAGCCGACCGGCCACCGGCGTGATGGAATGGACCCGCAAAAGGGACGCGGTCAAGGCGGCCCTACACCAAAAGGCCCCAGGCCGCAACGACCCGTGCTCCTGTGGCAGCGGCAAGAAGTACAAGCGCTGCTGTGGCCGAGCCGCATAACCGAAAGGAAGCAATGATCGATATCGAGCTAATTCCCGCAGACTGCAAGGCCGTCGTCACCATCGACGGCCAGCTTTTTACCGAGTACCGCTACGGCCACTACGTGTGCCGCCCGTACTTCTACCCAGTGCTGACGTCCAGCGGCACCGGCCTCACCCGCGCCTATCCGATGGAAGACGTCGAAGGCGAGAATCAGGACCACTACCACCATCGCGGCATGTACACGGCTCACGGCCTCGTCAACGGCCACAACCTCTGGGACGAGGGCACTGGCCACGGGGCTATGCTGCAACGGGGCGAGCCGGTCGTAGGTGCCGACGACGGCGCAGCGCAGATCGACGGAATCGTCGATTGGTTCGGGCCGGAGGGCGAGAAGCTGCTAGAGGAGCGGCGCACCATCGCCATCCGCGCCGAAGGCCCGCTGCGCATCGTTGACCAACGCAGCGAATTTCGCGCCCGCTACGGCGACGTGACCTTCGGCGACACCAAAGAAGGCGGGCTGTTTTCGATCCGGGTGCCGACCTCCATGGATGCCAAGATCGCGGGGCGGATTGAAAATTCCGCCGGCCAAGTCTTTGAAAACGGCCAAGGCGAGGAGGTTACTTGGGGCCAGCAGGCGGCTTGGGTGGATTATTCCGGGCCGCTAGCCAATGGAGAGGAGTGGGGGCACACCGTCGTCGATCACCGCGACAATCCTCGCCATCCGACCTACTGGCACGTGCGCGGCTACGGACTGTTTACCGCCAACCCCTTTGGGGTGCACGATTTTAAGGGCGACGAGAACATCGACGAGAGCCTGACCATCCCCGGCGGCGACCAGGCCGTCTTTCGCTATCGCCTGATCATCCATCCCGGTCGCAGCGTTGACGGACACCCAGACGTGCGTCAGCTAATCGAGCAGTTCCAAGCGGGATAGGATGGTATCTGTAGCAGAAAAAACCGGTCTGCGGGCCGGTTTTTTTGTGCCTCGCCACGAATTTAAACGAACGGAGAGCAATGACTAAGAACAAGCAAGACAAGCTGCGCGTCGCCCTGATCGGCGCTGGGGGGATCGCTGGGTTGCACCTGCGCCATTATCAAGACATGGACGACGTGGAGATCGTCGCCGCGGCGGACGTGGCCTTGGAAAGAGCGCAAAAATACTGCGAGGAATACGAAATCCCCGCAGCTTACGCCGACTACAAAGAGATGCTCCGGCAGGTCGAACCCGACGCGGTAAGCGTCTGCACGCCCAACGGCCTACACGCCCCCTGCTCCATCGCCGCGCTCGACGCGGGTGCCCACGTCCTCGTCGAAAAACCTTTGGCCATGAACGCACGCGAGGGACAGCAAATGCTCGACGCCGCGGAGAAAAACGGCAAAAAGCTGATCATTGGCTTCCAGAACCGCTACGATCCGAAGACGCAGTTTATTAAGAAGCTCGTCGACGACGGCGAACTGGGCACGGTCCTGTACGCCCGGGTGCAGTCCCTGCGGCGGCGCGGCATTCCCAACTGGGGAGTCTTCGGCCGCAAGGACCTACAAGGCGGCGGCCCGCTGATCGACATCGGCGTCCACATGCTGGAGGCCACGCACTATGCAATGGGCGCGCCCCAACCGGTGGCAGCCAGCGGCAGCACCTATACCTACATCGGCGACAAGCCGTCAAACGTGGCCTCGGTCTGGCCCAACTGGGATTACAAGACCTATACAGTAGAGGACTTAGCCGTGGGGCACATCCGCTTTGCCAACGGCGCGATGCTCAGTATCGAGACTAGCTTCGCCGCTCATATTGAGAAGGGTGAGGGAAACTTCACACTGATGGGCGAGAAGGGCGGTACCACCTGGGATCCGCCGGGTTTTTTCCACGACGCCAACGACTACATGGTCAACACCCGGCCCGACTGGCTGCCCAGCGGCCCGGCAGCCGACGGCTTCGGCCAGAAGATGCGCAACTTCGTCGATCACGTGCTCTATGGCGCGGAAACCATGTCGCCCGGAGAGCACGGGCTGATGGTGCAGAAAATGATGGACGGGATATACGAGTCGGCGGAACAGGAGCGGGAAGTGCGGATCGAGTAAGCGTCAATCCCACTCCACCTCAACCCCCAACTCGCGTCCGCACGCCGCAAACCTTTCCAAGTCGTCTAAAGCCATCGGCACCCCTTCGCGGGCGTATTCCTCGCTCTTGCGGTGCTCAATGGTGCCCGGCACGGTCGCCTCGTCGTACCCGCGCACGGGTTCCATGGTCTCGCGGACGCCGCGCACGAGATTGTCAACTCCAGCGCGGAAGGCGTTGGGTGGAGCGAACGCGCCAATGTCCATAACGATAATCAGGCCGCCACTGCCCGCGCTGGGCCACCGCTGAGTAACGGCCCGGGCGCGGTCGCTGTTCTGACCGACGAAAGCCCCGCCCAGCGTCAGCGCCGATCCGGTGTAGCCCATCGATTTGAAGAAAGCCGGCGGGATCAGCTCCTGTAAAGCGTCGTATTCCGGGCCGCGATGATAGTCGGCCAAGATGCAGGTCGCCGCGTCGAGGACCAGCGGCGGTTCTTCCTCTGACGGGAAACCAAAACACAAAGGTGGATTACCCCAGTAGGCGGACTGCTGGCCTTTGTTGCCGCCGCCCTCGCCAAAGTAATTGGGATGGCTCCCCTGAACCGAAAAAGCGCAGCAGCCCTCCTGCATAGAGCGACGCACGTAGTGCCCGGCCGAGCCGTAGTGCCCAAGGTGGCAGGCCGCGCCGAGGGTGACCTTGTATTGCTTGGCCTTCTCAATGGCCTTTTCAGTGGCCAGCATCATCGGCGCATAGCCCAAGCCGCCGTCGCCGTCGATGAGAACCGTAGTCTCGGTATCCTGGAGCACGCGCAAGTCGGGATTGGGGTTGACGGTACCGTCGCGGAGGCCACCGCAATAGCCAACCATGGCGCGAGTGCCGTGCGAGCGCACACCGCGCAGGTCGGAGTTGGACAACAACTCGGCTAGCTGGTCGGCGTGGTCGGCGCGCAGCCCAGCGGCTTTGAGACAGTCGGCGGTAAAGGAGCGCAGCAGGGCCACGGGTACGCGTTTGAATTCTGCGGGAGGGCGGTTCATAGAGGGTCCTTGGGGTTAGAATTTGCTTGCACGGCCTTCAGACGAGGGCCTCGCGGAGAAAGTCGTAGGCGCGGGCACCGTTGATCTGGTGGCGGCCCGAAAAAATGTCGGCTTCCACCCGTCGGCGAGCTGAGAAAACGTCATATACTCGGCGCGCTTTGGTCAGGCTAGAGCGCACAGCGGCAATGGGGAAGATGGGGTCGTGGGTGCCGGCTTCCACCAGCAATGGGCGCGGAGCGATGAGACCGACCAGATCGTACATTTCGCCGAATTCGGCCAAGCCCGGCACGTAGTTGCAAGGGCAGTGCGACATGGCGAGGATGCTGTGCTGGAAGGTCGAGTAATAGCCACTGATCACGCAGACGCGGATGCGCTCGTCCATGCAGGTGGAAAAGAAGGTGTGCATGCCGCCGCCCGAAATGCCCATAGCGCCGAGGCGATTGGTGTCAAATTCGGGACGGGTTTCTAAGTAATCGACCAAACGCAGCCCATCGCGCACGCGGATGCCGACCACTGAGGTGCCCAAGTGGAAGGCCAGCATGGCCATATGGGTGCAAGTCGAAGGCGCTCCCTGGCCGCGTTCCAGATAGGAGAAATCGGTCTGGCGCTCGCCAAAGCCCGAAATTTCTGGGGCGGCCACGGCAAATCCCGCGCGACACAGGGCCACGCCGAAGTCCTTGTGATACCCGTCGGGCTCGTCGCGCTCGCCGCCGTCTTCCCACAAACCGACGATGTCCTTGACGCCGTACCCGTGACCGTGGAAAGCCACGACCGTAGGTAGGGGACCGTCGGCACCTTTGGGCAGCAAGATGTACACCGGCATCTGCGCGTGGGGGCCGGTGCGCAGGATTATCTTTTGCCGCGTGTAATCGCCTTTGTCGATCTCTTCTACTTTGCGCGAGACCAAGTCCGTCTCGTCGCCTGCTGCTAGGCCCAAATGCTTGGCAAGGGCACGTCGCGTCGTCTTTTGCCAGCGTCGCGCTTGGGTCGGATTTTCGGCCTTAAAGGCGCGAGGCGCTGCCGCCGGGTCGTACTGTTTCCACAGCGAGGTCGCCGGTTGCAGTGGTTTTAGGGTTCGATTGTCGAGTATTTTGGAGGCCATAACAGATCCTAGGGGTGAAGCGACCCGATGGCACTAACGGTCGCAATCTTTTGCCGCTATTTCATCACTAATTCTCCAACGACTTGCACCCGTACTTCGTCGCCGATCTCAGCGCGCTGGCGGGGTTCTAAGACGACGAAGCTGTTGGCGTTGAGCATGGAGCTAATGATGTGCGAGCCTTGGCTACGGGCGGGACGCACCCAGAACTGGCCATCTTGGTAGCGCAAGGTGGCGCGCATGTACTGGCGGCGGTCGCCATCGTTGTCGCAGGGGCTTTCCACCCGGGCGTGCGCTTCGGGCAAAAACCACGCCGCTTGCGGATAGCCTGCGGCCTTGCGGATGGCCGGGCGCACGAACTGGAGAAAGGACATCATGCTCGACACCGGATTGCCAGGCAAGCCGAAGTAGGGCACGCCGCCGACTGTGCAGAAGACCAGCGGCTTGCCTGGTTTCATGGCCACGCGCCAGAAGATCGTCTCGGCCCCCAAGTCGTCGAGGACCTTTTTGACGAAGTCGTACTCGCCGACTGAGACACCGCCCGAGGAGACGGCAAAGTCAGCGCGGAGCGCGGCCTCAATGGTGGCGCGGATTGCGGCCTCGTCGTCCGCTACTGTGGGCAGCATCACCGGCTCGGCTCCGTGGGCATGGCAAAAGGCGGCTAGGGCGCACGTATTGCTGTTGACGATTTGGCTTTCTCCAGGCATCTCCTCGATCTCGACTAGCTCGTCGCCAGTGGAAAGGATTGCCACGCGCGGCCGGCGATACACCGAGACGAAGCTCTGCTGTACGGCGGCGAGCACGGCCAGTTCGCCGGGTCCACACTCGGTGCCAGCCTTGATAATCGGCTCGCCGCAGCGCATGTCCTCGCCGCGCCGACGAATGTGCGCGCCGCACTCTTCAATGGCGAGGATCTCGACCTCTTGCTCAGCGGGGCGGGTGTCCTCTACTGGGGCGATGGTGTCGGCTCCGGCGGGCACGGCCGCACCCGTCATAATGCGGCTGGCTTGACCGGGGCCAACCGCTTTTTGCGGCACCTTGCCGGCCGGTATGTCTTCAATGACTTCCAAAGCTACGGGCGCGTCGTCCCTTGCTGCGGCTACGTCTGCATGGCGCACGGCATAGCCGTCCATGGCCGAGTTGTCGCAGGGCGGATTGTCGCGGCGCGCCAACACGTCTTGGGCGAGCACGCGGCCAGTGGCGTCGAGCAGCGAGACGCGCTCGGGGCCGAGGACTTGTACGTGGTCGAGGACGATGGCGCGGGCTTCTTCCGGGGTGAGCATCGGGTCGCGGGGCATATCGGGTATCTTGACTCCTTATTTGTGTAGGCGACAGAAGATACAGTAGAACGACGGCGATACAAATCCCTCGCGGTGGCGCGTCGAGTTCAGCATGACGCTCAACCAGCAAATGCGGCTAGAGCGGCAGCGTCGGGCGGGATCCTTATACGTGCATTTGTCGTGCGAGCCGACGCGGATTTTGCGCTTGTGGATGGATCGGGCTGAGTTGATGTGTGGAAAGGCGTGTGATCGTATCTACAATTTGAAGAGAAGCGTATGTGGGTGAATCAGGTGGGGTTGGTGTGTAGAAGGGCGTGTGACCGTATCTACAATTTAAAAAGCAGCGTCCCCATCATCGACAGCCAAGAGGTGATGACCAAGCCGATAACCAAGTTAAATTTGCCGTTGAATTCGCGGCGTAGCTCGCGTATTTCGACTTCAATCTTGCCTTCGACTTTGCTATCGAGTGCGTCAATCTTGCCTTCAAATTTGTTATCGAAAGCATTGAACTTGTCTTCGACTTTGCGGTCAAGCGCGTCAATCTTGCCCTCAAACTTGCGGTCAAGCGCGTCAATCTTAGCCTCGATTTTGCGGTCGAGCACGTCGATCTTAGTTTCGGTTTTGGTATGGTTTTCGCGCACATCCGTCTCGATGAGACTCAGGCGATGGTCGATCTGCTGCAAAACATCGCGGGTAGTGAGTTCGGGAGAGGGTTGTGGAGTGGACATGGTGAGCATCCTTTGGTAGTGGGTCAAAGATAATCGGCTACATGGCTTATGCAAAATGCAGGCCAAGCGCTCAAACCATCGTTGCACTCTGAAAGATGGCTCTTTGCTAGGCGACGCAGTGTAGTATGGGAGAAACAGCCGTGTTGCGGTTGCGCTACATGGATCGGTAAGGCGGGATTAATGCAGAAGAGAGCGTAGGGGCAGCTTGCGCTCCGCACCGCCCCTACGCACGAGATGCGATTAATGAGAAAGCAGCGATTTGATCCGTCCCCACGACTGGGACTCGACGCTCGTCGCAGTAGCAGAAGGGACGACAGGTTGCCAATCGGGATTGCGTCCACCTAAGCCGTTAGTCAATTCGACCAAATTGCTCCCGTCTATATCGACAGCCCAAATGAACTTAGTGAGAGAAGCGAAGGCGACTCTCATACTGTTGGGCGACCAAGTAGGGTTGATTTCTATCCATGTATTGTCGGACACGCACAGCCCTGGGGGAAATCAGACCGAACGGGAAGCGGGCCCGTGGGATCGAACACACACAGACCGCTCTGGTGTAGTTCGGGTAGAGGGATAACCAAGGGCTCACCTTCACCAATATTGGTGATCTGGAGACGGGCGAGATTCTCTTCGTCTCCTTTTTCCCGCAACACGACGACGGCTTCTTTGGTTCCGTCCGGGGAACGACTAGCGTAGCGGAAGTGGGATCCCCCTCTCCGGTCCACAGGCGACGAACCGCTTCCGTCTAGTGCCATGACGAACGAATCAATAAGGTTCCCATCATCCGTAGGCGCACCTAGGACGTCGTAGTAAATGCTACTCCCATCTTCAGACCATGAAAGACGTATTCCATCGACTGAATCGTCTGTTAGCTGCTTTGGATTGCCGCCATCGGCATCCATCAACCAAATCTCCCCACCGTACTGATCATCGTCAAAAATGTAACCGATATAGGCGATCTTCGTGCCATCCGGTGACCAAGCCGGGCTAGTGCAATGCTGTCCTTGGGTTAGGTTGACGGGATCGCTTCCATCCGCATTCATGATCCACACGTCCGCGTCCCCCTCGCGGTCGGAGATAAACGCTATTTTACCGTCGGCTTGCCCCCAGCCAGCAACGGCCAACCCCAGCGTTGCCAAGCAGACGATCAATATCGACCGAAAGTTCATAACGTGGCTCCTTTCTTAAGGTGAATAGGCAGGACGTTGTTAGATATTATACCACAAATTGTAACCTAGATCACATCGATTCCTACTATTCCGACATCGCACTACACAAAATTGACGAAATCGTGGCGCACCCACAGCAGGTTGATCAGCCCTAGCACAAACCCCGCAATCACCAGCCACTTGAGACGGCGGCCGTGCCGGCGGCCAATGCCGCGCAGATAGAGATAGATACCAAAGACGAACCACGTCGGCAGAGCCAGCCAGATCTTGGTATCCCCGCCCGCGAGGTATTCGCCCGGCGCGCCAAAGAGCCAAATCGCGCCCATGCCCAAACCCAAGGTAAAAAACGAAAAGCCCCCGCCGGCAAAGCGAAAGGTCGCCGCGGCAGCCGTGTCGAGCGCGGGCAAATAGCTGTTGAGCTGGCCCTTTTTCAAGGCTTGGTGTTGGACGAGGTAGCCGACCGCCGAGCAGAACGCTAGCGCGAAACCCACGTGCCCGAGCAGCGTTAGTACTACGTGGATACCGAGGAAGGGATATTCCACGAGGATCGACTCGGCCTCCTCAAAGTGGAGGGGCATCAGTAGCGGATAGAGCAGGCCGAGAAAGGCGAGGGGCGCGGTCAGCAGGCCGAGGTGGCGAATGCGCGCATAGCGCTCGCCGAGCAGGCCCGCGACCACCAAAGCCATGACCAGCGAGGCGATGATCACCAACATATTGGCGAAGAGAGCTTGGCCGGAAAGCGCAAAGTGCAGCGCGATACTAATCGCGTGTACGGCCAGCCCCAACTTCAAGCTCTTGCGCCCCAGCGCGTCCCAGCCACTCTTGTGCCAGAGGAAGTGCCCTTGAAACAGCAGCGCGGCAGCCAAGTAGAACGCCAAGGCGATGGCGAGCGAGACTATGCAAAACGTCGTCACGATTCTTCCTCTTCGGCCTCGTCGGCTTCGGCGAGCTCAGTCGAGTCGTCGAGCCGGAAGAGGCGGCGCACCGTATCGAGGCGGACATAGCCCTCGTCGTCGTTGGCGAACTCGCGGATCTGCACGAGCGGATCGTGCAGGAGCTTGTTGGCGTAACCGCGCAAGATGCCCTCGACGAGCTTGCGCTCATCATTGGAGAGCGGGCCGAGTTGGGCGGCCCAACGCTCGAGTTCCCGCTCCTGGAGGTAAGCGGCGCGCGCGCGCAAAGCGCGGATTAGCGGGCCAGTGCCCAAGGCGTTGAACCAGTGCAAGAACTCTTTTAGCTCGTGGTCGATAATGGCTTGCACACAGCGTATTTCCCCCTCGCGCTCTTGGCGGTTGGCAGCAACGACTTGTTCAAGACTGTCCATGTCGAACAGGAAGACGTTGTCGATGTCGCGCGCGGCCGGGTCAATGTCGCGTGGCACGGCAATGTCGATGAGGAACAGCGGGCGACCTCGGCGTTGCTCCATGGCCCGGCGCAAGTCAGCGGGCCGAATGACGTAGTCCGTGGCCGCGGTCGCCGAGATGACGATGTCAACGGTGGATAGCTGAGAAGCCAGTTCCTCAAAGGGCACGGCCTCGCCGCCCAACTGGCTGGCCAGCGACTGGGAACGGGCAAAAGTGCGGCTGCTTACCAACAGCCGCTCGACGCCGGAGTCAACCAAGTACTGGGCAGTGAGCGCGCCCATCTCGCCAGCGCCGACCAAGAGCACGCAACAGCCGGTCAGGTTCTCAAAGACTTGGCCGGCTAGCTCGACAGCGGCCGTGCCAATCGATAGCCGGCCGCGGCCAATCTCCGTTTCGGCGCGCGCGCGCTTGCCCACGCGCAGCGAGCGCTGAAAAAGCTCGTTGAGCAACAGGCGCGCCGAGCCGTTTTGCTGAGCCATTTCCAGCGCGCGGCGCACTTGCCCGAGTATCTCGGACTCGCCGACGACGAGCGAGTCAATGCCGCTGGCGACGCGAAAAAGGTGAACGGCCGCGTCTGAGTCGTTGAGCTGGTAGAAATGGGACTCGAGCGCCGCGACATCTACGCCTTGGCATTCGGCGAGAAAGCGGCGCACTTGGGCCAACCCACTGTCGCCATCGGCAGCCAAGTACAGCTCGGACCGGTTGCAGGTGGAGAGAATGGCCGCCTCGTGCAGCCCGTAGTCGTCGACGAGCCGGGCTAGGGCCGAGGGCTGATCGCTTTCGGGGAAGGCTAGCCGCTCGCGGATTTCCACCGGCGCAGTGTGGTGATTGATTCCTAAAGTCAGTATATGCACAGCTTCAAAAGTACTTATTCTACTGGGAAACCGCGAACCTAACGCGCGAAAGGAATGCGGCCATGGTCAAATACCTGTCGGTCGGTTTGATACTCTTAGGTGCGGTAGCCGATGTGGATGCCGGGGCTTGGACGTTGCAGAGCGGCCAGTTCTGGGGCAAGCTCACGTATTTCCAGCAGCAAACTCAGGAGTGGTACGTCGGCAAAGGCCGCTTTGGCGCGCCTGGCACCCGCGCCCGCTACGACTTTGACGGGCAATACGAATCGCGGGCCGTCTTTTTCGAGAGCATGTACGGCATCACCGACCGCCTCGACCTCGGCTTGCAGGTTCCCTACTTCGATCAATCCTTTGCCAACGCCGCGTTTGCCGAACCCCGCACGGATACCGGCCTGAGCGACATCCGCGCCTTGGCCAAATTTCGCCTCTTGGCCAAGCCCTTGGTCCTTGCACTCAAGGCCGGCATCAAGGTGCCGACCGGAACGTTCAAAAACGAAGACGGGCTGATCCCGGTGGGCGAAGGACAGTGGGACTTCGACTTTATCGGACAGGTGGGGCGCTCCTTTTGGCCGCTGCCCTTGTACGGCAACATCGACCTCGGCTATCGCGTCCGCACCCGCAACGAGCAGATCGACCGCGATCCAGGCGACGAGTGGTTTCTCAACGCCGAATTAGGCTACCAACTCGTGCGTCAACTCACGCTGCTAGGCAAATGCGAAGTGCTACGCAGCGATCCGGCGATTGACTTCTTCGGCGACTTTGAGATTGAGACCGGAATCAAGCGCATCACTTACCTGACGCCAGCCCTGCTCTACGCCATCGGCCAGCGCACGACTATCGAGGCGGCGGTGCGCTTCTCGCTCAACGGGCGCAACTTTCCAGCCGGGCGGCAGTTTGTCTTGGGGGTAGCAACGACGTTGGGAAAAGACGGGAGCTAGCGGCGCAGCTTGGCCAAGCGCTGTTGGATGGCCTCAGCCATGTCGGGCCGCTGGCGAATGACGGCGTCGAAGTGAGGCTTGGCCTCGGCCGAGCGGCCTAGCATCTCCAACATCAATCCCAAGTTAAAATGGGCCTCGGCAAAATCGGGGTTGCTCTGTAAGGCCCGTTCAAAGTGGGCGACGGCCTGCTCCCATTGGCGGCCTTGAGCTAGCGCAATCCCAAAGTTCACGTGCGCCTCCGGGTAATCTGGGTTGTACTCCAGCGCCAACTCGAAATGCTCCAGCGCCAACGGACGCTGGCTGGAGCGCATGTAGAACATGGCCAGGGTGTGGCGGGTGTCCCAGTCTTGAGGGTCGGCTTCGAGCAACTTCTTGTAGCCGTCGATTTCCTGCCCCAGCCACTTGCGGTAGAAGTCGCGGCGGAGTCGCTCCAAGTCTTCGGGACGGCGCGGCAAAATCTGCAGTGTCAGGTCGCCCATCTCGTCGGTCGAGTGCAGCCCGTAGCGCACTCGTACGGGCGGGTCGTGGGGTTGGCGGGGGTTTTGCGCGGAGTTGTCGTACGCGTATTCCATGACCAGCGTCGCGCCAGATGGCAAGAAGACCGGCGCGGAAAATCGGTAGTCGTCTTGCCAACTAAAATCCCAGTCCTCAATCCAGATGAGCCACTCCCGCTCTCCGTTGGGCAACTCGGCGTACGCCCGGATTTCCCGGCCGAGGTAATGCGCGTGCGGATAAATGGTCAAAACCTCGACGTCCACGGGCAGCCGGTACGTATCGCGAATCCAATGGTCGCTCGCGCCGGCCGGTATATCTATGTCTTTGCGGCCCAAGCGCAGCATGGCCGGGCGTCTCTTGGGTGGCGCATCGGCAAAGAATAGGCCAACGCGGGCCTCAATGGATTCCTCTTTGCCAGTCGGCAACATGTGCAACTGTAGCAGCAAGTCCGTGCCCGGATTGAGCCGCCAAGCCAAGCTGTCGCTGCCGGGATATGGGGTCTTGCCTTGGGTCCAGCCGAGAAAGTGCCCGTCGGCATCCTCGGCCTCGCCAAAACTCATGCCGTCAAAGCCCGGGGCACCATCGCGCCCGTCTCGCCGCCGCGCCGCGCCGCTGCGGTCGATCATCATGGTGGCGTGGTGGACGATGCGCGCGTTGCCCGGCTTGAACTCTAGGGCCTTGACATAGCGAGTTGAATCAACGGGCAGCGGGATGGCGAAGTTGCGGAAGACATCTGGGCCGTCGGCCCGCAGGGTGTAGGCCGATGTCATGGGGGCGATTAAATCGGGCTGGCCTAGCTCCCATTCGCCCTCCCACTGGGGCGGCGGCGGCCGGTCGGCGGGCTGGCCCTCCTGCTTGCCGTGGTCAACCCAACGGCGGATCGCGGCGATCTGCGCCGTGCTCAATCCGCGCTCGCCGGCAAAGCTACCATAGCCGCGCTTGGGCTTCCACGGCGGCATGTAGCGGGTCTCCGTGACAAAGGCGATTTGCTCGGCGCGCGCGCTCACATCCTCATAGCTGAGCAAGTCAAAAGGAGCCGGGCCAGCGGGTCGGTGGCAGGGAGCGCAGTTGTGAAAGACGATCGGCGCAATGTCGCGGTTGAAGGTCGGTGCTTCTCCTCCACTGCATCCAAAACAGGCCGCGACCAAAAACACCCAATAGCGCTTCATTGCAGATCGGCGATAAAGCAGCCAATCGCCTCGGTGGCACTCGGGTCTGAGGGGTGACCAGCGAGGGCGGCCTCTATGGCGTTTGCGAGGTCGCTGCGGGTCGGCTGCGGACGCACTTGGTCGAAGGCCATGTAGCGGTCGTCGATGCGGCCCCGATAAACGACGTTGCCTCGCGCACCTAAAACCACGGCTTCTGGGGTCACGGTCGCGCCGACTCTTTTGACGAGGATGTGCTGCACGTCCCGCAGGGCTTGGCCCGGCAAGCCGTATTCCCGACCGTGGCGGCGGATGGCGTCCGCATCCTCACGGCGGTCGGGATACACCAAGTAGAATGCAACGTCTTGCGGCTGGAAGCGGGCGTGGAGACGCGCTATGGTCGGAGCGTAGCGGTTGGAGATGGGACAATCGGTCTGGACGAAGAGCAAAACCACAACAGGAGCGCGGTTGACAAAGGGATCGACCGGATTGCCAGCCAAGTCGAGGGCTTTGGGGGGGTCGGGACGGCAGCCCACCAACAGCAGGGACGTGAGGATAGCTAAGATCATAAAAAAAGAAAACGGATATTGGGCACCGACGGCAAGACTGTCGGTTTGCGCATTTTTATTAGGTGGGGAATGACTTTGCCCCTTACATTGTCTAATAATATGCCGGAGCAAGTGGGCACAGATCGCGCCCTGATCGACCAAGCGCGCACGGGCGACGAAGCGGCCTTGCGCGCCCTAATCGAGCGCTATGAGCCTCAAGTAGCTGCCACAGTCGTGGGCATGTTGGGGCCGGGCGACGAGGCCGATGACGTGGGGCAGGAGACCTTTGTCCGCTTTTACCAATCGCTGGACAAGTTTCGCGGCGACGCGGCGCTGGGCACCTATTTGACGCGCATTGCCATCAATCTCTCGCTCAACGCGCTAGAGCGCCGCAAGCGGCAGCGCTGGCGCTTCTGGAGCCGCGACGACGAACAGGCCCCGCCCGAGCCGAGCGTCGATGGCCGCGACGAACAAGCCGCGAGCGAGCGAGCGCAAGCAGTGCAAGTGGCCCTCGACCAACTCAAACCAGCCTTCCGGGCAGTGGTGGTGTTGCGGATGATCGAGGGCTATTCAACTAAGGAAACGGCTGCGCTGTTGGAGATCGCCGAGGGCACGGTGCTCTCGCGGCTCGCGCGCGGCATGAAACAGCTAGGGACCCTCCTCAAAGACGAGGACCTATTATGACTGACAGCTATCGCAACGAAATGCTACGGGCGCTGACCGGCGAATTGACCGAGCGCGAGCGCGAGGCATTCGAGCGCGCCCTAGCTACCGACGACGCGCTCCGCGCCGAATGGGAGCGCCTGCAAAAAGTCAGCGGCCTCTTGCAGGAAAGCCGCGCCGACTCGTTCCGGCCGTTCTTTGCTGCACGCGTCGCGCAGCGCATCAAGAGCGAACGCGAGGAAAGCCTCACCGATGCCCTCGTGTGGCTCTTTCGCCCCCTCGCCCCGGTCGCTATAGCAGTGGTCGCCTTTTTGGCGCTGAGCAATTGGAACGAGCGCGAACTCATCGGCGACGACGCCTCGTTCTTCGCCGCTATTTTCGCCGCCGTGCCTGCCACGCCCGAAGCGGCGTACGTACTGGACATGTGACATGCGAGGGAAAACTAAAGGTGCGCTCATTCTCTTTAGCACCCTGCTCATCGGCGTGCTGATTGGGACCCTGCTCT
>JAPPEF010000178.1 GCA_028875335.1 Gemmatimonadota bacterium
GGCTTGGCTTTAGCGGCTTCGACTACACCTCGGCCGAGGACGTGTTCAACGAACTCTGCGGCCTCTCGCCCATCTACGCCGGCCTCGATTGGGACCGGATCGACAAGGGCGAGTACCACTGGCCCGTGCCCGAAAAGGACCACCCGGGAACGCCGATTTTGCACGAGGGGGCCTTCAGAAACGGCCGCGGTCTTTTCAAAATCATCCGCTACCGCGACCCAGCCGAGACCATTTCGGCCGAGTTCCCGGTCTGGCTGACGACCGGCCGCCGGCTCCAGGCTTACCACACCCGCACCCAGACTGGCCGCTCTCAGGGGATTGACTACCTGCTCTCCGAAGAGCGCCTCGAAGTCCACCCCGAGGACCTCACTGCTTGGGGCCTCGAAGACGGGGACTTGTGCCGCCTGTCCAGTGCGCGCGGTGCCATTGAAATCCGCGTCAAGGGCACCACCCGCTCACCGCGCGGCACGGTCTTTGCCAGCTTCAGCTTCAACGACGTGCCGATCAACATCCTCACCGGCTCTGGGTACGATCCCGTTACCCATACTGCTGAGCTCAAGGTATGCCCGGTGCGCATCGAGGCGATGGCTGAAAGTGGATAACGAGGTATGAGAAAGTGCCACCACTGGTGACACAATCACCCTGGACGCACAACCTCATCATTCTATCGCAGAGCAAAACCCCAGAAGAACGCGAGTTTTACCTGAAAACGGCGATCCACGAAAAATGGAATAAACGGGAATTGGAACGCCAGTTTCGGGGAGCCTGTTCGAGCGAGCCGTGCTCAATCCGCCAAAAGTGTCAGCAGCGCTGGCACAAATGCAGCCTGAAGCCCACGAAGTGCTCAAAGACACCTCTAAGCT
Source organism: Gemmatimonadota bacterium (assembly GCA_028875335.1). The sequence goes on from JAPPEF010000178.1 coordinate 864, forward strand.
CTTACATCGCCTCCAACTCGTCGTTGGAATAGCGTAGCTCAACAGTACCGGCTAGACCGGCTAGTTGGCGGAGCTTTTGCCAACGCAGGTACTCATTCAATGCCATATGCACTGCGGCGGTTTTGTCTTTTTGCTTTGTCGCCTGCTGGATGGCTTGGACGATTTCCGAGTCTAAAGTAACTGTTGTAGCCATATAAAACCTCGTTGTTGTTTTTAAAAAATAACAAGCGACGCAGTAACGGCGAAAGCTCTTGGTCCGTCGGCACACAAGGGCAACTTTGACGCCCCATCGCTCTTGGCCTACTGTTATGACCTTTACCCCGACAGGAGCCTATGCCATGAGCACCTCTACTCTACCCTTATTCCGCGACCAAATCCCCGCCGTCGTCGCCGAAGAAACCTCGGCCCAACGGCTGATCGTCGACGACTGGCACACCCATCTCCTCGGCCCCCAAGCCGGCCCCCAACTCTGCCTGTACGGCATCGACCATCAGCTCGCCTATCACTACGTGCGCCGCAAGCTCTTCGCCGCCGGTCACATCGACCCGGCCACTTTCTACTCTTGGAGCCTAGAACAACAAGGCGACTTTACCTGGCAGAAACTATTTGCCGATGCTGCTTCCGATCCATTCGACGAAGGCTGTCGCGGCGTAGTCGTAGCGCTGGAAGCCCTCGGTCTCGACCCCAACGCCGCTACCCTCGACGAAGCGCGCCAGTTCTACGCGGACACTGCCCCTGAAGAAATCCAGCGCCGATGCATGGAGCTAGCCGGCGTGCGCCGCATCGTCGGTACCCAAGACGTATTCAACGACCAAGAGCGCGCCTATTACGAAAACGGCGAGTGGGACGAGTGCTATTTGTCCGGCTACCGCCTCGACGAACTCGTCTTGCACTACCCGCGCGCGGCCGTGAAGCTCAACGCCTGGGGCTACGAGGTAGGCAACGACCCCAGCCAGCCAGCCACAGCCCATGCGATCCGCCGCTTCCTCGCCGACTGGTACGACAAGCTGCACGGCGTCGCGTACGGCGCGTGCTCGTTCCCACCTCACTGCCAAGTCCACGACCTCAGCGGCCTGGAAGGCTCCGTCCTCCACCACTCCGTGCTACCAGCCCTGCGCGAACTCAACTTGCCCTTCTTTATGATGCCCGGCCCCATCCGCCAACTCAAACCCGAGTGGCGCGACGCCGGCGACGGCGTGGGCCTCGCCGACATGTATCCCTATCAGCAGCTAGTGCGCCGCCATCCCGACAACGCCTTCTTCATCACGCCGCTCCACAACGCCAACCAGTACGACGCCAGCGTCCTCTCCTGCCACAACGACAACATCATGGTCATTGGCCACTGGTGGTTTAACTACCATCCGGGTCTGGTCGAACAAGACTTGCGGATGCGCTTGGAAATGACCGGCGACCGCTTCATTCCCTTTAACTCAGACGCCCGCGTGCTGGAAAACCTCATCCCCAAGTGGCAGCGCTTCCGCGACATCCTCGCCAGCGTCCTAACCGAAAAGTACCAAGACCTGCACGACGCTGGCCGACAAGTAACCCGCGCTGGCATCGCCCAAACCCTCCAGACCCTCTTCACGCCCAACCGCTTTTCCCAACTCACCTAGACAGGCTCCCGTGAAAATCAAGGAAATCCGCGCCGCACAAATCGCGCTTAAGCCCCCCCAGAAGACAACCCCGCGCCCCGCCCAACGACCCGACTACACCCTGCATCGACCGCTCGACCGCTACGACCGCTTCCGCGCCGACCGCTCTGGGTCCCCACCGTGGCACCGCATCGCCTGCGTGGTCACGGCCGAGGACGGCACCTGGGGCCTCGGGCTAACCGTTCACTCGCCGCCCGTACTGCCCATCATCAATGATCACTTCGCTTCGCTCCTCGCCGGCGAAAACTGCATGGCCACGGAAAAGCTGTGGGACGTCATGGTGCGCTCCACCGCGCCCTTTGGCGGCCAAGGACTGGCTAGCTACGCCATCAGCGCCGTAGATACCGCGCTGTGGGACCTCAAGGGCAAGCTGCTGCAAAGACCTGTGTACGAGCTACTCGGCGGCCCGCAAAAGGACAAAATTTTCTGCTATGCTTCTGGGTTTGAACAGGAGTGGTACATGGAGCTAGGCTTTAAGGCCACCAAGCTCTTCACCCCATGGGGCGCGGCCGACGGCCTCGACGGCCTCAAAAAAATCGAAGACCTCGTGGCCACCACGCGCCAACTCATCGGCGACGACATCGAGCTATGCCTCGACTGCTGGTTGTCGCAGGACGTGGAGCATTTGGTCCGCCTCGCCGAGATGCTCCGCCCCTATCGCCTAAAGTGGATTGAAGACTACCTGCCCGCCGACGATTGGATCGGCTATGCCCAAGTGCGCCAGCGACTCCCTTGGCAGACCCTTGCCTCGGGCGAGCACTGGTACTTGCCGCGCACCTTTGCCCAAGCGCTCGACGGCCGCTTCGTCGATATCCTGCAACCAGACGTGCTGTGGGTCGGGGGCATAACGGCCGGGGTCAAAATCTGCCACCTCGCCGAGGCCGCAGGCGTCTCGGTCATCACCCACGGCGGCATGAACTATCCCTACGGCCAGCACCTTTCTTTTGCCATGCCCGCCATCGTCTGGGGCGAGCGCTCGGAAAGCGTGTCACCGCCCGGGGTGCCGCTCCACGAAATGATCCTCTTACCCGGCACGCCAGCCATCCAAGACGGCTACCTCGTGCCCAGCGACGCACCCGGCTTTGGTATTGAGGTGGATTTGCCGTGGCTCGAAGGAGTAGCGGTCTGAGGGGCACCGTCAACGCCAAACTAATCGTCCCATCATCCCTCAAACCAGATGGGACTGCTCCAAGCCAACTGGCCGTTTTCTTGGGTGACGCGCAGATAGTAATAGGCCGGCATCTCTCCCTGGTCGATAAAGTGACCTTTTAGGGCGTAGAGCGACTCGGGCAAGGCCCGGTGAGCCACGACCCAGGTGGGCAGCCCGTCCACGCGCCAGCCCTGACGCCCCTGCAAAAGCTCGCCGATGCTGAAGTTGGACTGGGAACGGCCGAGTTTGCCCGTGAGCGACCAGTCGGTGGCCGTGGCCAGCAGGCTCTTGCTCGTGCGGCAGTCGAATTCAAGTTCGATCCGCGTCTCTTCGGTTCCCTCCACCTCCACGCACAGGGCGTCGTTGGCCCTCGGCGCTGTGGAGCCATTGCGCGTGGTAAAGACAGAACCGCGCGAGGTATGGGACTGCCAAGCGCACCGCCTCTCGTCCCATTCGAGGACGCGCTTGCGCCGCACCTCGTCAAAGGGATCGGAGCTAAAGCAAGGCACGACCTGCAAAAGCCGTCCTCCCTCGACCTGCAGTTGCCCCTGCCAATCGTAAACTTGGTATCCCTTCATCGGCCCCCAGCCCCACTCAAAGCGCAGGCGGTAGGGCTGCGGCTGTGCAGCCTGTGGTGTGCCGTAGTCGGGTACCTCTATATGCACCGGCAAATTGTCGCGCACGACTTCCACGCTTTTGAGCACATCCCAACCCTCGACCCGGTAATCCAGTCTGCGCTCCGCTGGCCCACTCACCACCTCGCCCATCCAAGCCTCCCCAGCGCGAAAACACACCTCGATCCGATCTCCGGTGACGGCTGTGGTGCGCCGCTTCTGCAAGGCGTCAAAGAGCGCCGCGCGACTATTCTCCTCGGCCCAAATCCCCGTCAGCCCTAACCCGTAACCCCCAGGGTAGCCGTCGTGGTTATCGGTGCCGGCCACAAGGCCAAACCGCTTGCCCAGAGCCAAACCGTGTTGCACGGTGTATTGATATCCGGCCGGACCGCCGCTGTGCCCCAGCATGGGATAGAGGCCAGTGTCGCGCTCCGACGAGCCGTGCTCGGAAAAGATTTCCACCACCGGCGACAATACCTCGTCAAAGCCCTCCCAGTCCACTCCGCGCTCGTAAGCCGTGTGATGGGGCACCAAGATGGCCTGTCTATTCCTGAAGTGGTCCTGCAAATCAGCCAAACTCCGCGCACAGTACATCGACTCCATATCCTCGGCGCTGAGCACGTGCAGGTGCCCCCAAGCCGAGGAGTGCCACTCGTAGGCCGGAAAACAGGTAAACTCGCCCGGCCGATTGTTCTCGCTGGCGGCCCGGCGAATCCGCTCCCAATTGGCGACCACCACGGGGTAGCCGTCCGGCACACCGCCATCGGCGTGTAGCCCGTGCGGGGTGAAGGCGTAGAAGTCGAGGTGGGAGCGGGCGATCTCGTAGCTGCGCTCGAGACTGCCCTGGGCATAGCCAAGTTCGTTGTGGTTGTGCAACTCGCCCCAGTACAGGTTTAAATCCAGCATGTCGCTCTCCTCTCCGTGCATATCTTGCGCAATCACCCCTTGACCAATCCGAGCCCCTAAAGCTCGGACAACGACCGCTTCCCCAAGTGCGCTTTTGTAATATATTCTATGCTAAGCTAACCGCATCCCAACGGAGGTTGAACCTCAAAGTTGGGGACAGGTCAAACACCGCTCTATTGACCCCTAACCAAGGATTCCAATGAACGGTTACACCCACCACGAACTCCTGCCCCTCGGTGAGGATCCAACCCCCTATCGCCTGCTGACCACAGATTACGTTTCCACTGGCGAATTTGAAGGCCGCCCGATCCTCAAGATCGCATCCGAGGGCCTGACCCTGCTCGCCGACCAAGCCATCCGCGACTCAGCCCACCTGTTGCGCCCCGGCCATCTAGCCCAACTGCGCCGCATTCTCGACGATCCAGAAGCCTCGGACAACGACCGTTTCGTCGCGCTCGACATGCTCAAAAACGCCAACATCGCCGCTGGTTGGGTCCTGCCGATGTGCCAAGACACCGGCACCGCCATCGTCATGGGCAAAAAAGGGCATCAGGTGTGGACCGAAGGAGACGACGAAGCCGCGCTCTCGGCCGGCATTGCCAAAGCCTATCAAGAGACCAACCTCCGCTACAGCCAACTGGCCCCCCTGAGCATGTTCGAGGAGCAAAACACCCGCACCAACCTCCCGGCCCAAATCGAGATTTTCGCCGAGCAGGGCGCGGCCTACAAGTTCATGTTCATGGCCAAAGGCGGCGGCTCGGCCAACAAGAGCTTCCTCTTCCAAGAGACCCGGGCACTACTGACCCCAGAGCGGCTGCACTCCTTTATCGACGACAAGCTGCGCATGATCGGCACGGCCGCCTGCCCACCCTATCACCTCGCCTTAGTCATCGGCGGCACCTCGGCCGAGCACACCCTCAAGCTGGCCAAGCTCGCCAGCACCCGCTATCTCGACAGCCTGCCGACCCAAGGCAATGAGTACGGCCAAGCCTTCCGCGACTTGGAGATGGAGGCCGAGGTGCTCAAGCTGAGTCAGGAGATTGGTATTGGGGCGCAGTTTGGCGGCAAGTACTTCTGCCACGACGTGCGGGTGGTGCGGATGCCTCGGCACGGAGCCTCTTGCCCGGTCGGTCTGGCCGTTTCCTGCTCAGCCGACCGCCAAATCCTCGCCAAAATCACCGCCGAGGGCCTCTTCCTCGAAGCCCTGGAGACCGAGCCGGTCAAATACCTACCCGAAATTAGCAACGAGCAACTCGGCGGCACCGTCGTCGATATCAATCTCAACCGACCGATGGACGAAATCCGCGCCACCCTCAGCCAACATCCGGTCAGCACTCGGCTCTCGTTGACTGGCCCCATGATCGTGGCCCGCGATATCGCCCACGCCAAGCTCAAGGAACGGCTCAACGCCGGCGAGGGCCTGCCCCAGTACTTCAAGGACCAGTGCGTGTACTACGCCGGTCCGGCCAAGACGCCCGAAGGCTACGTGTCGGGATCGTTCGGGCCGACGACGGCCGGGCGCATGGACGGGTACGTCGATGAGTTCCAAGCAGCCGGCGGCAGCATGGTCATGCTGGCCAAGGGCAACCGCTCGCGCCAAGTCACCCAAGCCTGTGAAAAGCACGGCGGCTTCTACCTTGGCTCCATCGGCGGACCGGCCGCGCGGCTGGCCCAAGACTGCATCCGCAAGGTCGAGGTTTTGGAATACCCAGAGCTGGGCATGGAAGCCATTTGGCAAATCGAGGTCGAGGATTTCCCTGCCTTTATCGTCGTCGATGACAAGGGCAACGACTTCTTCGCCCACTTTATGCGGCCTGCTCAGTAGGCCGATCTCTCGGGATCAAGCATGAAACTCGCAAACAAGGTAGCAGTCGTCACCGGTGCTGCGACCGGTCTCGGCCGCGCCACTGCCATCGGCGCGGCTCGCGAAGGAGCGCGGCTCGTCATCGCCGACATCGACGAGGCGGGCGGCGAAGCTACTGCCCAGTTAATCTCCGACGAAGGCGGTACCGCTCACTTCGTGCACACCGATTTGAGTCAGTCTGCGGACGTTCGCCGCTTGATGGACACCGTTGGCGAGCGCTTCGGCTACCTCGACATCCTGATCAATCCGGCGGCCATCCTCGTCGATCCGGGGACGCGCATCGACGAATATTCCGAAGAATCCTGGCGGCGCGTCATCGACGTCAACCTCACCGGCAGCTTCCTGCTGTTGAAGTACGCCGTTCCCCTGCTGCAGCAGGCGGGTGGGGGCGTGGTCCTGCTCGTCATATCCGGGGCCGGCGTATTGGGCGGCAGTTCCTCCTTGCCGTACGGATCGAGCAAAGGGGGCGTCCGCGGGCTAGTCCTAGTGGCCCGCGAACAACTCCGTCCCTTGAACATCCGCATCCACGCCGTATCTCCAGGAGAGATGGCGACCAATATGAAGCTGGGCGTCATCCGCGAGACGGCCGCAAAGGAAGGCCGCTCCCCCGACGAAGCAGAGCGTGAGTTGCGTCCCGTCCTGTCGCCGCCCGAGGATTCGGCCGCCAAGCTCATCGATCTCGCCTCCGACGCAGGAGCAGCCGCTGGAGACGCTGCGACCATCTTCGACGGCGACTGGGATATCGAAACCCACTCCTTGCGGACCCCAGCCAACCGCAGGTTGGAATAAGATCCGACGCCACATCGCGCAAGGAAAACAGCATGAAATTCAGCGAAGCACAATTGGAGCAGTACCGCACTGCAGGCTACGTCATCGTCGACTGTCCGTTTCCCGAAAGTCTCACCGAAGCGTGCATGGCCGCGGTCGAAAAGGCGGTCCAAGATCCATCGGAAGGGCCGGCAGACGGCAGCAAGAGGAATCACTTTTACCTGCGGCCGCAGGTGGAAGACTCGTACTGGTGCGCCCTCGATCACTCCCTGCCGTTCATGCAGATCATCCTGCACCCCGAAATCATCGAACTGGCCCGCCAGCTGGTCGAGGATCGCGATATCTATCTGCGCAACGGCGGCATCAACGAGCAGGCCCCGGATCGGTCGGTCGGCTGGCACATCGACGGAGGTCCAGGATGGGCGGAGTTCATGCACTACTTTTCCGGGGCGTCGCGCGCAAACGGATGTCTGCGCATCGTCCCCGGCAGTCACACTGGGCCGCCCACCTCTCTCCAAGAGACGGCCGCCCGGCTCAGGGAGGAACGGGGAATCCCCGGTTCGCAGGCCGATGACGGCTGGGAAGACGTCGCACTCAACGATGAGATTTCCCTAGAGGTCGAGCCCCACCAGCTAATCGTCCGCCATGCCAAGCTGTTTCACTCAACGTGGCTCAACCGCACCAGTGACTGCCGGTATCTGAGCCATTGGCTGTTCCATCCCCACGCGATTGACAATCATCGCTTTACGTGGGGGGATTACCTGACGCCTGAGCTACTCGATGCGCTGAGTCCCGATCAGCAGGAGGTGCTGTGGCTGGATCGCGAATTCGACATCGATCCAGCATACGACCGGGAGCGCTCGCGCGAGTTGGGACGGGTGAAGTGGGGGGTTGTCTGAACCGAGGGGACGACACTCGTGGATTTCCGTTCAATCACCCCGGGATCCAATTGAGTAACTGATGTTAGGCATAGGTCCTAGAAATGGGATGCTTCGCTCCGCTCAGCATGACAAGGACCGGCCCTTTCCTTTGCCTGTCATGCTGAGCGAAGCGAAGCGGAGTCGAAGCATCCCATTCCCGATACCCGTGCGTAACGTCAATGCGTAACATCAGAATGTGACCCTGCCCTTGCAGAAGCTACTCTCCGACGATTTCAGCCGCCTTGCGCTGTAGGCGCGCCTACGCGCTCGGCCCGTTCCCATTCATCGACCAGTTCGACTATATCTGCGTCCCCGCGGATCGCATCAAAGGCTGCCAGCTTGCCAAACCAACTCCGGCACTGGCCGTTGGCCACGAGCTGGCCGTAGATATTGCGCAGCCGCTCCTTCCCCTCCTCCACCTGCCCCAGCGCGACGAGTGTGGCGGCCAGATAGAGGTCTCCTCGGTTGGCGAGCCGGCCGCCCAGTTCCTCCTCCTTGCGCAAATAGTGCAGCGCCTCCGAGTAGTGGCCGGTTTCGCAGGTGGATTGCCCGGCGATGGAATAGGATCCAGCGCTCTGGTGCTGGTCGAGTGCCCAGTCGAGTTCGGCGAGGATGTCCGCAGTTGTGTGCCCCGTCTCGTACCTCGCTCGCAGGATGCGGTCGGCGAGTGCGTAGCACACCGTCCACCAGCGGAAGTCATCGCCGTTGTGCGCGCCAGCGTTTTCGTCGCCTTCTTCGGTGAGCGCCAAGGGCCGGATCTGGAGGCGCGGGTCGTCGCCGGTCAGAGCCTTGGCCCAATCGACATAGGCTCGACTATGCTCCTCCACCTCGTCCCACTGGCCGATCTCCCGGTACTGGTTGGAACAGATACCATAGTATTGGAAGCACTCCTCCACCGACCACTCATCCTCGCTTTGGGCCTTGAGTGCGTCCAACTCGTCGAAGACCTCCTGGCTCAATCCCAAATGCGCATAGGCCATGCTCATCCCAGAGGGCTGCCAAAGCGCAAAGCGGCGGCGCGGCGGCCAGTCCGCGGACACGAGTTGGCGGGCGCGCCGGTGGCAGCGCACGCAGGCTTCCATATGGTCGCCGCGTCCGGTGTAGTGGGCGTGGTAGTACACGGAGATGGCCATTTTGTACAACGGCACGCTGCGTCGCCAGTCGTCGAGGCGGTCGGCAGCCCTTTCGAGGCATTGGCCGCCTTCCTCGTGGCGGCCATAGTGCGAGTAGAGCTGGCCGAGCGCGCGGGCGATCTCCGGGTCGTCGGCACCCAGTTCGCAGACTTTGTGCAAGGCGGCGAAGGTATTGTCGAGCAGGCGGCCGTCGCTAAAGTGCGCATCCTGTCGCAGGGCCTCGCGGGTTTCGCCGTCAAAGGCCAGAGCCAAACCGCGGAGGGCTTCAAGGTGGTCCGGCACGGCGACGACGATGCGGTTGAAGGCTTTGCGGGCTTCGGGCCACTGGCGCTCCTGCAACAGATGCCGACCCCTGGCCAGGGCCTCTTGCACTACTTCCTGCGTGAAGTCCTCGGGCAGGCGATGTTCTTGCAGGTTTTCCTCGACCATAGTTGCCATCTCCTCTTTTAGGTTGAGACGCGCCCGGTAGAGCCGTTGCTCGACGGTAGGTACCGCAACGTCGAGGAAGGCAGCGATCCGCTTGAGTGAGAGGCCCTCGAGATAAAAAAGGACCACGGCCTGTTGTTGCGGCTGGCTCAGCCGGGAGACAGCGGCCAGAACCCGCTGCCGGCGCGCGCGCGCAAGCACTTGCTCAGCCGGCGACGGGGCGGGATCAACGACCGCCTTTTCTTCGTCGAAGGCGACCTGTCGGCGCTGACGCCGGAGCCACATGCGGCACTGGTTGACGGCGATGGTCCGCAGCCAAGGACCGAACTTTTGCGGCTCGGGCAGACTTTCCAGCTTCAGATAGGCAGCGATCAGCGCCTCCTGCGCCGCGTCCTCGGCCGCGTCGAAATCCTTGACGTAGCTCAGACACAGCCCGAAGACGGGGTAGCGGTAACGATCGACCAAGACCGCGTAGGCGCGGTGATCCCCCTCCAAGCACGCCTCTACCAGTTGGGCATCGTTCACGAAAACTCCTTTTTTCGAGTGCACTCGCCCTATAAATGCCCGAGACCGGCGAAATATAACGCAGTGCCGCAAGATAACCGGAGATAAGAGACTTCGCCCGGTTTCCATGGGCACGAAGCTGCCAAAGTGCGTCATTACTGATTAGATGTGAAAGTAATGGAGGTTAGAGAAGGATGAAGAGGTCGTGGGTGTTTGATGTCATTGCATTCAATGACATCATTGCGTACTTTCTTAGAAGTTGGAGGTAAAGAAAATGGCCAGTATGACAATCCGCAACCTCGACGATGACATAAAGCAACGTCTGCGCGTCCAAGCGGCTGAGCACGGTCGCTCAATGGAGGAGGAAGCGCGGGTGATCTTGCGTACGGCGCTCACCGAGCCTGCGTCTCCCACCAATCTGGCACAAGCCATACGTGCACGATTCGCGCCCTTGGGCGGAGTGGAACTGGATATACCACCGCGTGAGCCGATGCGCGAGCCACCCCAGTTCGGTTAAGGTTCGGGATGATCCTGCTCGACACCAATGTTGTCTCGGAGTTGACGCGCCCTAAACCCGATCCCGGTGTAACGGCTTGGCTTGCCAAGCAATCCACCGCAAATGTCTTTCTTTCGGTGATCACGGAGGCTGAGCTGCGCTACGGTGTCGCTATCCTGCCAGCGGGCCAGCGCCGCGATCAGATTGCTGCCGCAGTCGAGAATATGCTCCAAAAAGATTTCGCACGACGCATTCTGCCCTTTGATAGCGAGACCACGCGCATCTATGCCGAGATCGGCGCTGGCCGACGAGCCGCAGGCTTGCCGATCAGCCACGCGGACTGTCAGATAGCGGCCATTGCCCGTTGTAGCGGCGCGGCCATCGCGACCAGAAATGTCGGGCATTTCGAACGCTGTGGTATTGAGATAATCAACCCATGGTCCGCATGATCGCTAGGATCGGCTACTCGCCGAGCGATGCCCGCAGGACGATACAGGGCTTCCCTAGGTCGTGGCCGATGTAGTCCCCTCGATGGGGGACGATTTCGGTGAAACCCAATCGAGTCCAGAATTGTAAGGCCGGAACATTGGCCAGATAGACGAGTGCAAGGGCAAAGCGGAAACCTTGGACGGCCAGCACTCTCTTGAGGCTTTTGATGAGTGTTGTGCCGACGCCGCTGCGCCGAAATCGCGGCCGGATCGCTAGGATCGAAAGCCACGCGTCCCCTGCGTTGGGCACATCCTCCATTAAGTGAAAGTATCCAGCCAGCTCTTCAGCCGGTCCGACGTGAATGCTCCTCATGCGGAAGCCGCGTTCCTGCGCCTCGTCCGCTACCGACTGCTCTACCAGCTCACTGATCTCGCTTTCCGGCACCTCGGCAAAAGTGGGATCGAGCGCGACGATATCCACGCATTCCGTAACCGCAGCATGCAGCGCCGGAGTCTGCGCTGCCACAACCGCCCGTACGACGATCTGTCCCTCCGACCACGTGCTCGGCAACATGCCCCTATCACTCTCCACTGAGTAAAACGCTACTTCTTCGCTTTCCTCAGCGCCCCCTTAAACGCCTTCTCGATCTCGCCGCGCGCGACGATTGCATCCTTCCACACGTCGGGGAAACAGTCGAGCGCATAGCCCGAACCCTTCGGCCCCAACTCGACGACAGCCCATAGCTCGGTCGCGCCGCGCTGTCCCTTGACCCAGTTGTAGAGCAGGTGCTTGAGGAAGTTGTCGCGCCAAGAGATAAAATCCGCATCCAGCACCCCGCGTCCATTGGTAACCGGCGTCTGGCAATGGCTGCCCGTAAAGGTGCGGAAGTGAATTAACTCGCTCATTTTGAGCAGGTCGGGGCGGTACTCGGCGATGCGCTCCCAGAAGTTGGTGGGCCGTAGCTGCTTGATGATCGCCGGGTGCGAGTGATCGAAATTCGTGCGCAGCTTTTCCTTGTAGCGCTTCTCGTACTGTTCCGCCAGTGCCAGTCCCTTCTCCGGGGTCTCAGTACATGTGTCGCGATGCCACTCAATCGCCGGTTTGAGCTTGAGCTCTTTGCCCGCCTTCATCACCGCCCGCGCCACGGTCACCGCCTTGCGGATCTCGGTATCGTGGTCGCAGAGCTGAACGTTTATGTGCTCGGCACCAGCTTCCTTAAAAGCCGCCAGTTTCGGCCCGGCTTCTTCTACTGTGGCTATATCGACCCCGCCGACGAGTTGTAGTCCGTGCTTGGCGCACGCCTCGGCGATCTCGGGATCGGCCCCGGCGCTGAAGCCGACAAAGCCAGCGTCCTTGGCCGCGCGGACTTTGCGGTCCATGGACCACTGCTTGGCTTCGGATGGGTAATTGGTCAACGTCCACGCCGCAGCACAGAGTTTGAGTTGCGGTCTTTTGGCCTGCTTCTTCTTAGCCATTGTTCCCTCCTTTAGATGGAAAAATTAAACGGCGATGCCCGACGCGCTCTGAGATAGGTTTGAATATGCTCCTCAAGCATACTCAAACACATCAACCTCTTCAGACCTCACCGGTTTGGCCTCCCCGTTCAACATGCGACGTACCTGCTCAGTGGTCTGGCGACTGAAGGTAGCTTCCCCACAGCGCAAGCACACGCTAGCCGGAATATCCTCGACTAAAATCCGCCTCCCTTGCATCACAAATACTTCACTCACCTTTTCCTGTTGGGCGCTGTTCGATCCACATACATGGCAATGGGACATGATGGTTTTATCTCCGTTGAGAGAAATCAATCCACTCGTTCGCGTCAGGTTCATACACAGTCACGTTCTATCGGCATCCCGAGCTTGTAGAATACTGGACGGACGGACGCGGATTCCCGCCGATTCCTTGCGCTCACGAACCCCGTGCAGCCACTCGCTGACCGAGGGACGCGACGCGATTCGTTCCAACTCGTCGCGGAGGAATGCCTGCATGGACTGGTGTTGCCGGGCGGCACGGACTGCCAACGCATCGCGCACTTCTTCCGGGACATCTCTTATGGTGATTTGTACTGGCATGATAGCGTTATATCCTCGTTGAGTTTTTTCTTATCGGGGTGCCGATCTCACACGGGAAGGACGGGGGGCTAACCCCGTTCCTAAACGATAATTCGCTTTTCTCCGGTATATACATTGAATCCCCGCCCGCGCAAAAATCCCAACAGCGTCATCCCCGATTCCTGAGCCAGATCCACCGCCAAGCTCGACGGCGCGGATACAGCGGCAACCACCGCAATCCCCGCCATCCGCGCCTTCTGCACGATCTCAAAGCTGGTGCGCCCGCTAACCATCAGTACGCTCTTCGCTGGCACCGGCTCGTTGCGCAGCGCGTAGTGGCCTATGATCTTGTCCACTGCGTTGTGCCGGCCTACGTCCTCGCGCAGGACGAGCAAATCACCCGCCTGATCAAACAGCGCCGCCGCGTGTAGCGAGCCGGTTTGCTCAAATACATCCTGTGCTTGGCGCATGCGGTCGCTAAGGTCGTAGAGCATGGCCAGCGATACAGTAAAATCTCCCGTCAGCGCGGGAGCCTCGCAGGTGATGGCCTCAATGCTGGCCTTGCCGCAGACCCCGCAACTCGACGAGGCGTAGAAGTTGCGCTGGAGCCGCTGTCGATCAAACTCCACGCCTGCGGCCAACTTGACCTCGACGATATTCTCCTCGTTGGGCGGCTCCGCAGCCGTGCAATACGAGATCGCGCCCAACTCCTGCGGCGATTTGATCAGCCCCTCGGTACATAAAAAACCAGCCGCCAACTCGAAGTCGTGGCGCGGGGTGCGCATGACTACCGCGATCGGCGTCTCATCCACGCGGATCTCCAGCGGCTCCTCGACCGTTACTTGGTCGTCTTCGGCCGCTTTGTCCGCCTCGCGGAAGCGCCAGATCGGCCGCCGCGCCACCCGCTGCTGCCGCTCCATCACATCGGCCCCACGCGCCGAGGCCCCCTGTCCATCGCCAGCATCGAAGCGTCGAAACTCTTTTGCATCAGCGCCAACTTGAGCGGCTGCGCTTCCGGCTCGTCCCACATGTTTTCAAACTCACCGGGATCCTCTTCCAAGTCGTACAGCTCGCCCAAATCGTGCCCGTGGTAGAGCACCAACTTGTAGCGCTCGTCGCGGTACATGGTGGCAAAAGTCCCATCGGGCGCGTCCAAGGCGTCGTAGTACTCGCAGCGGACAAAATCGCGATGCGGTTGCTCGCTCTCACCGCGCAAGATCGGCACAAGCGAGCGGCCGGTCATCCGCTCCGGCACCTCCAGCCCGGCCAGTCCCAAAAGCGTTGGCGCTTTGTCGGTCAACTCGACCAGATCGTCGCGCACCAAGCCTTCCTCAAAGTGTCCCGGCCAAGAAAAAATCAGCGGCACCCGCACCAAGCCCTCGTAAAAGCGGCAACCCTTTTGGATCAGCCCGTGGTCGCCGAGCATTTCGCCGTGGTCGGACGTAAAAATCACCACTGTATTATCGCGCTGGCCCGTGTCTTCAAGCGCGGCCAACATCCTCCCTACTTGATCGTCGATCTGCTTGATCATCGCGCAGTACGCGGCCTGCAACACGCGCGCGTCGGCCCCAGGCGTCGGGCGATCTTTGTGCAAGGGATCGCGGATATCGAGTTGGTCGGGTCGCCGTCCCTTGGATTGGAAATCAATCGCCACCAGCTTTTCCTGCTGCGCCAAATCGCTGTCGGCAAACAGCGGTCCGGGCATGGCCGCTGGATCAAAACGGTCGCGGTAGCTCTGCGGCGGATTGAACGGCGGGTGCGGATCATAAATGTTGACGCTGGCCAGCCAAGGGCCGTCGCGTTTTTGGCTCATAAACTCAATGGTTTTCTCGCCGCACCACGTCGTCTGGTGGAACTCGGCGGGTAGCCCATGGGGATATTGCTTCATCAGCTCGCCTAAGACTTCTCCCTTCTCCCGCACCCAATCGGCATAGCCGTGCCCCTGCGGCCAGTCGTCGCGGGGCGCGTGGCTGTACTCCCAGTAGCGATAGCCATCGTTGACGCGCGGCTCAATGCGGCCATACGCGCTGGCCAAGTGCAGCTTGCCAATCAGCCCGCAGTCGTACCCGGCCTCGGCCAACTGCCGCGTGACCAGCGGCGGGTGGTCGGGAAAACTGTCGAGGCCATTGCCGTTGATGTGGACGGCGCTGGCGTACTGGCCGGTGAGAAAACTCGCGCGGCTCGGCGTGCAGATCGGGCTTTGGCAATAGGCGTGGGTAAAAGCTACTCCCTCGGCGACCAGCCGATCGACGTGCGGCGTATCAACGTGAGCATAACCGAGCGCGCCGATCGTGTCGTAGCGCTGCTGATCCGTGCAAATCCAGAGGATGTTGGGAAGCGTCATGGCAAAAACTGCTCCACCGCCGCGCTGCGCCACTGCATCTGCTGCTCCGTCGTCTCATGCGGCTTAAACGCACACACCACCTCGGCAATTGGCACGCCCCGCACCTCAATCCGCTCCAAATCGGCCACGCCGTAGCCCAACGTATCGGCGTAGTGCAAAAGGCCCAGTTCCATCGGCTCAAAGCCCATGGCCTTGGCCATGACCGCATCCACGGCAAATACGTCGGCCGACGCCGCGGCCGCATCCATAGACACCTCATCAGTTCCCCCAGGGCCATTGCCCTGCAAGCCCACCGTGCCATCGACGATCCCAATGTCCGGCTTGAGATACTGAGCCAAGCGAATCAAGTTCACGTTGAGCACCTCGGCTTCGCTGGGCAACACGCGCTCGGCGTGCGAGGGATAGCCGTGCATCTTGATGCGATCCTCTTTGTGCAGCGTCCCCATGATCATGTTCTTCTGCGCCAACGTAACCACGCACACATCGTGGGTCTTGGCCACAGCCACCGAGATGGTGCAGGGGCATTCGAGGACCACGCTCGGCATCCGCACGGTCGCCTCGACGCCGCCGGCCATGTGAATTGTGGTCTCTTCCCACCGCGTTTCCTGATGCAGATCGACCAAGCGAATCGGCACTGAGTATTCTTCGACTAGCGCATCATAGCCGAAATTGGCAAACGCCTCGCCCGAATACTTCTCGTTGCCGCCTTCGGCAATGACGATCTCCTCGGGAGGCTGCGGCGTGCTGAGCAAAAAGTCGATGGCACCACGCATGGCGTCGGCATGGGTCGAAGCGAGGGGATTTTCGCTGGACAGGAAGTTCGGCTTGAGCATCACTTGCGCGGCCAGCTTCGGCTCGACGTCCTCGCGCACTAAATTTAGCGCTTGATATACGTTGGCTTGCCGCGCACCGGCGCGTGCTAAACCCACTCGGGCTGTGTCCATATTGCATGTCTCCTTGGTTGATAATACCTTGCCCGCTCTCTGGCCCCAATGTATCATTTCTCATCCTCCTAATCAATCTGTGTCTATGCGTCTGACCTTTGAAGAAGGCACCCTGCTCCTGCGCGACTACGTCGGCCCAGACGCGCCCCCAGCCTTTGTCTGGGACGCGCGAGTCGATCACTGGCGTGCCCAAGCCCACTTCTACCGCGAAAGCGTAGAACACCTCAAACGGCACGAAGTCGCATTCAAGAATACGGCCCCGCGCTATAACACCCTTTCCCTGCAACTGCACACCGCGCCTGAGCCACACCCGCACCAAGCTGAAAGCATCGCCGCCTGGCAACAGCACGGCTGTCGCGGCGTGGTCGTCTTGCCCACGGGCACGGGCAAGTCACAAGTCGCGCTCATGGCTATGGTAGAAGTCCAGCGCAGCACCCTCGTCGTCGCTCCGACCATCGACCTGATGAACCAGTGGTACGACCTGCTCACCCGCTCGTTTGCCGTCGAGGTTGGCCTGCTCGGCGGCGGCTATCACGAACTAGCCGACCTGACCGTCGCCACCTACGACAGCGCCTATATGCAGATGGACCGCTACGGCAACCGCTTCGGCCTCATAGTCTTCGACGAGGTTCACCACTTGCCCGGCGAAATGTACAGCCACGCCGCCGAAATGTGCCTAGCGCCCTACCGCCTAGGGCTGACCGCCACGCCGGAACGCGCCGACGGCCGCCACGTACTTCTCGCCACTCTCGTCGGCCCCATAGCCTATGAGCGCGGCATCCGCGCCTTGTCCGGCGAGTACTTAGCCGAGTATCGCGTCGAGCGCCGCCAAGTGGATATGGTCGCCGAAGAGCGCATCCAGTACGAGGCCGCCCGCGACGAGTACCAAGCCTTCCTCGCCGCCAAAAACATCCGCCTCGGCACCAAAGACGGCTGGCGGCACTTCGTCATGCTCTCGGCCAAAAGCACCAGCGGCCGACGGGCCATGCACGCCTACCGCCGCCACCGCCAGATCGCCCTCGGCGCGACGGCCAAACTCCGCGTCCTCGAAGACATCCTCAAGGCCCACCCGCGCGACCGCGTGTTGATTTTTACCAACGACAACGAGACCGTCCATCAGATCTCCCGCACCTTCCTAGTCCCGGCCATTACCCATCGCACCCGCACGCGCGAGCGCAAGGCCATCCTCGAAGCCTTCAACAAGGGGGAGTACCTCGCCCTCGTCGCCTCAAAAGTGCTCAACGAGGGCGTCAACATCCCCGAAGCCAACGTCGCGGTGGTCCTCTCCGGCTCGGGGACCATCCGCGAGCACGTCCAGCGCCTCGGGCGCATCCTCCGCCGTCGCCAAGGCAAGGAAGCCGTGCTCTACGAAGTGGTTTCTAAGGACACGGTCGAAGATCGCATCAGCGACCGTCGCCGCCGCCACGAAGCCTACGAGTAAGCACCGTGCTGACCTCGGACCTCCTGCTGACCCGCTCGCGCGGCCCCTATATCGAACCGCGCTATGTCGCCGTTGAGGACCCAGCCCTCATTGACCTAGCCCAAGCGCTCATCGACATCCACGTCGAACACCAAGGCAAAACCCGACGAGAATTACAACACGCCCTCCACTTGCTCGCCGGGGACCGCACCGACTACCGCATCCAACGCGGCCTAGCCAAGCTACTTTGCGACCACTACTGCGAATTCCACGTCGCCAGTCCCCAGCCCCCTGAAGAATTGCGCCACGCCGTTTTTACGCTGGCCCGCGCCCATCATCCAGTCGTCCGCGAGACCAGCCTCATCTACCCAGTCAAACGCGAGGATCTGCTGGAACAGGTCGCCCTCAAACACCAGATCAGCAGCGAAGACGTGCTCGACGGACTATACGCCGACCTACCTGAAAACCACCAGCTTGCCACCTTTGCCGCGCCCTCGCCCAACGAGTTGCTGCTGCGCTACAACGTGGCATTGGCCCAAGCCATGCTCTACCGCTGCGAAGTCTTGCGCCTGAGCGTGTATCGCAACCTGCCGGTACGCTACAAGCAACTCTTCAAATTCATCAAGTTCTACCGGCTGATCCACACCATCGAAGGCGATGTCGATGCCGGCTATGAGATCGGTCTCGACGGCCCAGTGAGCATGTTTCGCCACTCGCAGAAATACGGCCTGCAAATGGCGATTTTCCTCCCAGCCTTATTGCTGTGTACCCGCTGGTCGATGCAGGCCGACATTGTCCGCAAGGACGGTCGCCGCCAGCAGTTCGTCCTCAACGATCAGTCGGGCCTAGTTTCTCACTACCGGGACCAGACCCTGTACGACTCGCTATTGGAGGAGACGTTTGCCATGCGCTTTGACAAGGCCAAAACCGCCTGGCAACTCGAACGCGAAAGCGAAGTGGTCAACCTCAAAGAGACCGTGATGATCCCGGACTTCACCTTCCGCCATCCCGACGGCCGCACGGCGCTTTTGGAAATCATGGGCTACTGGCGGCCGGAGTATCTACGGCGCAAGCTCGCAAAGCTGCGCCAAGCCCAACGCAAAGACTTGCTCGTGGCCGTCTCTTCCAACCTCAATGTCAGCGAGGACGATTTTAAGAACGTGCCCGGCGGGGTCTTCTTTTTTCGCAATAAGGTCCAGCCCAAAGACGTCATACATTTATTGGACCAGATTGAACCGTCCGCCGCTGGGCAACCTAGCAAGTGAGCATTACATTGTGAACCCCCGAAGCGGCGCGTGGAAATGGCAGCCTGCTGCGGGATCGCTCTTCCCTTCGGAACCTAGTAACCTTCCACGACAGCTAAACGGTCGTGCAAAGATAGGAGCAACCATGGACGGCATTCACGACATGGGCGGGATGCACGGATTTGGCCCCATTATACGCGAAGAAAACGAACCCTTGTTTCACCATCCCTGGGAAGGCCGGGTACTTGCCATGACTGTAACGACTCCTGTACCGGTCCCTGGCGGCTCCCGCAACAACATCGAAAACATGGATCCAGCACACTACCTGTCATCCAGCTATTACGAAAAGTGGCTACACTCCCGCATCAAAGGGCTGATTGACGCCGGCGTGCTAACCCAAGAAGACCTGGAGACTCGGATGGCGCTTCTCCGGGATCATCCCAACGCCGAAACCCCAGTGCATCCTGACCCCAATGCCGTTCGAGCCGAATTCAAGCGCTCGCGTCCTGCGACTCCCCCCTCGCAGCAAGTGGATATCCAGCCGCAATTTTCCCACGGCGACCGCGTGCGATCGCGCAATATCCACCCCACAGGCCACACCCGGCTTCCCCGCTACGCCCGGGGCAAACACGGCACAGTCACCAATTTCTACGGCATCTACAACCTCCAAGACGCCGAACTGCCCGCAGGGTATGCAACGCGCCAGCAACCCTTATACGCTGTGAGCTTTGACGCCGAGGAGCTATGGGGTAGCGCCGCGGAAACAAAAAGTGCCGTCTATTTGGATATGTGGGAAAGCTACCTAGAACCGGCGTAACCAATCCCCAATCGCAAA
The DNA here is from genome assembly GCA_028875335.1 of Gemmatimonadota bacterium. The sequence goes on from JAPPEF010000178.1 coordinate 20,567, forward strand.
AGGATTTTGTTATGAACAACGTTCAACAAACTGCCTACACCGAGACAGATGCCGCCCTGCGCACCAGAGCGCTCGAATCGCTCCTGATCGAAAAGGGCTTACTTACAACGGATATCATAGACGAAGTCGTGCAGAAATACGAACAAGATGTAGGCCCGCTCAATGGCACCAAAGTAGTTGCCCGCGCCTGGAGCGACCCGGACTACAAGCGCCGGCTGCTCGAAGACGGCACCGCAGCTATTGCCGAACTGGATTTCGGCGACGCACATGGCAGCAAAATCGTCGTACTAGAAAACACGCCAAGCGTCCACCACGTCGTCGTTTGCACCCTTTGCTCGTGTTATCCTTGGTCCGTACTCGGTCTGCCGCCGAGTTGGTACAAATCCTACGCGTATCGCTCTCGGGTAGTGCGGGAGCCAAGAGTAGTCTTGCGGGAATTTGACCTCGATCTACCCGATTCGGTCGAAATCCGCGTCTGGGACAGCAACTCGGATCTCCGCTACATGGTGCTGCCCGAACGCCCTGCTGGCGCGGAAGACCATACCGAAGAACAACTCGTTGCGCTCGTCACGCGCGACTCAATGATCGGCGTGGCTACGATCAAATCTCCTACAAAGTGAGTCCGGGATGACGCAAAAAGCCGACCGACAAATTGCCACAATGGAAACACAAATCGCCCTACCCAGAGAAAATGGAGAACTGGTTTTCCAGGCCCCTTGGGAAGCACGTGCCTTTGGCTTGGCCGTTGCACTCAACGAACGAGATCTCTACGAGTGGCGCGAGTTCAGTGCGGAGTTAGCTGCGACAATCGCGGTGGCCGAACAAAACAACGACCCATCGAACTATTACGCCCGATGGATCGCTTCTCTCGAAGAGTTGGTCGTTGCGAGGGGCTTGATCAGCCGGGAACAACTCGACGCCAGAACCGCGGAATGCGCTGCTGGCATTCGCGACGATCACGACCATTAAGTAGCTGGGACTAGATCCAACCAGCCCGCCGACTAGGCGGCAGGCTCAGCGCTGAATTTGCGCTGCACAAAGCGCAGTGCGGATTGGTAGCTGTCGAGTTGTCCTTCCAACTGGGCATCCTCGACCGCGGCGAGAATTTCTCTAAACAGAGGCCCAGGGGCAAAACCCAAGGCAATGAGATCGCTTCCCGTGAGCAGAGCCGGCGGGCGCAGATGCTCCTTTTTTAGGGCGGCGAGCTGCTCCTGGCAAAACTCGTATAGGTCGAGCTTGCCGTGGCTGGCCAAACAATCGGCGCGATGCAATTGGAGCAACTCGGGAAAGTGCGGCTCGCGCAACAGGCGCATGAGCGTGCTCGGGCGCATCTGGCGCACATGGCTTATCCGCATGTGTTCGGCCACGAGCGTGCAGATGACCCTCCGCGATTCGTTGGACATCCGCAACCGCCCGCAGATCGCCGCCGCCATTTCGGCCCCAGCCGCGTCGTGGCCATGGAAGCGGATGCGCTCGGCTCGCACCATAGTTGACGGCTTGCCAATGTCGTGGAGCAACGCGCTCCAAGCCAACTCAGCCGACGGCTCGTCGAGGTATTCAAACAAAAGTTGGACGTGGGTCCACACGTCGCCTTCGGGATGGAATTCAGCATCCTGTGGCACACCGCGCATGGCCGCGACTTCTGGCAGCACGACTTGCAGCAGACCCGACTGGTCCAAAAGGCGCAAGCCGTACACAGCGCATCCCTCGGTCAACAGCAAGGTTAGCTCGTCGCGGATGCGTTCGGCACTAACGTCGGCAATGCGCGCGGCTTGGACGCAGAGCGCATCCCACGTCTCAGGTTCGATGGTAAATCCGAGCCGGGCCGCAAAGCGCACGGCCCGCAACAGGCGCAGATGGTCTTCGGCAAAGCGCGCGGCCGGGTCGCCGATGGCGCGGATGACCTTGGCGTGGAGGTCTTGCTGCCCGCCGACGTAATCGAGTATCTCGTCGCTCGCCGGATCGTAAAACAAGCCATTGATGGTAAAGTCGCGGCGCTGGGCGTCAGCGCGGGCGTCGGCTGGCCCAATGGATGCGGGACGGCGGCCATTGCGGTACGGGCCATCGCGGCGGAAACGCGCTACCTCGTAGTCACCCTCGTCGAGCATCACTACTGAGATACCAAACTGCGCGCCCACCGCCACTGTGTTAGCGAAAAGCACGGCCACTTCTTCTGGCCCAGCATCCGTAGCCACATCCCAGTCCTTGGGCACGCGCCCCAACGCCAAGTCGCGCACACAACCACCGGCTAGCAGGGCTTGGAAGCCGGCCCGACGCAAAGTCTCGACGACGCGCAGGGTCCCAGCGTCTATATCTGCGTCCATCCTAGCTACTCAGCCACCTTAAAACTCTCAACCCGACTCACCGAATTCTCAATCCCCTCGATGTGCGTACTGGCCACGACCTTCCAGTAGTACACTTGTCCGGGTTCAAGCGAGACCAAGCGCCCTTCCTTAATGCGGCCGGTAAATACGGCTGTGGTATCGCTAGTCAACGGCATATCCGACACTTCGCCGCTGGTCAACGAGGTGGTGACGATCACCCGGAATGCGCGCGCCTCGGGCAAGCGATTCCAAGTAAAGGTCAAAGGTGCAGCGGTCTCTTCCCCGGCGACCGGGACCAACAGCACCGGCGAGGGCAGCGCGACATCGGCCACTTCCTCGGAGGCATTGCTTTCCTTGCCGCCGAGATCTATCGCCGTAATTCGATAGTAGTACACCGTGCCCACCTCGATCTCCGCGTCGATGAAGCTCGGCCCCGATACCTGCATGAGCAAATGCCCAAGGGTCGGAGTGAAGCCCTGCTCAGTCGAGCGATAGACTCGATAACCTGCCAGATCGGTCTCCGCGTTGTCAGCCCAATCGAGTGCGATGTTGAGCTGGCCGAGTACTTCGAGGTGGTGCGCTACGGCGCGCACCGCAGTCGGCACCTGCGGAGTCAGGCTGTTGAGAGGCTGTCCGCTGATGGCATTCGAGGGATCGCTCTCGCCGCCGCCGTTTATCGCAGTTACTCGATAGGTGTACTCCAGTTCGTATCGTAGCCCCTGATCCTTGTACCGGGTCTGGAACGTGGAGTCAATGGCCACGGCCGCATCGTCTCCCACCGAGCGATAGACGACGTAGAGCACCTCGTCCGCGCCCTCGGCGGCCTGCCAATTGAGCCATATCTCGCCATCGCCAATACGCTCTACACTCAGCGCGCGCGGTGCCTGCGGAGGATCGGCAATCGCGACGGGACTGGTGCCCTTTTCACCGTCATCGCCGCAGTGCCACAAGCCGATGACGACGACCATCCATGCAAATTTTAGGCGTTTCATATTCTTCTACCTCCCCAGATAGATTAATCGCCTCACTGCTAAAAGTACCATTAGGCTCCTAAAATGGGCAAGCACTTTTGACAAGCAGTCTCTCCGAACTTATTGTGTCGCCATGCTATCTTTGCTCTATGGCCTCACCCGCATTGCCCTGTGTGTGTTGGTGCCTTTCTGCGTGGCTTGTGTTCTTTTTTTGCTCGAATACCAAACTCAATACGCGGCCCGCTACATCGGCCAATACCTGATGCAACAAAACCCAAAGCGCCAGCCAGGGGGTGCGCTCTGGCAGGGTATTCTCGCCAGTCGGCAGACTCGCACAGCCCTATCCGACTCGCTGGCCGAGACTACCCTAGCGCCGAGCCAAACCCCACTGCCGGTTTTGCAAAACCACTACCAACTCCAGTACCACGGCACTCACGCGGCGTTCTTTGCAGTCGCGCGGCGCGACACCGCCCTCCAACCCGATCGCCTCAGTCCGGAGACGCTGCGCGAGCTCGCCTATTCCCTGCAGATTTACGAGCAGGGCCGCTACCTGCTAACCCAAGCCACCGTACCCGACGACGCTTCGTATCTCCGCGCCCTCGTTGGCGCGCAAATAGCCCTAGAAGACGGTTCGCTCTTTTACCAGCTTCACAAGTCCCTGCTGGCAAAAGACGAGCCCGAGGCTTGGACTTTTCTGAGGATGCAAGAGGAAGACATGGCCTACTGGCGTCAGCATTTAGCGCCGCTTTTGGGTCCTGACCCCGAGCGTGTGCAAAGCGATGCCGGGCCGATCATCACCGCCGCCCTAGCGGAGGTCGTGCAAGCGCGGGCCGATTCGCTGCGTCAGGGCGAGAACAAGCACCTACTCACAGCTTGGGACAGCGCAGACGGCTTTGAACTGCGCCTGACCCGCACTGGAGAGGAAGACCAATTCGCCGCGTACGCGCTCGTGCCGGGCCAAGAGGCCATAGCGCTCTTGCTTCCGGACCAGTTCGTGCAACAACACCTTGGACTAGAAGAGCAATGAGACGCGCGTTGCTCATCGGCGCAGTCCTGACCGTGCTCTTCGTCTTGGCAACCGGACTAGGAATGGGGTACGCCATCTGGCGCATGACCCCTAACTTGCCCCGTCTGCCCACTGATCATCGCGAGCTAGGCATCCGCCCCGGCACAGAGATGTACGCAGCCTCTGGCGAGCGCATCTACACCTTTAATCAGAGCCGCCAATGGGTGCCCCTCGAACACATCAGCCCCCACGTGGTACAAGCGCTCATCGCCACGGAAGACGCACACTTTTACCACCACCGAGGCATCGACCTGACGGCCATTGTCGGCGCGATTCGCGACAATCTGCGAGAGCGCAGCCTTACCCGCGGCGGCAGCACCTTGACCCAACAGCTCGTCAAGCGCCTGTTCTTTTCGCCAAAGAAGACCTTTGAACGCAAGCTCTCGGAAGCGCTCCTCGCCTTGCAACTAGAGGCGTTCTTTGCCGCCTCGTATCCAGACACCAACGCCGCTGGGCAACCCACTTACAAAAATCGCCTCATAGAGCTGTACCTCAACGCAGTCTTCTATGGTACCAACGCCTACGGCATTCACGACGCCGCGATCACCTTCTTCGACACGACCCCAGACTCGCTGAGTCTGCCCCGCGCCGCCATGCTCATCGGCCAGGTCAACGCCCCGACCAAGTACAATCCCCTGCGACACCCCCAACAGGCCACCTCCCGGCTGCAACACGTGTTCGACCGCATGGTTGCCAGCGGCTTCCTCGACTTAGAAACGCGCCGGGAATACGCCGCCCTCCGAGCCGAAGACCTCATCAACCCCGGCTATCCGCCTCGCAACCCAGTACCCTATTGGGTCGAAGCCATCAACGCAGAAATCGTCCGGCAGTGGGGACCGTCGGCCCTGCACTACGGGAGCCTGAAGGTCTATACCACCTTGGACATTACAATGCAAGAAGCGGCCGAAGAAGCGGTGGCCAAGGGGATGGTCGAGTTGGATGAGCGGCTGGGATTTAAACCCTATTCGGAAGCGTCGATGGCCGAGCGCCCGGCCTACGTCCAAGGCGCATTAGTGTGCCTGTCGCCGACGGGGAAAGTGCTGGCCATGGTCGGGGGCCGAGACATCTTCGTCAGCTACTACAACCGGGCTCTCACCGCCCGCCGCCAGCCCGGCTCCGGCTTTAAACCGATTGCCTACCTAGCAGCTTTGGAAGCGGGTGAGATCAGCCCAGTCACCGTCTTTAACGACGAGCCGCGCACCTATATCGACAACGGGAAAAAGTGGCAACCACGCAACTACGGCGGACGCTACTTGGGACAGACGATCGCGGCATGGGCCTTAGTTCGCTCGGCCAACTCCACGGCCATACAAATCTCCGAACTCGTCGGCCCGGACCGCGTCGTCGAGATTGCCCACCGCTTGGGTTTTGCCGGGCCAATAGGAGCCTACAAGAGCATTGCCTTGGGCGTCGCCGAAGTCACCGTGTTGGAAATGGCCGCGGCGTACGGGATTTTTGCCAACTACGGCTTGCAGGTGCCGCCGATCTTGATAGAGCGGATCGTCGATGCTGACGGCCAGCAGATCTTTACCCACCAGCCGCAGATCCGCCAAGCCATCGCACCCGACCTCGCCGCGCAGATGGTCCACCTCTTGCGCCAGACCGTGGACCGCGGCACCGGGCACCAAGTCCGCAAACGCGGCTTCGCGCGGCCAGCCGCTGGCAAGACCGGCACGACCAACGACAATACCGACGCTTGGTTTACTGGCTTCACCCCGGACTTAATCGCCAGCGTCTGGGTGGGGTTCGACGAGCGCCGCGCCCATAAACTGGTGGATACGCGCGGGGTGCAAATCACCGGCGGCAACGGAGCCGTGCCCATCTGGACGGATTTTATGATCGCAATAAACAAAGGGCGGCCGGAAAAGGATTTTGACGTGCCCGAGGACGTGATGATCCACAGCGTGGATCCCCGCACCGGCGAGGTGAGCTCAGAGCCCAACGAGGACGGGACTCAGCCGCTGTCCGTGGCCTTGCGCCGGAGCGAGCGGCCCAACTGAAAACTCGATCAGCAGACTGCGGCCAAAACCTCGCTCACCCGCCGCGCCACAATGTCTTCCTCGCTAGGCTCCATCATATAGGGGTTGATACCAAAGCCGCTCTCGTGGGCGGCGATCTCGATTCGCGGTTGGCCAGCCGATAGCTGGCGCGCTAGCTCGTGGCCACTGATGGCTAGCTTTTCTCGATCCCAGCGCACCGCCAAGTTCGGCGCAACATTCGAACGCCCGGGCTGATTGACTTGCGTCGCCACCGAGGGAAACGGCTCCACTGCCGCCGCTATCACGGCCAAGCGCCGCTCCCACTCCCGCCACTCGGCCCCGTGGTCGCGCACCACCCACTGCTCCACTGCCGCTAACAGCCCCATGATTTCTTCCTTGCCCGCCTTCATTGGTCTCCCTAGCGCGTGGTGCGGTGCCCCGTTGAGGAAAGCTGCCTGCAACAGTTCCTTGCGCCCTAAGACCAAACCCGACGCCTGTGGCCCGCGCAGGCACTTGCCGCCCGAATAGGCCACTGCATCGACTCCCTGCTCCAGATACCAGTTGGGCACATCCGGTCGCTCGGCCGCGGCATCGACAAACGTCGGTACGCCGTGCCGCTTCCCCGCCGCAGCCATGTCTGCCACCGAGATCGGCCCCCGCTCGGCCGCATCGCCAAACACCAACAGCATGGCCGTGCGATCCGACAAGGCCGCGTCGAGTTCGGCGAGTGTCTCGACCTCAATTATTTCGACGCCGACCATGCGCACGGCGTGATCGTACACGTGGCGGTGGCTCGGCTGGACGAGGACTTGGTTTTTCATGCCCGTAGTGTCGGGCAATCGCGCCATTTTCTCGGGATCCGTGCCGGCCACGCAAGCGGCCGTAACTTGGCACAACGCCGCGGCGCAACCATTGGTAACGAGCCCCCACTCGCACTGCATCAGCTCGCCGATGCGCGCTCCAACGGCCTCCATCAGCTCGTCGAGATGGACGTATTGCTTGGAGGCCTCGACCATAGCCTGCCGCACTTCGGGCAAAATCAACGAGCCGCTGATGATGGTATAAGTCCCTTGGCAGTTGATCAGGGGACGCACGCCGAGGCTTTCGTAGGTTGGATACGCTAGTTGGCCGCTCATTAGTAGCCTTTCTCCAGAAACGCCATTAGATCAATCTATCCACGCTGAGAGGATCTAAAGGGGATCAAAACAAATCGTCCGCATAGCCCGCCAAATAATACTCCAGCGCCGCCATCCCTGCGCTGGTATTCACGCTGGCTCCTTCGTGCGCTAGGGCACCCCCCAAGGCGTGCAACACGCGGAATAAGTGGGGTGCTCGGCACTGCTCGCCCATCTGGCCGATGCGCACGATGTCGAGGCCAAAGGCCCCGGAGATTTCGACGTGAAAGCGGTTTGACATATCGGCGCGCACCCGGGCGCTATCTACCCCAGCGGGCACTTGGATTGCCACCACTGAGTTGAGGCGAATGCGACGCGGCGCGTTCAGCACGAGGCCCATCTTCTCGATGCCAGCTTGCAGCGCCAACGACGAGTGCCGATGCCGCGCAAAGCGGCGCTCCAGCGTCTCCTCGCAGACCAGCCGCAGGGCTTCGTGCAACGCCAACAGCCCCGAGACCGGGGCCGTGTAGTGATACTGGTGTTGCTGCCAAAAGTTTTCTGCCCGCAAAGCGTCCAAACACCAGTGTGGCCTAGGGCCGGGATGCTGCTGCACCTGCTCCCAAGCCACATCGGAAAAGGCGATTAGCGCCACGCCCGGCAGCGACGACAAGCCCTTCTGACTGCCCGTGAAAACCACGTCAACGCCCCAAGCGTCCTTTTCCAACGGCATGGTACTCAAGGTGCAGACCGCATCGACGACCGCCAGCGCCCCGTGCTCGCGGCACAAGCGGGCAATCGCCGGCAGCTCGGTCGTGCAAACGCCGCTCGATGTCTCGCCCTGCACCATCGTCACCACGTCGTAGTGCTGGCTCTTGAGGCGCTCGGCCACGCGCTCGGCGCAGACAGCTTGCCCTTCTGGCACGGGCAGCACGTCAACCTCCGCCCCTACGCCAGCCGCCATCTCGGCAAAGCGCCCGCTGAACCAGCCGTTTTGCAGCACCAAGGCGCGGCGGCCTGGCCACAGCAGGTTGCCCATCGCCATCTCCATGGCCGCCGACGCCGGCCCCCCAACCCCCAAGATGTGCTTATCGACCGTCTGAAAGGCATAGCCAGCCAATTGCTTGATGTGCTCGACCAGCCGATCCATCGTCGGCCCCAGGTGGTTGATGACCATGCCGCCCGCGCGCGCGATCTCCGTCGCCACCGGTACCGGCCCAGCTCCCATTAACAGCAGCGGCTCGGCTGGCAGGAGCTGGTCCAACGGTGGCAACGAGGGAGGCTCTATACCACGCGACTCTACATTCCCCATTCCCATTTCCTAGTAGTTAATCGCCTCGCCAAACGCCTGCCCGGCCGCTTCCATCACGGCCTCGGACAGCGTCGGATGGGCGTGAGAGGTCAGCAACAGCTCTTCATACGTGGCTTCGAGCCGCAGAGCCAGTGTCAATTCGGCGATCAACTCTGTGGCCTCGGCCCCCAGAATAGCCCCGCCCAACAACTCGCCATAGCGAGAGTCAAAAATTAGCTTGACGAGTCCTTCGGTCTCCCCAGCCGCTTGCGCCTTGCCACTGGCTGCAAAGGGAAAGCGCCCAACCTTGACATCGTACCCGGCTTCGCGCGCTTGGCTTTCGCTCAGGCCGACGCTGGCCACTTGCGGCTGGCAATAGATGCAGTTGGGCACTTGGCGCGGGTCCAAGGTGGGCCGGTCGCGGCCAGCTATAAACTCGACAGCCGCAATCCCTTCCTGCGCGGCTGCGTGCGCCAACAGCGGCGGGCCAGCCACATCGCCAATCGCGTAGATGCCCTTGGCACTAGTCTGCATCCGCTCATCAACCACGATTGCGCCGTCGCGGGTGCGGATGCCCAGCGCTTCTAACCCCAGTCCCTCGATATTGCCCTGGACCCCAGTGGCGACCAGCACTTGATCCACTCTCCGCGTCTTTTGCTCTTCGCCAACCCGATAGCGCAACGCGACCCCGCGCTTTTGTCTTTTGACCTCCTCGACCCGGGCTTCGGTCACCACTTCGATGCCCTGCTGTGTCAAACTCTCGGCCAGTCCTGCGGCGATCTCTTCGTCTTCGCGCGGCAACACCTGGGGCAGGGCTTCCAAAAGCAGCACCTTGCTGCCAAAGGCGCGATAGAAATAGGCAAATTCTACGCCGATAGCCCCGGCCCCGATGATGGCGAGGGAAGCGGGCTGCTCGGCGACGATCATGGCCTCGCGGCTGGCAATGATCCGCTCGCCGTCGAATTCCACGCCCGGAATGGATTTGGGGCGGGCACCAGTAGCTAGCACCACATGCGCGGCGTCCAACTCGGCCACGACCTCGCCCTCGGCGTCCTCAACCGCGACTTGGCGGCTGGGCGTCAACCGGCCCCTGCCGGCAAATACCTCGACTTGGTTCTTCTGCATCAGATAGGCCACGCCCTTGGACAACTGCTCGGCGACTTGGCGGCTCCGGCTAATGACCGCATCCCAATCCACAGTCGGCTTATCAACGCGCAAGCCGAACTCCTCGGCGCGCAAGAAAAGCTGGTACACTTCAGCTTGCTTGAGCAGAGCCTTGGTGGGAATGCAGCCCCAATTGAGACAGGTGCCGCCCAACTCGGCGTCCTCGATCAGCGCGGCTTTTAACCCCAACTGCCGCGCGCGAATGGCGGCTGAATACCCACCTGGGCCGCCGCCGATAACTGCCACATCATACGTTGCCATATTGCATGTTCTCTCTAATTGTACCTGACGTTACGCATTGTAGGGGCAACCCTTGTGGTTGCCCTCTTGGGATCCCGCTGGCTCGCCGGGTCGCTTGGGCGCCCACAAGGGACGCCCCTACACGGACCGGTTCGGCGCAGATGCGTAACGTCAATCATAAAATTCAAAAGAATCCCCTAATGTAAAAGCAATCACCTTGGACACAAATAACCGCGAATACCCGCCTCGATTGCTCTTACTCACGCCATGTTTTATTGTAGCCAAACTAGCGGCGTCCCCTAAATAAAGGCAAATCCAGTGCTACAACAGCAATCCAATCCTTCGGCTGAGCTCAGGTCGAAGCCCGCGCAAACCGTGACCATTTTTACCGACGGTGCTTGTTCGTTCAACCCAGGGCCAGGCGGCTGGGCAGCGCGGCTGCTCTACGGCGATGGCCGCGTCGTGGAGCTAGGCGGCTTTGTCCCGGAGACGACCAATAACCGCATGGAGATGCAAGCGGCCATCGAAGGGCTAAAAGCCGCCCCATCCGACATCGCTATCACGCTCGTTACGGACAGTGAGTATCTGCGCAAGGGCATTACCGAGTGGATTCACGGCTGGAAAAGGCGGGGCTGGCGCACGGCTGCTAAAAAACCCGTGCTCAACCAAGACCTGTGGCAGACGCTAGACCAGCTCAATACACCCGCTGTCCAGTGGCGGTACACCCCCGGCCACGTCGGTGACCCGGACAACGAGCGCTGCGACCAGATCGCCAAAGCATTTTCGCGCGGGGAGACGCCCTCCCTGCACAACGCTTGACCCGACCACTACCGAAAGGATTGACCATGCTCTACAGCCTGCTCTTCGCCATCGTCCTCGCTGGCTCTGCCAGTGCCCAAGAGTCCACTCGCTTCCAAGCTGTGCCTGATGAGCTGCCCACCTACCAAGTCCTCCGCACCGACCAAGGCATCCAAGTCGATGGTCGCCTCGACGAGGCCGACTGGCAGCGCGCCGCGCCCATCGCCTTTGTAATGCCTTGGAGCAACCTCGAAAAAGAGCAACCGCAATCCACGACGGCACGCTTGCTGTGGGACGACGACAACCTCTACATCATCTACGAGTGCGTCGATCCGTATCTACATTCAGAAGTAACCGAGCACGATGGAGCGGTGTACCAAGAGGACGCCGTTGAAATTTTCGCCACCCCCAACATGGAAGTCCCCGGCAACTACTATGGCTATGAGATGAACATCAACGGCACCCTGCTCGACTACATCGCCTTCCGCGGCGGCAAGGAGCGCACCAAGGCCATTCACCCATCCTGGCAGAGCGAAGGCGTGGTCATTGCCACGACCTACGACGGCACGCTCAACGACCACTCGGACACCGACCAAAGCTGGATTCTCGAAATCGCCATCCCCCACGACAACTTCCGCCACTTGGGTGGGCAGATCCCGCCCCAAGACGGCGACCAATGGCGCGCCGGACTCAATCGCACCAAGGGCTACCAAGGCCAATTTGGACTGTGGTCCGACACCGGCACGCCCCAAGCCGACTTCCACCGCGCCAACCGTTTCGGCACCCTCACTTTTTCGTCGGCCATCGTCGGTCGCTGAAGGGCTTCGGAAGCGAGAAACGGAGAAAGCAGCTTTTTCGTGGTTGCACAGCACATGCGACAGATGATCTCAAGCCTGAAGACTTGGGCCGTGAGGCTTAAAGGCTGGCGCGGTAAAAGGCAGCGGCTGTGGCTGCGCCTGCTGGGCTATTACATCGTCTTAGGGCTAGTGCCCGTGTTGCTGGTCGATCTCTTCGTGTTGAACACGGCCCGCAATGCAATAAAAGAGGCCGTGCTGGACAGCCGCCGCGAAATGGCGCACCGCACGGCCGCGGAAATCGCCCGCATCTTTTCCAACATCGCCTCCGGCTTGGAAAGCTTCGCATGGACTGTGGGAACCAAGCCACAGGATGTGGATGCTTTGCTCAAAAAGGATGCCCTCGAATCTAGCGAGGTGGAGGTGCTCTACCTAGTGGACGCCCCAAACCAAATACGGGCCGCGAGCGCGTCGGTTCCATTGCCCGCTTCCTACGACTGGGCAGCAACTTGGGCGAGGGTAGCAGCCGATGGCCTGTACGTTACCCTGATCAAAGAATTTAAGGAGACGCCCAAGCTCTTTGTCGCGCTCGCGCTACCAGTGGAACGGGACGACGAGCTACCTCAACAAGCCCTAATAGCTCGCCTCGACTTTCACCGAGTCTGGCAAAAGATAAATCTCGTCCGCATCGGCAAAACCGGCTACGCGACCTTGCTCCACGCCGACGACGGTCACTATCTGGCACGGCCCATGCGTCAATCCTTCTACACGTGGATCCACCACCCGCATATAGAGGCCATGCGCGGGCCAGCGGGAACCCTCTTGTGGCGCGATGGGGGGGGCATGAAGTGGATTACGGGTTTTGCTCCCGTGATCAATTCGGGGGTCCCGGGTTCTGTTTACGTCGGTGCTTGGGACTGGATCGTCGCCATTGAACAGCGCGAAGACGAGGCGTATGCCCCGTACACGATTGTACTGTACTCCATCTATGCGATCATCGCGCTTTTTGCTCTAGGGACCCTGATTTTGGGCGGACTGACGCGCAACTCGGTCGTCGCGCCTCTCGCCTCGCTTACGCACGCCGTGCGTCGCCGCCGGGACGGCTACCCCCTCATCGGAACACCCGTGACGCGCCGAGACGAGATCGGCGAACTGGCCGAGGCTTTTGTCGAGATGGACCAAACGCTGGCTGAGCGCCAGCGGGACTTGGAAAGCACCTTGGGCTTGCAGCGCCATCTGATCGAGGACAATCCCCTCGCCATTGCCGTGCTCGACGCTGACTACCGCATCGTGCAGAGCAACAAAGCGTGGGCCAGCTTGCTGCTGCCGGAACAGTCCGCCGAATTGAGCGCGACCCACGCCGGTGACCAAATACTCGCTTGGCTAAAGGCCCACCCAACCTTGCAAGTAGTTGACGGCTTCGCAATCGAGGACTCCGAGGGCGTTATGCGCTACTGGAACCTGCACAAGGCCGAACTGACCCACGACCATCGCGGCAAGGTCTTGCTAGTCGTCGAAGACCGGACTCAGCAGCACCTACTTGAACTACACTACATGCAGGCCGAAAAACTATCGGCGCTCGGCGAGGTGGCCGCCGGCGTAGCACACGAAATCAAAAACCCCCTCGCCATTGTGCAAAACACCTGCGACCTGCTGCCTCGGCTAGGTCCCGAAGAAGAAAAGGAACGCGACGAGACCTTGCGCATAATGCGCGAGGCCATCCGCCGCATAGACGATCGCGTCGGCAGCCTGCTCGACTTCGCACGACCGGCCCAGCACCTAGTAGAGCAGCTAGACGCGGCCGAGGTGCTGGAGCAGTTGCTCGACTTGGAGACCAAACACGCCGAGCACCTCGGCATCTCGATTGAGCGGCACTTCGAGCCGGTGCCAGCCGTGCGCATAAACCGCGACATGCTCAAAGACATCTACCTCAACATCATCCGCAACGCCTTCCAAGCCATGCCCCAAGGCGGCCGCTTGCAGGTGAACACCCGCCCCGAGCAAGAGGGCGTCGCAATAGAAATCTGCGACACCGGCCCCGGCATTGACCCAACCCAGATCTCCCGCATATTTGAGCCGTTTTTTTCCACTAAAGCCCCAGGAGAAGGCACGGGCTTGGGGCTGGCCATCGCCCAGCGCCAGCTACGGGAAATCGGCGGCCACATAGAGGTTACTAGCCGCGTTGGCAAAGGCACCTGCTTCGCGCTCTTGCTGCCTTACAATAGAGAGAAAAAAGCATAGACATGGCCCGGCACGACGGCAAAATACTCATGATTGACGATGAGCAGGACCTGTTGAAGCTGTCGAGCAGCATCTTGCGGCGCGAAGGCTTCGCGGTGGAAACCCACTCGGACGCGCGCGAGGCCCTCGCGCTCCTGCGAGACGAGTCCTTCGACATCATCCTGCTCGATTTGCACATGCCCGCGATGAGCGGCCTCGAATTTCTGCGGCAGCTCAACGTACGCGAGCGGCCCGAGGAAGTGCTCATCTTAACGGCGTATGCGGATCTCCAAAGCGCGGTAGAGACCGTCAAGCTGGGTGCGTATGGGTATCTGGCCAAGCCCTTTAACTCCGAAGAAATCCTCAGCCACATCAGCAATATCCGCGAACTGCAAGAGCTCCGGGCCGAAAACGAGCGCCTGCGCCAAGCACAAGGCTCGGGGTTGGGCATGATCGGCGAGACTGAGCAGATGCGGCAAATCTACCGGCTAGTTCAAGACGTGGCCCCCACCCCCCTGCCAGTGCTAATCTGCGGCGAAAGCGGCACCGGCAAGGAACTCGTAGCCGCGGCCATCCACCGCGCCAGCGACCGCTCCGCCGGTCCCTTTGTGCGTTGCAACTGCGCGGCCTTGAACCCAGGCGTCCTAGAAAGCGAATTGTTCGGGCACGTAAAAGGCGCTTTCACCAGCGCAGTGCGCGACCGCAAAGGGCGTTTTATGGAGGCTGACGGCGGCACCCTGTTCCTCGACGAAATCGGCGACATGGAGGTGGGGCTGCAAACCCGGCTATTGCGCGTGTTGCAAGAAGGGGAATTCGAGATGGTGGGATCGACCGAGACTCACAAGGTCGATGTGCGCGTCCTTTCCGCAACCAACCGGAACTTGACGCAGGCCGTGGCCGAGGACCTATTCCGCGAGGATTTGTTCTACCGTCTCAACGCGGTCACTATCGAGATACCACCGCTGCGTCAGCGCAAGGCCGACATTCCTTTGTTCTGCCACTTTTTCATCGACCGCCTCAACGACCGCTTCGACAAACAGATACAAGGGGTCAGCAAGGAAGCTCTTGAGTATCTCGAAGCCTACGACTGGCCGGGCAATGTGCGCGAAATGGAGAACGCGATCATGCGCGCCATAGCCCTCGCCAAGGGACGAGAAATCGAGGTGGAGGACCTGCCGACGGCTATCGTAGAGAATACTGGCCGTCAGGATGAGCCAGCAGCCGTAGAGGAGGAAGTCATAGATCGGTCCGACGCGCTCTTCCACGCGGCGCGCCAGCGCTTTGAGGAGCAGTTCATCCGCGACGCCCTCGAGAAAACGGGCGGCAACATCAGCCAAGCCGCCCAGCAAATCCAGTTGGGGCGGCGCAACTTACAGCGCAAGATCAAGCAGTTCGACATAGACGTGAGCCAATACAGCCGCCGGCCCTGAAGGCAACCATCTCCGCCCGTCCGTCTCCGATTCTCTACTCCTCCTTCCGCATCAACCAACGTCGTCAGAGGCTACTCAGCAGGCGTCGGTACCGTTCCTCCTAACAGGACCTACGCCGCAACCGCACGACATCCCCATGCGATGTTTGGGCGCACTAGAGCGATAATTCGACGCACTTGTGCGATATATTGTCGCACTGTTAGGGCGCACTAAGGGAACTGTACGAAGGCTTGAGAGACGGGAGATAAAATTTAGTTTATTTTTATAAAGCATTATTTAACAGATAGTTATGAATCATAAAAATCAAAGAAACTAGTGCGATTAGCGCTTGAAGGGTGCCCATTGGTACGATAGTTGCGACAGCTCTGCCAGAAGCAACAACTCGCACTTTTCCATAAAGGAGGATATCATGCAACCCTTAGCCATTCGCATCCTGTCTCTCGCTCTAGTCGCCGCTTGGTTCGCCGCTTCCAGCGCAGCCACTGCCGAGCCCAAAAGTCAGTACGGCGGCTTTTCGCCCGATGCCGACGGTCGCCAAGCCTATCTCAACTACATCAACGGCTTGGAGATGATCCAAGTCGAAGCTGGGGCCGAGTTACAGCAGGCAGTCGAAGCCATCCCCGTCGAGCCAAGCGTCCCCATCACCCCCGAGCAAGAAGCCGACCTGCGCGCCTGGCTCTACGACTTTCTCGTCGCCTTTTCCGTCTCCGGCAACGACAGCCTCGCCGCTACTTTCTACTTGCGCGGAGGCGTCGATGACCCTGACAAGATACAGCAGATAAAAGAGCGATTGGAACGCACTCCTAGTCCCGAAGAAACCGCCGAGTTAAACGCCAAACTAAAAATGCTAAAGGAGGCGGGGATCGATGTAAGTAGCCTTATCCCCGAACCGATCCCCGATGCGGGCGATACGCCCTTGGCCATCTTAAAAACCCAGCACAGACAAAACCTCGACATGAAGGGGTGCGATTACTTCTTCGGCAACATCTCCTTTTTCGACAGCAAGTACAGCGTGTTCGAATTACAAGGAGCGTATGAGAGCTATGTAGATTACATCAAGACCCACGGCCTGCTTCCCATGGGCTATATGGGTTCTTTTTCCATGAGAAACGAGATTGAGGCAGCTCTACAGGCCGGCGAAAAGTGGGTAGCGGCCCAATTCATGTTCATCTTTGCAGAGCCTGAAGAGGCCGCGGACTTTGAAAAGGGGCCGATGCGCTGCCCGTTTTTCGTGCGACTCGTCTGGAGCCCAGAGAAGGCTATGTGGCGCCTTGCAGAAACCGTCATGCCGAATAACGCGCCGGTTCGGTTTTCATTCTTGTAGCCACGTCAAAGCTCGGCAACCGCCTCCGAGACAACGCTATCAGCCTGAAAAGACGAACTAACAGGAGCCGCGCCATGATAGGCATTGTGTTTAAAAAAGAGATGCTCAGCCATCTGCTCAGCCAGCGCTTCGCCGCTTGCACCGTACTCGCCGTCGTGCTGATCATCGCCAATGGCGTACTCACCAGCCAGACCTATGTCCATAAAAAGGCCAGCTATCTCACACAGCGGGCCGCTGAGGAAACCAAACTGCACGAAATCACCTATTATTCGGTCCTAGGCTGGGACTGGTTGGTGTCGACTAAAAGTGGTTTCAAGCCAAAGGCGGCTCCACGTGCTCTACGGGCCCCACGCCCCCTAGCAGTGTTCGCTCAAGGTGCCGAACGACAAGCAGGGCAGGCGATCAAAGTGATGCTCTTCAACGTGCCCTACCAAGCCGAGGAGGTCTCGCCCTTCCAGTCGAGCAATCCCTACCTCGCCATCTTTGCCTTCTTCGACATGGTGTACATCTTCCAACTCGTGCTCGGCTTGCTGGCTGTCCTCATCGCCAGTGAGGCCATCTCCGGTGAAAAGGAAGACGGTACCCTGCGGCTGATGCTGACAACCAACGCCAGCCGCGCCCAAGTCCTCGCTGGCAAGGTCCTCGCTGGCCTGACGACGCTGGCCATTCCAACTGCCTTGGGCTTTATCCTGCTGACGATCTTGCTATTGGGCACTGAGAATATCGAAGTCGGAGCCGGCGAGTGGGCGCGGGTGGGTCTGCTGTTCGCGCTGTCGCTGCTATATCTGCTGGTGTTTTACCTAATTGGGCTGGTGATCTCGTGTATGACTCACCGCTCGGCAACCAGCTTGATTTACGCGCTGTTTGCGTGGGCGTTACTGGCGATTGTGCTACCCAACAGCATCTCAGCCTTGCTCAACGAGCAGGCCAACATGGGTGAAAAGCATGCCCAAGCCCACCACAAGGCCGCACAAGTATGGCAGGAGTTCGATCAGGAGGTCACGGACCTCGCTCGGGCGCACGGCCAGACCAAGTACTTTCCCACAGATATGGTCGAGCATGTCCGTACGGAGGGACGAGGGATTGTAATCTACAGTGAAGGAACTGGAACCTACTCTAAAAGAGACGGACAGACTCCTCAGCTCTATTTAACGAGTGTCGCCGATTCACCATCGCTTGCAAAGTTCCAAGACATCGTCCGCAGCGGCGAGCGGTTGCGGTTGCAGTACGCCCAGCGCGCCTGGAACGAAAAGGCCCCTCTCATTGAAGGCTTCCCCCGCCGCATCGAACGATGGAATGACCAGCTCCAACGCCTCTTTCCCGCCGGTGCCTACGCTCAAGCCGCCAGTGCCTTCGCTGGCACCAGCCGACGCGAATACTACGACTTTATCGACCAAGTGCGCGCCTATCGCGGACAAATCATCACCTTTCTCGAAGACCGCGACGCATTTGGTTCCCGCGAGTGGTTCAACGACGACGACGGCTGGCGCGCTGACCTGCGCGACCTGCCGAGGTTTCACGAGCACGCTTGGACGGTCGCCGAGAGCTTGAGCCAAGCTTTGCCGGCTCTAACGGCTTTGTCGCTCTATGCGGCCATACTCTTTGTCCTCGCCAATCGGCTCTTCGCTCGCTACGATGCCATGTGACCATGTGAGTGACCCAAATTATAAAGAAGGAGCCATCCCGATGTTAGCAGCTATCGTAAAACGCGAACTGATTGACCACCTTATCAGCCTGCGTTTTGGCTTAGCCCTCGTGTTGACGGTGGGTTTAATGGTGCTCAACGCGCTCGGCTTTGTCGGCGGCTCGTACGAGTTCAGACGCGACCACTATCTCGAACAGGTCCAAGCCGAGCAAGAAATCAGGCGCAGCAACGCCCAGCAGGGCCTGTGGAAGCTAATCCTCCATTCAGGGCAGACCTATATATATAAGAAACCCAGCCCTCTCATGTTCTGCGCTACAGGTGCCGATGACGCCCTACCCGAGCGTCTCTGGACAATGGGCGGAGAAATCAGCCACAATCGCACCAAAGTTTACAGTCCCTTTGTACTCGTATATTCGGACATCATAGACATCTGGGCACCAAAGGCCGGCCAACTGCTGGAGACCCAAGCCATCGACTGGGTCTTTATCATCGGCGTCCTGCTCAGCCTCATGGCCTTGTTGTTCACCTTTGATGCCTTCATCGGTGAAAAAGAGCGCGGCACCCTCAAGCTAGTCATGGCTCAGAGTCTGCCGCGTCACACCCTGCTTTTGGGCAAGTTCCTCGGCGCAATGTTGGCCCTCGCGATCGTGTTGAGCCTCGCCATCGTCGTCAATTTGCTCATCGTCCTCGCGCTGTCGAAGGTGAACTTGGGCCTCGTCGAGGCCGGGCGATTGGTCGGCACGGTCGGCTTATCGCTACTCTACCTCGCCTGCTTTGTCGGGTTGGGGCTGTGGGTGTCGATACGGAGTAGCACGACGCGCTCTAGTCTGGTGGGAGTGCTATTGCTGTGGACCTGCGGAGCGTTGCTCTGGCCAGCCACTGGTGGCGCACTAGCCGCTCGCGTGTTGGTCAGCGAATTCGAGGAGGAGATAACACTGGGGTGGGGCTTCTCAAACTATAACACGCCAGCCCACCAAAAACTCCTTCATATTAAGAGCCGTTTGCGGAATCGCGATCTGAGAAAGCCCGAGAAAGTGCGCCAGTTGGCCGACGCCCAACGCGCCGTGCGCCAGGTCCGCCAAGACCGAGAAGACCGCTTTTTGGCCCACAGCCTTGGCGAGGTCGAGAACGCCCGCCACATCGCGCGCCTATCGCCGACGGGCTGTTTTCAGTACGGCATGGAGGCCCTCGCCGGCACCGGACTAGCGCGCCACCGCAGCTTTGTCGAGCAGGTGCGCACCTACGTCCAGCAATTCGAGCAGACCATGCTAAACCTCGACCGCGACGATCCCAAAAGCATGCACATCCATCTCGTCGCCCAAGGGCTATCGCGGCAGAAGATCAATCCCGACACCTTACCCGTCTTCACCGAAGACATGTCGGCGACAACCCTGCTGCGTCATGCCGTCATTGATGTGATCGGGCTTTTCTTTTTCGCCATGCTTACGTACATGCTGGCCTATCGGTCGTGGCTGCGTGCCAGCATCGTTTAGAAAGGATACGGGATGTCCTCCATCTACTATGCCCTCGGACTGCTGCTGTGCGTCCTCGCGGCCCACGCTGAAAACTTGACCAAAGAACAGCAGCGCATCCTGCTCGACCTCCAAGAGGCCCACTTGACGCTGGAGCAAGTCAAAGCGCGCGAGGCCGAGATCCAGGTCGAGCACGAGCAGATGATCGGCCTCAAGGAGCGCGGCGTGGTCACCGGCCAAGAGCTGCGCATTGCCCGCGAGCGATTCGAGCGCGCTCGCGAAGAGCGGCAGCGGGCCTACTTAAACCTACAGCGCGCCTTCCTCAACTCGCTAGCCGACGCCACCCACCTGACGGTCGTCAACGGCCAAAAGTACGGCGTCGAGGGCGACAAGGTGCGCGTGCGGCTCACCTTGCGCAACGACTCCGATCTCCGCTTGGCGAAAATGGTCGATCAGGCCCGCCGCCGCTACGACATCAACGGCCTCGACCAAGACGCCGCGTCGCTGTTGCAGGTAAACAACATCTTCGTCACCATCCTCGCCGACAATGTCATGGTCGGCCAGCCCTACCAAGTCCACATCCCCGTGCTGGCCCTCGGCGAGGAAGTCGAAGTCGAGGTCGGCTTGCAGCGTCCCGAGATCGAGGACCTCACCGTGCAACTCCAATATCTCAACCGCACGGACGACCACGTCATTCACCTAGAGAAGGCTTCGGCCCGCGACGTAGTGCGCGTGTATGCCACGCAGTTCTCCCAAGAAGGCCCGTTGGGCAACTCGGTGGCGTACGAGCTACACCTAGAGCGGCTGGCCGAAGACGAAAAGATCTTCCAGCTCATGGCGCACGGACTGCCGGCTGACTTCCGCTATGAGTTCGAGAGCGGAGGCCGCAACCTATCGCGGCTGCGCTTTTCCCGCGACCACTCCAGCGACTCGCTCATACTCAATGTGTACGTCCCCGAACAAGACGAGAGTTTCACGGTGGATCAGCCGTTGCTGTTCTCGGTGCTGGCCTACGAGCCAAATACGGTAGAACCTGAGGTGTTGGCCGCAGCCGATCCAGAGCACTTGCAAGCCATGGGCATTGGCTACGAGCAACTGCAACTAGTGCCCACCGGCCGGGCCGAATTGGAGCTGACCACCCTCAACCTCGACCTCTCAGTGGATGGCGAAGGCGAGTCGCAGTCCGTTTGGCAGCTACGGAACCTCGGCACGGTTGAATTGCTCGACATCCGCCTACAAGCCCTCTCGCCGCCGGGCTGGAATGTCTCCTTTGAGCCGCAGGAAATCGCCCTGCTCCCGCCGCGTGAGGAAATAGAGGCCGTGCTGACCGTGCGCCCCATCAACAGCGCCGAAATAGGACGCTACGAAGTCAAGACCAGCGCCAGCACGCAGCACAAGGGGCAGTGGGTCGAGTCGGTCGAGCGCACCGTCAACATAAACATCAAGAGCGATGGATCGTTTTGGGGTATAACGGGATTGGTGATCTTGCTGGTGAGCATCGTACTGGGCATCGCCGTCTTCACTGTGCAATGGAGCAAGCGATGACGGCGTATCGATCCATCTTGGCCGCCCTCTGCTGCTTGGCGAGCGTCGCCCACGCAGAGGAGTGGGACCTAACGACTTGTCAGCGCGAAGCGGGCTATCACAGCCCAGTACTCGGGGCGGCGCGCGCCCGCTGGAACCAGATGAGGGCGCGCACCCGCTTCGACTACGCCGAGCAACTCCCGACCATCGGCCTGAACGCGGATTACGCACGCAGTGAATTCGCCGACGCGCCGGAGACCGACCAACGCGAGCTTTTCTTGCAAGCCCAGCAAGAGATCGTGCGCTATGGAGCTACCACCCCATCGCGCTTTGCCGCCAAGCACCGAGAGCAGGCGGAAAAGGCGCGCTACCGCGAGGCCATCATCGCCGTGGATAGCAAGGTGCGCCAAGCGTACTACCGCCTGCTGCTGACGCGCGACGAGATCGCCAGCCGCGACGAGTTGCTCGCCTACTTCCGCGCTAAAATGGACCGAGTGCAAACGCGCCTCGACGCCGGCTTGGCGCGGCCGGTGGAGCTGCACGAGGCCGAGCTAGAGGTGCTGGAGGAGCAGTCGCGCATCAACAACCTCCAGCGCGAACTGCGCGCTCTACATCTGAAACTCTTCACCGAGATCGGCCTCGTGGGCAAGCGCTCGCTCCGCGACATCGAAATCGTCGGCCCGCCCTACGAGCAACTACAGCTACTCGATCCCAGCGAAGAAGACCTACCAGCCCTCATCGAGGAAGCCCGCGCCAACTGGCCCCACCTCGCCGAACTCGTCTGGCAAATAGGCGAACAGCAGCACCAAGCGCGCAGTGTTTTCTGGCAGTGGCTACCCCACGTCGGCTTACAACTGACCAAGGAAGTCCAAGACACCGACCTCGGCTTGAATTGGAGCGGCAACGGCCAGACTTGGAAGCTGGTGGGCTCCGGTCGCCGGTCGCTCGCCAGCCAAGGCTTAGATCCCGCCCTGGACACGGGCGAGGGCTGGCGCGTAATGGCCAACGTGTCGCTGCCCCTGTTCCAAGGCGGTCGGCGGTTAGCACAGGGAGCCGAGGAGCGGGCGCGGCTCCACGAACTACGCCAAGATCGCGACGAGACCCGCAACTTGATTGAACTCGAAGTAGTCGAAGCGTTTTACGACTTAAAAAGCCGGCGGGAAAACACCCAGATTCTGCGCCGACGCGCCGATGTAGCCCGCCAGCGGTTGGACACGGCCGAAGAGCTGTTTGAAAATGCTATGGGCAACCTCAACTTCGACGATCTCCGCCGCCAGCGGGTCGCCGTCAACTTCGCCGAGCAGAGCTATTTTGCCGAGCGCTTGGCCTACATCCTCGCGGCGGAAGAGCTGCGGCGGATACTGGGCCGCGCGCTCAACAGCGAGTTTTACAAAACACCTTGAGAAAGGATCGCATCATGTTGGAGATCATCGGACTTTCCAAGCACTACGGTGACGTCAAAGCGGTCACCGACCTCAACCTGACCATCGAAGGCGGCGAGATCTTCACCATGCTCGGGGCCAACGGTGCCGGCAAGACCACGACCTTGATGGTCGCGTTGAGCTTTACCGAACCCACTAAAGGGACGGTCAAGCTCTGCGGCATCGACATCACCGAGCAGCCCTTGGAGGCCAAAAAGCACGTGGCCTATGTCTCGGAAAACGTCATGCTCTACGGCAACTTTAGCGCGCGGCAGAACTTGGACTTCTTCACCCGCTTGAGCGGCCAACCGCCCCAAGATGCCGCGCACTACGACGCAATCATGGCGCGCGTCGGCCTGCAACAGGAGGCGTTTGACCGGCGAGTCAAGGAGTTTTCTAAGGGGATGCGCCAGAAGCTGGGGATTGCCATTGCCATCGCCAAGGACGCCCGCATCGTGTTGCTCGACGAGCCTACGTCGGGCCTCGATCCCAAGTCCGGGGCCGAGTTTTTGGAGCTGTTGGACGAACTGCGCAACGAGGGCAAGGCGATATGGATGACCACGCACGATGTATTCCGCGCCCGCGTGATCGCCGACCGGCTTGGCATCATGGTCGAAGGTCACCTCGTCAAGACGCTCACCCGCGACGAATTCCAAGAAGCCGACTTAGAGCGCATCTACGTCGAATACGTAGAACGGCCCGTCCTGCCTGCGGCCTAGGAGGGGGGCGTGGATTAGGGCACACAAACTGAAATACGCTCAGCTAGGGTAGGCGAATGGGGCCTAAAGGAAACGCGGCGTCTTAGAAACGCTACATACGCCGCCCACGCCACCCGCCGACTTCCTCTGTATAACGCCAGTGGCCCAAATTTTGCATACTCAATTTTTGAGCGTATTTTAATCTGTAACCAGAGGTCCCAATCCCATGCCTGCCGAACAACCCCTCACTGAGTTGACGACGCGCGACGTCTTACTCCAAGTAGATCGCCGCCTGACCCTCATCGAAGACGACCTACGCACCCTAGATCAAAAATGGGACCAGCGATTCGGGACTTTAGAGCAAAAGACCGACGCCCGGTTCGACACCTTAGAGCAAAAGACCGACGCCCGGTTCGACACCTTGGAGCAAAAGACCGACGCCCGGTTCGACACCTTGGACCAAAAGACCGACGCCCGGTTCGACACCTTGGACCAAAAGATCGACGCCCGGTTCGACACCTTGGACCAAAAGATCGACGTCCAAACCAATCAACTACGACAAGAAACGAACACCGGGTTTGCGCAACTGCGCAAGGAAATGAACGTCCGATTCGAAGCCGCAGATCAAAAAATCGACGCCCAAACCAATCAACTACGACAAGAAATGAACACCGGGTTTGTAGGACTGCGCAAGGAAATGAACGCCCGATTCGAAGTCGCAGATCAAAAAATCGACGCCCAAACCAACCAACTACGACAAGAAATGAACACCGGGTTTATAGGACTGCGCAAGGAAATGAACACCAAATTTCACTGGACGCTCGGCGTCGTCTTGGCCAGTTGGATTTCCACCATCGGGACGCTGTTGCTCAAGTAAGCTCCCCTACTCCCCAAACAACGCCGCCACATCCCGCTCCACCTTTTCCCGCCGCTCGGCAGCTTCTAAAAGCAGCTACTGACTCCGAACGTGCCGCAAACATTCTCGTCCGCGATTCCACCCGTTCCGTATTAACTAACCCCTACTGTCCGCTGGCGAACACCTGCTGTCCGTTGGCGCACAGTGAGCAGATCATCCAAACGGCGAATACCGCCAGATTTAGAATATTAAGGGATATCAGCAAGAGCTTGCGAGACAAACGAAAAATTATCTTATTTTTTATAAGACATTATTTAACAGTAAGTTATACATAAATAAACAAACCAATCGGCGCGATTGGCAACCGCTGGCCACTCCATTGGCACGATAGTTGCAGTAGTGCGTACCGAAGCAACAACCCGCACTCTTCCACAAAGGAGGGCATCATGCAACCCTTAGCCATTCGCATCCTATCTCTCGCGCTGATCGCCATCTCCAGCGCCGCGGCCGTCGAGACCAAGTATCCCCACGGCGGCTTTGAGCCCCGCCTCGACAAGCTCCAAGGCTTGCTTGACTATGTCCATACCGCGAAGAAGATCAAGGTCAAAGCCGGTCCCAAGTTGTGGCAGGCCATTGAGTCCATCCCCGTCGCGGCGGGCGTCCCCATCACCCCCGAGCAAGAAGCCGACCTGCGCGACTGGCTCTACGACTTTCTCATCGCCTTCTCCGCTTCTGGCAATGACAGCCTCGCCGCCGAGTTCTACCTCCGCGAGGGCGTCAACAACCCCAGGGCTGTAAAAAATATGAAAGAGACCCTAGCGGATTGGGGCATCGCAAAAGGCGACACGCCCTTTGACATCTTCCAAGCCATGCACCGCGCCGTACTCGATGACCAAGGCTATGAATACCGCTTTGGCAAGGCCTTCTTGCGCCACAGCACGTTCAAGGTGTTCGAGATGCAGGGCCAGTATGAAAGCTATCACATTTACCCGAGGGAAGCTGTCAAGCAGGGCCACTACGAGAGCACGTACCCGAGGGAAGCTGTCAAGGCCAGATTCAAATTGCAGCAAGAGGTTGACGGGGCGCTGCGGGCTGGCGAGAAGCGGGTCTTCACCGACATCGCGTTTGTCACCGAAGAGCCGACCGAGTTAGCCGGATCGGAAGGACCGATCTGCACTCCCTTCTTTTGCCGGCTAGCCTGGGATCCAGAGCGGGCAATGTGGCGCTTTGTAGAGGTCGTCTACAGCTCTAAGCTGCCGCATTCTTTCCTGTTTTCGGCCATATAGCCGGCCTTGTAACTTTACTTGAGTAACGCAGAAAAAGCGGGCAGTTCGTCTATGAACTGCCCGCTTTTTTCGTGGCCGACCGACTTGGCATCATTAGCCTTTCAATCGTCGGTATCCTCGTCTTCGTCAGCGACACTTTCAGCGGAATCTAGAC
>JAPPEF010000175.1 GCA_028875335.1 Gemmatimonadota bacterium
TGCATCGCGGATAAAATCCCACCCCCTGCGGCATTGGAGAAAAAGACCCGGTTGGTGTTGGTGCCAACACTCGAACTGGCATCGCCAGCAGCGACGGGCTGGGGCAAACGGCCCCCAGAGTCGATTAGGTGGCTCACCAAATCAGTGGCATAGACCAGAATAGCCGTGCGAAAAGTAACGCGCAGCGGCTGATTGTTGCTCGGCGTGACCCGGTTCGATGGGAAGTACAGCATCAGCCCCTGTGCATCCGCGTGGATGCTGTCGGGCACTACCTCGACGAGCGGTTCGCCCATCTCGAATTTGAGCAACGTCGGTTCGGTTTGGGTCGCAATGTGCAAACCGTCGAACCCAACCTGCGCGTCGCTGCCAAATTCCGCCCGGATGTCATAGGTAAAAAGGGTATCGCGACCTGCTGGCACCGCGACTATACCATCGGTGGGAAACGGGTCTGCGAGAACGGCCACCTCGCCTACGGCGCGGTCGGCCAGCGGCAGAGAGTAGCTAATAGCCAAGCTATCTATCTGGACGAGATCGGTAGAAGTGCCGCGAAAAAAGAGCTGGAAATCAAAATACTTCCTTGGGCCGGGCAGTTCGAGGGGATAGGTAAAAGTCCCCGTCGAGTCAATGCGGATCGGATTCTTCCAAGTCCAGTTTTCAGCATCGTCGAGGATGGAACCGCGAAAATCCTCCGCCAGCTTGGCATAGGCGTCTGCGGTCGTGGGCTGCTCTGAACCCGTTTCGCGATCGACGATTTCAAAATGGACCAGAGGGGTCTCGTCCGTGCCGTTGCGCAGGGTCAGGTCCACGGACGCGGTGGCTGCCGCTGTCGGGAGCAGGACGCCGTCCGGCTGTCGGCGCAACTTAGTGGCTTTGACAGAGAGCGCGCCGAGAATCGCTGCTGTGGGCAATTCAATGAGCTTGGAAAGATAAGTACCCTTAGGCACGAAACCCGTGCCAAAGGCTTGGATTTCCGCTATTTCAAATGGATTGGGCGACAGGATGCGCAGCCTGATAAAGCGGATTAGCTGCACTGGAAAGTCGATTACCGTCCTCGGCTCAGGCTGCAAATCAACGCGCTTCAAGACCTGATAGCGCGGCGCTCCTTGCTGGGTATAGTCGCGGCCGTCGCTTACGGCAAGTTCAAAGGCTCTGGGGAAATCGTCGGGAAAAGATGGACTAGGGAAGTAGATCAGGCGATTGACCGGAAAGGATGCCCCCAAGTCTAAAAAAAAGATGCGACCCGTCTGATCGGTGCCCAGCCCTTTGAAGCGGTCGCCGGAAGAAGTCTGCTCATCGCCATCGACCAAGGCGGCGGCCGAGCCTTCGATCGCGGCGTTGTCCCAGATATGGGCACGGCCTTCGGCGACAAAGTCCAAGGTAGGCGAGTCGCTCCAGTCGAGCGAGCGAAGGATATTGTCGGTTGCTGCTAAGCCAATGGGACGAATCAGAGCCGGGTTCTGCATATCTACTCCCCCGGCAACCGCGGCCTGAGAATCCCAAGAAAGCCCGTCCCCACCGACCCGATAGCTTTCGACCTGTGCCCCAAGCGGCGCACTCAGCCAACATATCCCGCACAGAGCGAGGCTGCCCGCCAGCAGTCTCATTCCTGTGCCCAATCTGCCGGCGGCTGATACCCCCTGACTACCTCGCGCTGGAACCGATACGCCAGATCTATGGTCTCGACGGGTTGCTGCCTAAAGTCGAAGCGAATCGCCACGTCGCTGAGGTGAACGGTAAACTCATTGATATCGTGAGGCAACGCGGGAAACACCACATACCCCTCAACTTCCTGACCACTGAAAACATCTTCGTCTGGATACATAGTGCGGGTCAGAATCTCCCTACGCTCTTGGAAAATGCTATAGGAATTGCCTGCATATCCGGTAATCATAGAAGCATAGAATTCGAGGATATCTCTTCTATTGAGCGGATCGTACTCGCGGCCAGCCTGTTGAGAGACGAGCGTTATGCGGGAGGGGTCCAGATGCACCTTGGGATACTCGTAGTTTTTCACCTGAACCGAAAAGACGGTGTACTTTGGCGGTGTATAGGTGTCGCCCAGCGGCTTCCAGTTGCCAAAAGTATAGGGATTCTTGGAATTGGCACCCGCCGCAGAGTAATCGGCGAATTGCCGGTTCAACTCTTCGTCCGTCATGGGACGCAGAGAAACTTCGAGGCGATTGAAAACGGCGATAATGGTCCCGTCGTCCTCAACCGAAGCATAGGCTTCTTGGCTATTTTCGGGCGCAGGTTCGATCGGCCCTGGAAAATAGCGACCGCAACCGATCAGCACCAGCAGCACCAAGACACTCAAGTATGGACTCATGGCAAAGCGCATCCCAAACGTCCTACAAAACGCGAAAGCGGGGGAGTAGAGATAATCGCACCTCTCCTCCCCCGCTATAAAATTAAAATGGAGAAATGTTACTCGTCGAAAGTCGCCTTAATTTTTCCCCAAGTACTGCCTTCGACCGCAGTGCCAGCATCGCTGCCCCGAGTGTATTCACCTACGGTCAATAAGGTAAAGTCAGAGGCGAAATCCTGATCTCTATGCGCCCCGTTGACATCCCCAGTGACAAGCTGATGCGTCCGGGCGGCACCCTCAGCCGGCGTCGTATCGGCCTCGTTGAGCTGGTAGGTGAGACCAACAGTCATTCCCGGCTGCAGGACCACGCGTTCGGTAGATGCCTCGTCGTTTTCCAAGTTGACCCACAGCGGCATGGCGAACTCATAGCCGAGGGTGACATTAGTCGATCCGTGCGTAGCGCCAGGCGGGCTGAGGCTGACATCGGCCTCAATATAGGCCGTGGCCCACTGCTTGGCCGGATCGGCATCTTTGCGCAGCCAAGTCGTGCCATTGCCATAGGGCGTCGAATATCCGCCGGGCACCTGCACGTGCATGGTCCACTGCTGCGCGTTCACTTGGTTTGGATCGCGGTACGGACCACCACTGTGGTCGCCGTCGGTAATAATTTCGAGATCGTCCTCAAACCACCCGTTCTCCGGGTCCGTTTCGGCCGCGTGCAGCGAATCGTCCGTCACCCGCACAAAGCCATAGATGCGGTTGTCGGGTGCCTGCGTCCAAGCGGTCCTGATGGAAACATCAATATCGCTCTTGTCTGGAATTACCTGCTGTACGACCTCGCCCATTTCGTCGGGAGTGACGATGAAATTGGGATCGTACCACGCCCAATCTCCGTCCTCGCCATCGGCGACGTACGTCACATCCGAGGGCCATTCCAAAGCGAAATACCCAAAACCATTGGCGTTGCTGTGCGCAAAGCACGTGCTCGCAGCCAACAGCAAAACGCCAAAAACAGCACAGATTCTCATGGTTAGCCTCCTTTTAGAGATTAAATTGGCTGTTTTGTTTGTCAGATATGCTCTTTCTGCTAACAACTAAAACCTCCTTTTTGAATGGTTAGAACATACGCCCTTTTGCCCGTTCAAGCTATTTAATAGCATAGTGCATGTCAACTTTTACGACGATTGGTATATGGAGACTGCCCCATGCTAAAATGCGTGCTGAGTGGCTTGCTCGCCTGCTGTCTGCTCTTTGCCTGCGGCGACGATGTCAACGACGAAGCTGACGTCCCCCGCAACCGCTCGCTCATAATGAACTGCACGCCGCCCAACACCTGCGCCGGTCAAATTCAAGACTACGATTCCTTCAACCCATTTCTCCCCGGCAGCATCTCCAGCACCGGCCACAACTTCCTCTACGAACCGCTCTACTTCTACAATCCCTATGGCAAAGAACAAAACCTCATACCCTGGATCGCAACCAGCCACGAGTACAACGACGACTTCACTGAAGTAACTATCCACCTTAGAGACGGAGTAAAGTGGAGCGACGGCACGCCTTGGACTGCGGCCGATTTGGTATTCACAATCGACATGCTTAAAAAAAACGCCCCAGTCCTCAACGCCTCGGTGGATATGGAGCTATGGGTTGCAGAGGCTAGCGTCGTGGACGACCTACAGGCGAAAATCGCGCTAAAATCGCCGAATCCGCGCTTCGTATTCGAGTATTTGACCAACAATTTCGGCAACGGCATCCCCATTGTCCCCAAGCATATCTGGGAGGGAAAAGATGCGAAAACTTTTGCTAACCTAGATCTCCAACGCGGCTGGCCCGTAGTCAGCGGCCCCTACCGGCTCGTCCATTCCGAGCCTCAGCAGCGGATCTGGGATCTGCGGCAAAACTGGTGGGCGGCTGAGATAGGCTTTCGCCGCCTCCCCCGCGTAGAACGCCTGATCTATCTGCCCTACATGGACGAAGACAAAAGGGTGCAATTGCTGATCAGCAACCAAATGGACACCTGTCTGGACCTGCGCCCGTCCAATATCAAGACCATTCTCGACCAGAATCCCGACGTATCCACTTGGACCGGCCGAGACCCACCCTACGGCTACCTCGATTGGTGGCCCATCGCCTTGGGCTTTAACAATCTCGAAGCGCCATTTGCAGATGCGGAAATCCGCTGGGCCATCAACTACGCCATTGACCGGCAGCAACTCGTCGAGGTCGGTTGGCAGGGCGCGGGCACCTATTCCCTGCTGCCCTTTCCAGACTTTCCTTCCCTGCGCCGTTTTACAGGCCAGATCGGGGATTTGCTCGCCCGCTATCCGGTCGGCACGCACGACCCGGCCAAGACCGCGGAGATCATGCAGCGCCAAGGTTGGGTGCTGGAAAAGGGTATCTGGACCAAGGAAGGCACGCCGTGCAAAATCACCATCGACCTGCATCCAAATCTCCACGACATCGTCCCCGTGCTGGTCGAACAGCTACGCCGCGCCGGCTTTGATGCCGGTTTCAGAATGACTTCCGATTATTACACCCGCATGACCGTGGGCGACGCCCGGGCCTTTCTGATTGGCAATGCGGGTAGCGTGCGCGACCCGTACTTCACCCTCAGACTCTATCACAGCCGCTACGTGCAACC
>JAPPEF010000016.1 GCA_028875335.1 Gemmatimonadota bacterium
GTGGGTCTGACCGTTGACAGTGACCTTGATTGCTACTGACATAGCCACCTCCTATTGAATCGAATTAAGAAGTGCGAATTAGGAATTACGAATTGGGGCGGAAATTCCTAATTCCTAATTGATACTTCGCGTTCCAGCGCCTTGAAAAATTGATTGGTAAACATCCGCGCCACGCCCGAGAGCAGGCGCTGACCCATGCTCGCCAACCGACCCGTCAACTGCGAGCCACCCTCGACTGCCACCGTGGTCGTCTCGTGGTCTTCGGCGAGCCGGATGTGGCCCTCGGCCGCGATCTGGCCGATCTTGCCATCGACATCGATGATCAAGCGATAGCTTTCCGGCTCCTTGCTATCTACCACTTGCAGCGCGCCGTTGAAGGTACTGTTGATCGGCCCCATTTTGATGTGCAGCACAGCTTGGTACTGGCCGGGGCCAGTTTGCTCCAAGGTATCGACACCTGGCGTGATGCGCGCCAACACCTCGGGGTCGTTGAGCAAGTCCCACATGACTTGCCTCGGGGCGCTAAAGGTATGAGAACCTGTAAGCTGCATGGGCCGATGCTATTGTTAAAGGCCAGAAGCGAGTGACGCGGAGGTGGATATTAAAAAATTTTGCCCGTCTTTGTCAATCGCGTAGGGGCAACCCTTGTGGTTGCCCTCATAGGAGACTGGAATGACTCAATTTGCAAACCTCAGCGGAATCGTACTAGCGGCGGGAAGTTCCTCTAGGATGGAGGGTGCCAATAAGTTGCTGCTGCCTTGGCAAAAGCAATGCATCCTCCAAGTCGTGGTAGAGCGAATCTGCGAGGTGGGTTTGGGGGAGGTAATCGTAGTGACAGGGCATCAGCGAGCAGAGGTAAAAGAAAAGTTGAGCCGTCATCCCGTGCGGCTGGTACACAACCCCGATTTCGCCGAGGGAATGGCCGCCTCTATCAGAGTGGGCGTGGAAGCGGCAGTCGGCGAGCAGGGGTATCTCTTTGCGCTAGGGGATATGCCGCAGATAGCTGGTACGACGATCCTAAAGGTCGCCGAAGCGTTGAAAAGTAGAGAGACAATCGCCGTGCCAGTGCGCAACGGGCGACGCGGCCATCCGGTAGCTATCGGCAGCGCCTATCGAGATGCCTTGCTCGCGTTGACTGGCGATCGGGGGGCACGGCCAGTCTTGGCAAACAACGCAGCCAATGTCGTCGAAATACCCGTAGAGGACGAGGGCATCTTCGTAGATGTGGATACGCCGGAAAGCTATCGAGCGGCGCGGACCGCATTGCAATAGAACAATTAACCAACCAATAGCTGCAGCGCGGTTTCCACGTTCAACATCGCCGCGTCTTCCTCCCGTTCCAAAAACGGACGCACATCGGCCGCCACCTGATCCCACTCCAGCACCCGTAGCCGGCTGCCGACCACTTCCCGCCAAGTCCGCTCCGTTAGTGCCTCGCCAGGCCGCTGCGTCTGCTGCAACGCCGCATTGAGTAGAGATAGATTGGGCGCAGGCCACGTCCGGTCACTCAAGTACCATATCAAGTCGTACAGATCCCGCCCTTTAGTGTAAGGGCGCTGTAGAATCGCATGTAATTTGCCGGCTAGCAGGGAAGCTCGGTCGTGATGCTGGAGCCGCAGTGTCACGTGTCGGCGCACCAAACGGGTCTCCAGCACGACACCAGTTGGCGGGTTCGTATCGACCTCGATGCGCACGGAGAGAATTGCGTCTTGATGCGGAGAAAGACCGGCCTCGTACAGCAGGCCCTTGAAGCGCACGAATGCACGGTGGACTGTCTGCCGGTCGTTTAAGCCGAGCCCGATTTCGTACCCCTCGCGAGCAAATTCCGAGCGAATGGCTGCTAAATAAGCGCGCAAATCGTAGGAAGCCGGATCGCCTTCGAGCGTAAAATCGAGGTCTTCGGAGTAGCGCGGTAGCGCGAAGAGGAAGCGCAGGCTAGTGCCCCCTTGAAACGCCAGCGGCACCATCGCCCCCGCGCGCTGTAAAGAATCCAAGATGCGGGCCTGCAAGTATTCGCGCAGGATGTTGCGCCCCTGTAAGGAATCGCCCGCCTGCACGAGTTGAAACAGATGATCCTTCATAGATGCTCGTAGCCCAACACCGCGTCTTGGGCTAGTGCGCGAATGCACTGCACGGCTCTAAGCAATTTGGGTCGGGCGGCGATGGCTGCCAATCTATCCAGTTCCGCTAGGTCTAGGCTCTCCCAGTCGAGGCGTAGCTCATTGATATAGGCAGGAGCATCGCCATTTGGCTGTAGATAGATCAGATCGAGCAGTGCCTTTTCCGGCGCAGCGACAAAAGCCGACTGGCCATGTGCCAACTCCACGTGTTGATACCCGTAGAGCAGATCGGTCTTGAGGTGGCGAAAGGAAAAGCGACCTAGCGGCGTCTGGCGGAGCTGCGGACGCCCGGCCGTCACACTGGTCACTTCCGGCACGTACTCGGGAATCACACCAGCGTGTGCCAACGCCGACAGACCGCTGACATACGAGCCGCGCACCAGTCGATTGGCGACGAGGAAGGGATGGGGCGCGGTCTGGCGGTAGGGCGGCGCCAGCGCGTAGAGCCCGCGCCGTAGCTGGTGCAGTCGTCCGGCTCGAGTCCAGCGCACGAGCTGTCGCCGCATATCGCCTGGATTTACGGACCCGGCCAAGAGCAGGCCGGTTTCAAACACTGGCTCATCAGCCACGATGGCGAGGAATTGATCGAATTTCATAACAATAAATTATCTTTAATGGCAATTTATTGCAATGAAATCCGCTTTTATCGTCATCCGCGAGAGCTACTCCTCCGGCGGTACTAGGAACTGCGTCGTCTCCGCCCGGTCGCGTATCTCCTGCCAATCCCACAACTGAGGAATAAATTCCACATCGGCCCAAAGTTGGGCTTGGTCGGCGTAGTGCGGGCTAGCCGGGTGGCCAGAGGCCCCCAGCGGCGCGATCCAGCGCGAGCGGGTCCAGTCGGAGGGATCGAAGATATACCGGTTGACCGAAAGACCCGTAACTGTGAAGTCGTCGAAGGCATAGCTACCGGCTAGAGGCGTGTCGCCATCGCCGTGGACGGGAAGCGAAGGAGGATCGAGGAAGGAAGCGGCCTCGGAGAAAACCGCAGAGAATGGATGCTGAGGCTGGGTGCGATGCAAGCGGCCCCAACGCCATTGGCGCATGTCGTCGCCGAGGGCCTCTTTGAGCGCAGCGAGCGCGCCAGTCAGGGCCTCGGTCAGAGCTTGGGACCAAGTTTGACCGGGCGGCAGCAGCTCAGTATCGCCGCCCTCAATAGCGAGAGTCGCTTCGAGGGTGATAAGACGCCAATGAGCGTCGCCGCCAGCCTCTGCGAGCAAGGTCAAGGCATCGTCGCCGAACAGGTGTTGCGCTATGTGGTAGCCGAGCAGGTTGCGAGTTTGCGCATAGATCGTCGGCTGAGCCTGGTCTCGGTCCATCCGGCAGTCCCACTGGCGCAGCAGGTCGAGGGCTTGGGCGCAGTCGGCGTCGGGCGGCTCGATGGCGAGCAAGGCCCGCGTAAAGACCTGGGCTGGCAGCGAGACGCGTTCGGCGTGGATGTGGCCCATCGCCTCGGGCGTGGCCGTGCCCAGTTCGAGGATGCGGGTCTGGATGCGGCGGGCGCGGTAGTCGGGGCTAAAGACGAGCCCGACGTAGTATGGATAATCGGAGCCGGTCACGCGCTGGTTGCAGGTGATGGCATAGCCTGTTGCAGGGTTTATGGCTTTGGGCAACTCGGCGTGGGGGATGTAGCCCTGCCACTCGTGCTCGCCGCTCCAGCCGGGGACGGCGAGCCAGCCGTTTGCGGCCTCGCGCACGGGGATCCGGCCCTCGTGCAGATAGCCGAAGCAGCCGTGGATGTCGGCAACTGCGTAGTTGTTGACGCGGTCGTTCCAGCGGGCGAAGGCTTGGTGCAAGTCCCCGACGGAGCGGGCGCGCATGGCATCGCGAGCCGCGTCAGCCCAAGGAGTACCTTCGATGAGGCCGGGGTCGCTGATGGCGATGGCCTGACCTTTGCGCGGATCGCCCGCGATGATGGGTCCGTGGTGGGTAATGACGACCTCAGCGGTAACGGAGGCCGCGCCGCGGACGTGGATTTCTTCCCGCAGGATTTCCGCTGGCCGCCACGCGTCCCTGAATTCGTACTCCAAGCCATCGGCCGTTTCGCGAAAGCGCTCGACGAACAGATCTTGGGTATCGGCGCTGCCATAGGTCATGCCCCAAGCCACGTACTCGTTGTGGCAAAAGTGCAGGGTGCCGGGGACGCCGGGCACCGAGTAGCCGCTGACGGCGAAGTCGGGGCAGGCTATATGGACTTGATAATAGACGGAAGGAGTGTCGAGGGCGCGGTGCGAGTCACCAGCCACCAGCGGCAAGCCCGAATCCGTGTACTCACCTGCGATGGACCACGCATTGGAGCCGGGGTCAGTTTCTCGACTGAGGGCCGCGAGGCCGTCGAGAGGTTCTCCCTGGTACTCGGTGCCAGGGGGCACGGTGAGCAGGTGGCCTTGGGGATAGCCTTTGATTAGCTGAGCGAGGTTCTCAGGTCCTACGACTTGGGCCAGACGAGTGCGCCAGAGCTTGGATTCAAAGGTGCCGAGCAGACTGTTGCGCATCTTGTACACAGCGAGGCAGTGCCAGCTTTCCCACGGCTCGGGGCGCTGGCCGAGGAGTTGGTATTCGACGGGCAGGGCCGTTGTCGTCGCCAAAAAGGCATTGACGCCAGCGGCGTACGCATCGAGCATGGCGCGCGCTTGAGGGCTAGACGCTTCGTAGTCCAACTTGGCGGTGCGGCCCATGCCCGCGGCGCGCAGAAGGCGGTCGCGGTCCAGTCCTGCAGGGCCAGCCCACTCGGACCAGCGGCCTAGGGCTTGATGGCGGTCAAAGTCCATATGCCACAGGCGGTCTTGGGCCGTGGCAAAGCCTTGGGCGAAGAACAGGTCGGCTTCCGATTCAGCTTGGATATGGGGAATTCCCCAAGGGTCGCGGTGGATAGTGGCGGTTTTTTCAAGGCCCTCGCAACACTGAGTGCTTTCAAGGTCGGGGAGAGCGGCTTGGAAGTCTTTGGCGCTGATAGGCATTGCGTTCCTCTTGTGTTATTGGTTCAGGGTATTCTGCAAGTCAAATGCGTTTGCCGCAATATGTACATGAATGGTGAAATATAGCTAGATTGCCAAATCCCATAGATTCGTCTCCGAGCATAAGAACACAGAATCGGTCTTGATAAATGCCGATCCTCAATGTATCCTCATTGTATCTACTATTTAGAGGAGGTAAAGATATGGAAACCCGTGTGCAAAAATGGGGCAATAGTTTAGCCCTGCGCATTCCCAAACCACTCGCTATTCAGATTGGGCTTGAACTCAACTCACCGGTCGAACTATCGCTACGTGGTAAGGAGTTAGTCATTGAACTTGTAAGGCCGTCTAGCTTGAAGTTGGACGATCTTTTAGCCCAAGTGACTGAGCACAACTTACACGGTGAAATAGATACTGGACCTGCGACGGGCTGTGAAGTATGATGGGATCGACCGAGTACGTCCCACAGCGCGGTGATGCGGTGTGGATTAACTTCAATCCGCAAGTAGGACATGAACAAGCAGGACATCGACCCGCCATTGTGGTTTCACCAAGGGCTTACAACAGCAAGACTCGCTTGGCAATTCTCTGTCCGATCACCAGTCAAGTGAAGGGATATCCCTTTGAGGTCGCCATCCCTACGGGACTAGAGGTGACGGGTGTTATTCTAGCAGATCAGGTCAAGAGCATGGACTGGCAGGCGAGAAATGCAGCGTTGATATGTCCTTTGCCCACAGAGATCGTGGATGCTGTTTTACAGAGAGTCGAAACGCTCTTGGCAAGGGAGTAATTGCAGGCTTGAACAAGACCATTAAAGGGCTACTCGAACGCTTGGATTTCGCCGAGAATGGACAGGGCGATCTCCTCGGCTGTTTCTACCAGTCTACTGGCTTTGAGATTGTTGTGCCCGGAAGACGGTCGGGAAATTGCGCGGCCTTCAACATTGCCGGGCGGATATGCCGAACATGACTTGCAACGTTCGCCAGTTTCGGAGCCATCTGCCAACGCCCCGGACAGACGATAACCACCGGTTTCTTCCGTTCAGTGGTAACCATGCGTATCGGCGTGACCAAGTCAGTATCGTTCGAGATCACAACTGCCACCTCGAACAACTCTTTCCAAGCATCGTTCAAAAGATGGACTGCGAGGTTTACGTCCGAACCTTTCTCTTCCATGGTATGAACCTCGGCGATCACCGCATCGGTTAGTGGAGCGGCAGTCTTGCGCCGTCTTTTCTTTCCCGCCCTTCCCGTGGGATAACTGCCCACGGGAAGGGTTTGTGAATCCGCGACCGGGTGATTGCCCGCCGGCAACATTACTGCCGCTGGTGTGTCAATTCGTCTGTCGGCGACAGGCAGGTTAGTGAGTGGACGCCAAGCCGTCTTGGCAAGAAATCTCCCGAAATGCACCTGTACTTCGGGCAATGTCCCGAGCGCACTCAGGTAGGAGTGTTGACGAGCTGGTGCCCCGGGATCCGACGCCCCAGAAACTCGGGCGGTGAAATAGTTCAGCTTGTCCACTGCATGACCCGCCGGGAGCAACCGGCGGGTCAGTTCAGCAAGATTGAGCCACTTGAACGGCGTATCCTTGAGGGCTCCGTAGTACAGGTTGAAGCCATCTACATAAACTCTGGTTCGCATGGATATTCCCAAAAAAAGCAAGGGCCACTCCGAAGAGCGGCCCTTGAGCCGACAGCACGCTGCCAGCGGGTATCTATATATAATCTACGGCGGGGGTGATCCACTTACAAGGATTATTCTTCTAGCTCCATGTTGGTCGTCGGGTTGCGCCCGCAAGAATCAAAATCCCCTCAATGGGTTCTGGCGTTAGCCTAGTCGCCGGGCACAACGCCGACCACGTCAGGCCGGCCGATCGTGAATCGGCCCAGGGTGGTCGCGGAGCGAGCCGCCTTGGCGGCCAGTGAGCGCGGCTTGGATCTCGCCGAGGATGGATAGGGCGATTTCCTCGGCCGTTTCAGCGCCGATGTCGAGGCCGACGGGGCTGAACAGTCGGGCGGTCTGCTCATCGCTTGGCGCGATACCTTCTTTTTGCAGATCGGCGAGTAGGCGCTGAGTGCGCTGATGCGGGCCAAGGACGCCCAAGTAGGCGAGGGGAGCGCCGAGCAAGTCCCGCAGCAGAGCTTGGTCTTGTAAGTAGTTGTGGCTCATGATGACGGCGCACGAGCGGTTGTCGAACTGCAGATCATCGGGTAGATGACCGGGCTGGGCAAGGAGCACTTGTATAGCGCATGGGAAGCGCTCGGCGCGGGCATAGGCGGGCCGGTGGTCGGCGACGGTGACGCGCCAGCCGAGTTCGCCAGCTAATTGGGCAAGGGGCACGGCGTCGTAACCAGCGCCGAAGAGATAGAGGGCGATGGGTGGCAGCAGAGGCTCTATGAGCAGGGCGGCCTTGCCGTGCGTCAACTCGTAGTGGCGCGTGTATCCCAGGGCGATGGGCAGTCGAGTGTCGTCGAGTGTCGCGAGGATTCCACTAGCAGCGTTGAGCGCGATCTCGCGCAGTTCCAAATCGGCAATGTCGTCGCAGGCGTCTTCCCGCTCGTCGAGGATCAGATGTTGGCCCGGCGCGGCATTGGTTTCGCCCTCCGTGGCAAAGACCGTGACGAGGACGCCGTGCCGATTCTCCAAGGCGCAGCCGTGCAAAAAGGTCGGATAATGAAACGGCGCGTCTTGGGGCAGGCGCTCTAAGAGCACATCTACCGTCCCGCTACAGCCCAGACCAGTTCCCCATAGGATATCGTCTTCAGAAGTGGCGTCGTAGTGGAGGAGACGGGGTTGGCCGTCGGCGAAGACAGCTTGCGCGTTTTCGCGCACATCGCCTTCGAGACAGCCGCCGCTGATCGTGCCCAAGCTCTGGAGGTCTGCTTCGATGAGCATGCGGGTGCCCGGGCCGCGATAGACCGAGCCGGAGGTCTGGACCACAGTGGCCAAGACATAAGGCTCACCCGCCTCGTCGAGCACTCGGGCGCGGCGAAGGATTGTCTGCAAGTCTTTCACGGCTGAACTCCAAAGCGCCGGAACCAGTCGTCCCTCGTCGGCGCGGCGGGCTGGGCTTTCGTCGACGCGGGCGGCTCAGGACGTCGGCGCAGGTATTGTGCAGCCGTCGCACCGCGCAGCGTCATCAGGTATCCAACGAGCGCCTTGAGACTGTCGATATTGTGGGCCGGGGCAAAGAGGTCGATGTACGGCAAGGCGGCCTGCATGCCGCGCGTGGCGGGCCGGTAATCCGGGCTGCCCAACAGGGGGTTGAGCCAAATTAGGCAGCGGCTGCGGCGCTGCAACGCGCGCATACTTTCTTCAAGGATCTCAATATCGCCGGTGTCCCAGCCGTCGCTGACGATCAGCAATGCAGTCTGGTGATCAACGAGATCGGCGTGTTCGCTGAGGAAGGTCTCTAGCGCGGCCCCAATGCGTGTGCCGCCCGACCAGTCCGGCACCTGCGCGGCAATTGCGTCCAGGCCCGCGCTCAGATCGTTGCCCCGCAGCAGGGGCGCGACGTGGTGTAGCGAGGTCGCAAACACAAACGTCTCGATGCGGCGATAGGCGTTTTGGAAGGCGTACATGAACTGAATCAAGAAGCGGCTGTACAGATCCATGGACTTACTGACATCGCACAACAAGACCAGCTTGGGCTTCTGGCGGGTGCGGCGGCAATAGGACAGGTCCAACAGCTCGCCGCCTCGGCGCAGACTGGCGCGGAGGGTGCGCCGCAAGTCGAGGCGGCCCGGCGGGCGGGCGGGCCGATAGCGGCGGCTGAAGCGCGTGGCGAGCGCGCGGGCAATGGCTTGCAGCAGCCGCCCGATCTCCTCCAGCTCTTCGGCGTTAAAGTCCTTAAAGTCGCGCTTTGTATGGACCTCAATGGGGCTGTATCCGGCGGCTTCGCGCTCCTCTTCGGTCGGCTCCCCCTGTTTGAGCCAATCGCGGACGCTCGTCAAGCCATTCTTACCGGGTTGGCTGGTACTGGCCTTCTCAGAGGCAGGGGGGTCGGGCTGGGGCTGACCCAATTCGCCGGCGCGGTCCCATACGGACCAGTAGACATCGAACAGCGTATCGAAGAGCTTCTGCTCGGCGGGTGTCTTGGCCAAAACCGTCCGCAAGCTTAGCCGAAAGTCCTCCGGGTCTGACAGGTCAATGGCCGCCAGAGCGCGGAGCGCGTCTTGCTCCTCGCCCAAGGCCACGCCGGCACGCTGGGCGCGCAACAGGCGGCAGAAGCCGACCACATTCGCGCTCAACGCGCCGTGAAGGGCGATATCGTCGATCTTGTGGTTCATCGTTCTGGAGCCAGCTTGGCGCGGACCCCCAATCCTTCCAAGAACTCGGCCAGCGATTGCTTCACCTGCGCCACGTCGCGTTGGTCCTTGAACACAATGCCCAAGGTATCCGCCACGACTTCGAGGTCGAGGTGGTGTTGGTGCAGGGCGACGAGGGCCTTGGCCCAGTCGAGGGTTTCGGCGACACCGGGGACCTTTTCGAGGCGCTGCATGCGGATCTTTTCCATGAAGCGGCATATCTGCTCGGCGAGCTGGATGTCGATCCCATTCACCTTGCGGCGCACGATTTCCACTTCCTTGTCAAATTCCGGGTAGTCGATCCACAGGTAAAAGCAGCGGCGGCGCACGGCATCGGACAACTCACGGGTACGATTGCTAGTCAAGATCACATGCGGCCGCGCCGCTGCGCTGATGGTGCCGATTTCGGGGATGGTAATCTGCCAGTCGGACAGCACTTCGAGCAGGAAGCTCTCAAACTCCTCGTCGGCCCGGTCAAGTTCGTCGATCAGCAGCACCGGCGGGACGAGCTGGGTGATGGCCTGGAGCAAGGGGCGCTTGAGCAGGAAGTCCTCGGAAAAAAGGTCGGCCTCGCGCTCGGCTAGGGGGCGTTGGCTCTTCTCGTCGAGCTTGATGTGCAAGAGCTGGCGCTGGTAGTTCCACTCGTACAGCGCGGCATGGGCGTCTAGCCCCTCATAGCACTGCAAGCGGATCAGCTCGGTGTCGAGGGCGCGGGCTACGACCTTGGCGACCTCGGTTTTGCCGACGCCAGCCGGGCCCTCGATGAGCAAGGGACGCTCCAGAGTCTGAGCAAGGTACACGGACATGACAACTTGGCGATCGGCGACATACCCGTGCTCGGCGAGCATCTCTTGGATCGCGTCAGTGGTACTCATTAAATCCCTCTCGTTGCGCGGTGCAATGTCCTATTCGCCGCCCACAACGCTTGGCACGGGCGGGTCAAGTCCCTTAATATCACGCGCCGACTTCCGTACAGCAAGAACGCGCCGACTGCGCCTGACATTGCCCACCGCTAGGGATTCTCTATATTCTCAAGTCTCTTTAACTCCGTCTGTGGACGCCTTTGTATGGCCCTTGAAACACCCGCCAAAACCGAGTTAGTGCGCGACCTTTTGGGCCGCCCGCTGGCCTCTTTGCGCGTGTCGGTAATCGACCGCTGCGATCTGCGTTGCCAGTACTGCATGCCCGAAGAGCACTACACTTGGCTGCCGAGTGAAGACATTCTCAACGCCTCCGAGCTCGAGCGCGTGGTCGATGCCTTTTGCCAAGTTGGAGTCCGCAGCGTCCGCCTGACCGGCGGCGAGCCGCTATTGCGCGCCGATCTGCTCGAACTCGTCGCCCGACTCACACGATTACCACTGGTCGAGGACCTAGCGCTGACGACCAATGCGAGGCGGCTGGCGCACCGGGCTGAGGCGCTGCGAGAAGCCGGACTACGGCGGATCACCGTCAGCTTGGACTCGCTGCAGCCAGCGCGCTTTGAGGCACTGACGCGGAGAGCCGTGCACGCCAAAGTCCTGGAGGGAATCCGCGCCGCTGCGGCAACTGGCTTTGACGCGATCAAAATCAACTCGGTCGTAATGCGCGGCTTCAACGACGACGAACTCGTGGATCTGCTCGAATTCGGACGAGAGATCGGCGCGGAGGTCCGCTTCATCGAATACATGGATGTCGGCGGGGCCACGCACTGGTCGCTCGGAGAGGTGGTGTCGCAACAGGAGATGCTAGCGAAACTGGAGGCGCACTACGGGCCTATCGAGCGCGAGGCCGGGCGAGGCTCTGCGCCCGCAGAGCGCTTCCGCCTGCGCGACGGCACGAGCTTTGGCATCGTCGCATCGGTCACCGAGCCGTTCTGCGGGGCTTGCGATCGCAGCCGATTGACAGCCGACGGACTGTGGTACACGTGTCTATACGCGCAGCAAGGCACCGACCTAAAGCCTTTGCTGCGCAACGGAGCAGACCGCGAGCGACTAGTGCGACGCATTAGCGCCGGGTGGGCGGGCCGGACGGACCGCAGCGCCGAAGAGCGGCGCGACGATCCACATCGCGGCGTGCTCTATCAAGTCGCAGAATTGCAAGCCGATCCGCACCGCGAGATGCACACCCGCGGCGGTTGAGCCGCACTTTCCCAATACATGGATTACTTTCGCGCCAAACGCTATTTGGACGCCTTGCCCGACTGGGAGGTCGGCCGTCCAGCGCTCGGGCCAATCGAAGACTACCTGCCGAGAATGCGCGCCCTGCTGACCCGCCTCGACGACCCGCAGACGCGCTTCCGCTCGGTCATTATCGGCGGCACCAACGGCAAGGGAACGGTCGCCAGCTTGCTCGCCGCCATCCTAAAGGCGCACGGGCACAAGGCTGGGCTGTACACCTCGCCGCACCTGCACACCCAGCGCGAGCGCATCCGCATTGACGGCGATATTCTCAGCAAGGAACGATGGGCCGACTCCGTGTCGCACCTCGACGATTGCACCCGCGACTTTGGCCGGGAGGCATTGGGTTCGTTTAGCAAATTCGAGGCCCTAACCGGCCTCGCGGCCCATCTCTTCGCGCAGCAGGGCGCGGAGTTCGGAGTCTTTGAGGTCGGGCTAGGAGGCCGCTACGACGCGACCAACGCCTGGGACTCAGAGCTGGCAGTCCTGACGGCCATCGGCCTAGACCACGTGGACTTGCTGGGCAATACCTTGGAAGAAATCGCCGCCGACAAGCTGCACATCGCCCGGTCGGGTCGCTCGCTCATTACTACAGCGGCACAGACCCCGGAGGTGATGGACCTAATCCAACAGACCTGCGCAAAACAAGAAGTGAAGTTGCAAATCGCCGAAATGGAGTGGCACCTAGGTCACCTAACAGGCCGTCCAGCGACCTACGCGGAAAATGCGCGTCTAGCTCTTGAAGCAGCGCAGGAACTCGTCCAGGACCTAGAAGACGAGCTAGCGTACCAAGTCGTAGCCGCCCATCACTGGCCGGGCCGCTTTGAAGTCGCTCACGAGAAGCCGTTGGTCTTGCTCGACGGCGCACACAATCCAGCGGCTGCCGAGGCATTGGCCGGGGAGCTAAAGCGGCTGAGCGGAGAGCATCCCGTCGCCGATACTGGCGACGCATGGGTACTGGTCGTCGGCGCGGGAACAGGGCACGATGCCTCGGGGATTTTGCACGCGCTAGCGCCGGTAGCACAGCGGGTCTTACTAACTTCGTCGGACCATCCACGGGCGCTGGCACCAGCAGTGCTGGCGGACCTGGCACCAGACGGCCTAGCCATAGAGCAGGTGCCTGCAAGCAGCCAAGCGCTCAAGCGCGCGCTGGCACTGGCGGGGCCCAAAGGCCGGGTCTGCGTAGCCGGATCTCTGCACTTGGTAGCGCGGGCGCGGGAGTTTTTCGCCCTGCCCGGCGAGCGCGACGGCATCACCGAAGACATGGCGCTGGAGAATCTGGAGTGCATTGCCGAAGCGGCCCGACGACAGGAACTCATCTGCGAGTGGATCTCGGACGACGGCACGCGGCTCAAGCTGTCGGGCGGACGGCGGCCTCTGCGCTTCTGGCGCAACAAGCATCCCTTCAACGACTACGTCGAAGCCCGACTCGCCGAAGACAAGGCGTACCAATACGAGGATTTCGCCGCCGCCGGATTGCCAGTCCCCGATACGCTCAAGCTCTTCAACCCGCTTGCCGACGCGCGCTTCGACCGCTATAAGACCCACGCCACAGTCGCAGAGATCGTCGAGGAGATAGTGGCGCGGTTCGAGTTCCCCCTGTTGGTCAAGAAGTGCCACAGCTCGCTGGCGCAGGGCGTGTTCTTGGAGCGCAACGCAACAGACCTCGGCCAGCGGCTCGAAGCCCT
Source organism: Gemmatimonadota bacterium (assembly GCA_028875335.1). The sequence goes on from JAPPEF010000016.1 coordinate 13,228, forward strand.
CTTTGCCAACAGCGGCTTTTTGGACAACATCGCGCTGGTGCAGCAATACGTGGCCGGGCCGGAGTATCGGATCGTCGCCAGCCGCGACGAGCTGTTGCTGGCCTATCGCAAGGAGAGCGAGGCCGTGGGCGCAGACGGGGACCTCAATCCGCTACACCAAGCCACAGGGCGCGCCGTGCGCGTAGAGGACGCGGCCCTGCTAGCGCAAATGCAACAGCTAACCGCGCAAGTGGCTGGCGTGTTCTCGCTCGGTTTTTACGCCATCGACCTCATCCACGGCGCGGACGGTTTCTCCATCATAGAGATCAATCCCAACCCCATGTGCTACGCGTACAACCGCGACAACGGCCGCCGGGACTTCATTCGGCTATACGAGCGGCTGCTCACCCAATTTGCCCTGTAAACCAGCTAAGGAAACCTCAATGGACATCCAGACTCGCCTCGTCCACGCTGGCGAGGAGCGCATCAAAGGTGCCGTGGTGACGCCGATCTTCCAGAGCTCGACTTTTGTTTCACCTAAGGAGGAAGAGTACCACGACATCCGCTATCTCCGCCTCAACAACACGCCCAACCACCGCGCCTTGCACGCCAAATTGGCCGCTGTCTGCGGCGGCGAGGACGCCTTGGTCGCCGGCTCGGGAATGGCGGCGATCACCACCGCATTGATAACCGTGCTCAACAGCGGCGATCACCTGCTGATCCAAGACTGCCTCTACGGGGGCACGCACAGCTTTGTGACGCAGGATGCGCCGGGTTTGGGGCTGAGCTACGACTTTATCGCTGGCAATGCGCCTGAGACGTGGGCCGCCAAGCTGCGGCCCGAGACGCGGGCGATCTACGTGGAGACCATTACCAACCCGCTGATGGAAGTCGCCGATTTGGAGGCGGTAGTGGCGTTTGCCCGCGAGCACGGGCTGGTGTCCCTGATCGACAATACCTTTGCCTCGCCGTGCAACTTCCGCCCACTAAGAATCGGATTTGACATAGAGCTACACAGCGCGACCAAGTACCTCAACGGCCATTCGGATATCGTCGCGGGCGTGGTCGTCGGCTCGGCTGAGCACGTCAAGGCCATTAAGCACAAACTGGATCACTTGGGCGGATCGCTGGATGTCCACGCCTGCTTTTTGCTGCAACGGGGCTTGAAGACCCTGTCGCTGAGAATGCGGCAACACGACGAAAATGGGTTGCGGCTAGCGCGCTTTTTGGCCGAGCAGGCGCAAGTGTCGCAGGTGAACTACCCAGGACTGGAAAGCCATCCGCAATACGAGCGGGCGCAGCGGCTGTTTGCCGGGGCGGGTGGGGTGTTGAGCTTTGAGCTGCACGGGGGCGTGGAGGCCGCCGAGCGGTTGCTGTCCAAGCTGGTTCTGCCAGCGTCAGCCCCCAGTCTCGGCGGCGTCGAAACCCTCATTACTCGGCCAGTCACCACATCGCACAGCGGCTTGAGCCGAGAGGAACTAGCGGCCATAGGCATAGCCGACGGCTTGGTGCGAGTGGCGTGTGGTATTGAGGCCGCCGAGGATTTATGCGCGGACTTTGCGCAGGCGCTGGCGGGAGTGTAGAGTCGCCAAGAGTAAGTTCTGGAAGCAGCAATACAAACCGCTCTAGGGACTATCGGGAGTAAGACTAAACACAATGGAGGTATAATGACTAGCCTCGAACCGGACTATCTGCCATTGATCATTGCAGTAGTCGTTGTTGTTGCGATTGTGTGGGCTATTAAAACACACTCTGGCAATGTGAAGAAACGCCAAGAAGCCAAGGCCCAAGAAGCCCAAAAAGCCGAAGAATTAAGGGCAGAATTCGACAACCTTCATCAAGCCATTATGAAGGTTCTTGCAGACGGCAAACTGCCTGATATTAATTGGGAGCGCGATGGGCGGCTACCCTTTAAGCTTATGAAGTCTGAACATCTAATCTATGTATTTTCGGACGTGCGCTACCTCGAACAGCGCACAAAGCGCGAAGTGGTAGGCCGTTCTGCTGGGGTTAGCGTTCGAGTCGCAAAAGGGGTGTTTCTTAGGACTGGTGCGTCTAAGGGAACGCCGGTAGAAAAAGACGAAGTTGTCGATAGGGGTGTTGGCTTAATGGCAATCACCACCAAGCATCTATTTTTTAACGGAGAACGCTCTTTTAGAATTCCATTTGGAAAGATTGTTTCTGTGGAGCCTCTGGCCGATGGGGTGGTGGTGACGCGAGACCGCGCAAGCGCACAGCCCGAGATTTTCATTGTGGGCACCTTGTACTCTCCACTTGCCTATGACCTGCTTCAAGCTGTACCGTCCTTGGATATGGGAAACAATCCAGAAAGGGATAATGCCAGCTTGTATCTTAATACAGGACTCGCGGACGCAGGCCATTATACAGTTGAGGAAAGTGGAGAAGACAACAACTGAGGGATGGTCTCGCATCGGCTCCGCCGGCGTCTTGGCCTAAATCAGCACTTTTCGCAGCTCCGAAGTGGCCAAAAACCAAGCGCGGCCGCGTCGATCGACGACAGAAATAGGCCAGATATACCCATCGGGGATTTATCGGGAGTTTCCGCCGGCGTCTTTTCTAAGTCTCTCTTTGATGGCTTTCTGCTCTTCTGTCATCTCCGATTCCGGCACTGCTTTCGTGGTAGGGACGCCGATGCCCTGCTTCACCATCTCTTTTTCGTTCAATGAAATCAACGCTGATCCCAAACAATGGAAAATCTTTTGATCGCGGATCAATATCTCCCAGTCCTCTCCCAATCTCCCGTGTCTATTTAACTGAAAATACCTAATGCTTGTGTATGAGGAGTCATGCTTTTTGAGGCATGATCTTAAATCCTTTTCAGAGAGAGCATCTTGGCCGAGAGAGCGGATGAACATGTTTGTTTCTTTGGTGATGTCCTGTCTTATTCCTTCCTTACCGCCGCTTTTCTGCGTCAGCACCTTGTAAAGGGCATGTGCATTATGGTTCGTACCGGGTAGAACCATCGAATAGTGAAGAAGTAACAAAAGGCGTAAAGACTGTTCTACTGATAGCAAAATCAACTCGAAAGACACAGCAGGAAAAAGAAAAAAGTCGATATTAGGTAGCTTGGCGTCAGGATTGCGTCTACACCAATTCGATGCGCGTTGATGTGCCATCGCCCCAAGCATAAATGCTATAGCTGCTTTTTTTATTTCTTCGGCGGTTAGTGTCCCCATAGTTGTTCCCCTAGGCCACTGGTTTCTAATAACGAAATCAAAGGAGTTATACCCGCACAAGGGGAAAAATCTGCGCCAGTGCTCCGTCTTTGGTAGTTCGATTGCAGTCTCACTCTTGGACGGGTCAATGGGGGGGTCTGCTCTCAAGCTCTCCTGCGGGCCTCGATCTTCTCGGCCTACTGGTCAAGGTCAATCGGGGGTCAAAGTCTTGGGGGGCAAGCGGCCAAGACGTGAGACGAGCAATCGGGAGGCAGGCCGCGTCCTTTTGCGGCTCGTCGGGCTTGAGCAAGGGCACGTCTTTCGCCCTTGCGGATCATCGGGGGAAGGGCGTGGAGTTGGTCGGGTACCGTTCCGCATGGTTGGGAAGAACGATTACATCCTCTGGACCTGTGGGATGTGGCCGCTTAAGTACAATATGGCCGCCCTTCTGCCGGACAAAATAAAAGCCCAAGCGCTCGAGAGCACGCTGGGCTTTCCTAGCTGAGATTCCAGAGGGAAGGCTAGGCAAGGTGAAGCGTCTGATGTGAAGAGTCTGTGACTTCTTCCAAGTACAGCTCGGTAGCCTCTTTGAGGTTTTTCAATGCTTCCTCCTCAGTCTTTTCTTGGCTAACCGTACCTACCTGGGGGCAACGAGCGACCAATAAAGGCAAATCTTCGCTCTTGGTTATTATAGCTGTAAAACGCACGGGCACAACACTCTCCTCCATTTAGGGCTGCGAACATGACCAGTCGTCTCTGAGCGTCCAACAATCACAATATCCCATAGCGATCAAAAACCTCCCTCGGCGACTGTCCCGCAGCCAATTCATCGCGTACGACGTTTTCCCCGGCGAGCTTTTCCATGGCCTTTTCGTGGACTTCGCCTTTGATCGCCGCCGGAATCACCGCCACACCATCGTAGTCGGCTAGAATAAAATCGCCAGGGTGAACCTGCACGCCGCCGCAGGTGATAGGTTGGTTGATCGTTTTGGCGAGGATGCGACCCGCCGAATCGAGCGGCGAGTAGCCTTTGCAGAAGCAGTGGTAGCCCATGGCGTTCATCTGGCGCACATCGCGGACCAAGCCGTCGGTGAGCACGGATTCGACGCCGCGAGCTTGGGCCGCCGTGGAGAGGAGCTCTCCCCAAAGGCCAGAGCGCTCTTCGCCGTTGGTGGCAATAACGAAGACGTCGCCGGGGCTAGCTTGATCGTAGGCAGCAAAAATTTGGCCGTAGGGATCGGGGTCGGGGCTAGTATCGGCGTACGCGTCGATAGTGAGCGCCGGACCGGCGATGAAGGCGTCGGGGCGGCTAGGCCGAATATCGGGAGTCATGGCCTGATCGCGATAGCCGAGTTGGTCCATGATGTCGGTAACTAAAGCCGAGTAGATGGGTTTCCATTCGTCGTACATTTTTAATCTCCTAGTTCCCTAAAGTGCAACCAGCTTAATTGTCGTATCAGTGATACGACTATCTCAGGATCGGGGAAACCTCGGCAAACTGCATCATACGGCGCAGATTTTTCTCCGAAAACCCTGTTCCAAACTTGCTCACCAATTGTCGCCACAGTGTCGCGACAATCCCAGCTTCGGGGAATGCCTTGGCAAAATTTATCATCCGAGTGAGAGCCGAATAGCTGTGAACTCGTCCAAATTCTGCAGTCAATTGTTGCGACAGTGTCGCAACAATCTCAGTTCTGGAACAGGCTGTTCCAGAATTTCTGCGACAGCCTGTCGCAGAAATTCAAAATGGCAACAGCTTGTTGCCATTTTGCGTTCACCTAACTCCCTTTTTTCCGTCCCCCATTAAAAGCATCTGGCTTCTCGGTGCCCGAAGGCCAGTACCCACTCGGATCCTCGCGCCACGGCGTCCCACACACTTCCGTCAAAACCCGCCACTCAGACGCGCCCATGACCTCTGGATGAAAGACAAACCGCTTGAGCCCAGCCGCCTCAGACGCCCGCAAAATGCCGAGCAAATCGCGCGCGGGCATGGGGTCACCAGCGTGCGGCGTGCGACCGGTCGAGACCCAGCAAATCACCTTGTCGACACCAGCCGCCTCTATGGCTCGGCGCGTTTCGCCGTATACGACCTCGCTGAAAAACTCGTCGGGAAAGCCCGCCTCCAAATCAAAAAGCGTTCGCACCCCAGGCAATTTGATGCCAAAAAGCGCCTCGACCACGGCAAACGCGTCTTCTTCCGTTAGCCCCGGATTCCACTCCCCAATCGTCTGCACCCAGCGCGCCACCGTGCCGTACAGGCCGTCAAACCCGCGATGCCAGTAGTAGTGCTTGGGCAGTATATAATCGAAGTATCCAGCCATCCGCTCGTAATCCTGCCCAGTCAACCCAGAAAAGACAGCCGTGCGCGGAATCCCACCCAATTCGATCTTGCGCGAGGCCCGATCGACGATTGTGCGGGCGTCTTCCCAAGAGCGGCGCGACTTCTCCTGCCGCATCCGCAACCAATACAGCCCATCCTCGTCGAGATCGATCAAATTCAGCACCGAAAACAGGCCGCCTTGGGCGAGGTAGCGTACCCGCTCGGGCGTCAGCCGGCACAGGGCCTGCCGCAGATGGTCGATGCCGCGCTGCATCCGCCCAACATCGGCCCCCATGCCAGCAAAAAGCTGATCTTCGCCGGGCCGGAGTTCCAAAAGCTCCCCGCCGTGGTGGAACGCTAGCTCGTAGTGGTTTTCGCCGGGGCCGTCGATAATGACGCCGTGAACCTGCGGGTAGAACGCGATCAATTCCTCCAGCCCGACCAGCCCCCCACGACCCATGCCAAAAGTCATAATCTGCCAGCCGCGCGCCGCCGCGTCGTCCATCATGCCTTGCAGCTTCTTTTCTTTTTCCAGATCGCGGGGCGTATCCTCCGGCGGCTCGACGCCGTGCTCGGCGTAGAGCTTGGTATTGACCGGATAGCTGGAGATAATCGAACCATCGTCCTGCTTAAACTGCATGCGGCCGACGATAATGCCCTCGACGCCGCCTTCTTCCCAAGCGTCAAAGCGCTGCTGATAACCTTCGAGCCAGTGTTCGAGCGGCTGGTCGCTGTGGGTGAAAACCCAAAATTTCATAATGGCCTCCTTAGCGATCTGGCCACTTGTAGGCGATCTTGCTGTTTTGCCAGAAGTACTGCTCGGTCACGCCCTTTTCGCCAAAGTACGCTTTGACAATGGAGATGGCGGCCTTGAAACTCCCCGCTCGGTCGCTGACGGGCCAATTGCTGCCGTAGATCACGCGGTCTGCGCCAAAGGCGTCCCACATGGCGTCGAGGATCGGGCGATAAAAGTCCAGCTCTTCCGGCACCGGCTCCACCCTGCTTTGCTCCATGATCGCCGACACCTTCATAAAGACCTGAGGCTGCTCGGCCGCTTGAGCTATGGCGTCCAACCACACCGGATCGGGATCGCCGCCGTCGGCTCCGACCCCACCGCAGTGGTTGATGACAATGCGCAATTCCGGCAGCCGCCGGGCCAGTTCCACCACTTGAGCCAAATCCGCCGGCCCCACCAGCGCGTCGAGCTCCAAGTCCTGCGCGACGAGATGCTCCATGTCGGCGAGAAAAGATCCGGCCTCCAAGTCGGCAAAATACCCACCGCCACAGCGAATGCCGCGAAAGAGCGCGTTTCCCGCCAAACGGTCGATGTCGTCTTTGAAATCCTCTCGATTGGGATCGACGTGGCCCACCAGCCCGACAATCCAGGGGTCATCAGCCGCCAAATCCAGAATCCACTGATTGTCCGCCAGCCACGCACTGGCCTCCACCACCACCGTCCCGGTTACCCCTTCGGGCGCGGCGAGGGCGCGGTGATGCTCGGGCAATACCGTGCGGTAGAGCAGTTCGTTGTCAGCCGGCGGCCAAGGCACACCTTCCGGTCGGGTGGGATCGTAGAAGTGGGTATGGGTATCTATGATCACGATTCATTCCTTTCTGTCATGGTTTTTTCAATCAACGTCGCAAACGCCTCTATGTCCTCTGCCTCGGTGTCGAACGAGGTCATCCAGCGCACCTCGCCCCGCGTGGCATTCCAGGGATAAAAGAAAAACTCCTGCTGCAAAATGGGAATCACTTCCACTGGCAAACGCGCGAACACGGCATTGGCCTGCACTGGGTAGATCACCTCCACCCCGCGAATGGGCCGCACGCGCTCGGCCAGCACCTGAGCCATGGCATTGGCGTGCTCGGCGCTCCGACGCCACAGGTCGTCGGTCAGCAGAGCCGTAAACTGCGCGGCGACAAAGCGCATCTTAGAGGCCAGTTGCATTCCCTGCTTGCGCGCCCGGCGATAGTCCTCGGCTAGCTCAGGCTTAAAAAAGACCACAGCTTCCCCCAGCATCAGGCCGTTCTTAGTGCCGCCAAACGACAGCACATCGACCCCGCAATCCCCAGTAACATCCCGCAGTTCCAAACCCAAGCCCACGGCTGCGTTGGCGATCCGCGCCCCATCGACGTGCAAATGCAACCCGTGCTCGTGGGCGCAATCGGCGAGAGCGCGAACCTCACTCGGCGCATAAACAGTGCCCAGTTCCGTAGCCTGAGTAATCGACACCACGCGGGGGCGCACTTGGTGCTCGTCGCCGCGACCCGCAATGTGGGCGACAACTCCCTCGGGAGTGATTTTGCCGTCGGGCGCGGGCGCAGTCAGGAGCTTGACGCCGGCCACCTGTTCTGGAGCACCGCATTCGTCGATGTGGAGATGAGCGGTGTCCGAGCAGATCACCGCGTCGCAAAAGCGCGTGAGTGCGGTGAGAGCCGTAACATTGGCCCCAGTGCCGTTGAAGGCCAAGAAAACCTCAACCTCCGACCCCAACACCTCGCGAAACAGCGCGACGGCTTCATCCGTGTGGGGATCGTCCCCATAGGAATGCACGTGCCCCACGTTGACTCGCTGTAAGGCCGCCATGACCTCGGGGTGGACTCCGGCGTGATTGTCGCTACCAAAGCCGCGAATGCGCTCGCCCATTATTCTAGTGCCTTTCTCTGTTGTGCTCCTCCGTCACTCGCTTTTCCATCTAACTCAGGTCCCACGACTTCTAATCATGCCACGCATAGCTTGAGCCTCAGCTTTTTATTCAACGCTTCCACGAACGCATCTTTGTTCGGCACAGCAGGGTTGTTTCGCATGGCTTGATATACCTCCTCAACTGTGGTCGATATGAAGCGAGTAGGTGTCAGCGTCAAGCAGTCGCCGTTTTTCACCATGTCGTACAACGCGAATATGGAAGAGTGTTGAGGTGAAAATCCATCTGATTTGAAGCCGTAGCGAGCGACCAAGTTCGCATAAATGTACTCCTGTATCACCCAGTAGCACTTCGCGTTCCAAGCCTCGTACACGATACCTTTATTCATTAGCTGAGTTATGGCGCGCTTTATCGAATCGTAGGTATTCATACCAAACCTGTAGAATCGTTTCTGTATGTCGCGTCCTGCATAGAAATCGTCTATTCCACGAACCAACTCTCCGGTTTGCGTCGTGGAATCGGACTGAAACTCGACGGCGACAAATTCGTCCACTGTGGCTTGCATTGGTTTGTGTTTGATTATGACGTAATCGATGTTGCCCACGTTCGGCAGGCGGACTTCGGAAAAAACAACCGTGTTATCCGTATTGCCAAAATAGTGTACTGCAATATCCTCTAAAACCCGGGCCACCCCCTCGGTCGAGCCGCTTTCCTCAAAACGTCGAGGACAAATTGTGTGGATATCGCCGTCGTACTCCACCGAGCAGACACCAAAAGGAAAATCAATCAGTCGGCTCTTCTTATTGCACAGCTCGTCTCGGAATGGACACCAATACTTCTGGCGAGTGTCTTGTGCCGCAGCGGACCGATTTCCTATCGGATACCCAAAAATTTCCGCCGGACGCCGGTTTATGTTCTCAGCCATCCGTTCCTTCCCGAATGAGGCTTTTCCAAATGGCGCGAATTTCGGTTGGCGAGAATGTACTTTCCAACAACCAGCCCAGCGTTTCGTTGCATTGCCGGCAAAACGTTTCGCTGTCGTTTGTGTCAATAGTGTCTAAAGGCGTCCACGGAGCAGATGGGCCGTTGCCTTCGAGAGCGAAAACTAAAACGCTGTCGTGCCGGATTGAGTTCAAGTTGCGAATGTGTACTGAGATGGGATGTTCGGAGTACACTACGTAAGCGTTCATCAGCCTAAATCCAGCGCTTTTGAGAGCCAAAGTGAGTTCAGCCCACGCGCTGGGATCCCAGTGGTGAAAGGTAAATACCATCCGCCCGGTCTGTTTCTTTAGGACGCGCCCGCACTCTGCGAAAATTCCCGCAAGTACCCTCATAAAATTGCTGACACCAGCGGTCGCTTTTGTCGCAACAGCACTATCGGATTCGTCGTAACTCCACTCGGCCTCATCGGGAAGCAGGCGCGTCAGCCACACCCGAAAAAAAGCCGCCAGATTGCTGTATTGCACACTGTCGTAATAGGGAGGATCGGTCACTATCATATCCACAGAATGGTCGTCGAGAGGCAACCTCTGCGAATCGCCCTGAATGAGCCAAAACCGACTCCGATCACGCACGAGATCGGCCTGATTGAAAACTTCAACGCCATCATCTGCCTCTCCCGGTATCTTGACTAACTCCCTTTTGCCGTCTTCCCCAATTTTCCGTTCAACAGGCAATACCGACCACTTGCGTCCCCGCTCAATCCGATCGCGAAAGAGCAATTGTAGGTTGCCGGACGACTTGCGAAGATTGACCGGGTTGTTCTCCAGTGCTGTGTATTGAAACGAATAGGCGTGCAAAGCAAAAACGTGCCTAATCGCACCCGGACGGCGTTTGTTCCAACCCTTGTATCCGCAGAGCATTGAATTGAACTCTAAAGACGTGGACACAAGCATCCCGAGTGTGAGTCTATCTATGCCCTTGTAGTTGCGAAGTTGCCGAATCGCTTGGTGCAAGTACAGTAGCTGACGGGATGAAAAAACGTCGAGGTACGAGCAGACGTTGTGCCTTAGCAGGTCACCGGACTTGGGGCCATCATGCACCCTAAAATCCTCCAACGGCCCGAAATCCAGTTCGCTGCGCCGCTCGTCGGCTCGCTTGATTCGCGCCAAATCCTCTTCACTAGGCGAGCGGAAAAAGTTGCCGTGCTCGGGGCAAGTCGCAACAATCGCAATCGGCGTATAGCGCGCATAAAATGGCAAGTCGAGCAGTTCCTCGTACTTCTGACCACAGTTAGGACACTCTTTCTCAGCTTTGGTAATCAGATTCGCGGTTTCACCGACCGTTCCGATCGACGGAGACAACGTTTCGACGGCAGCCTTCTGTCCGTTTTGATTGCGAAAGATCTCCCCGCTCTCAGGGCAAATGCCGATTATTGCATCGTCCTCATGTCGCAAATCGTACTGGTCAATCTGCACGACATTCCGACAAGCGCATTTTTTACGCAGCCCGTGTAGCAAATATTGGATATCCACAGTCTGCTCACAGGTTGGACATTCGGTCTGAAAATAAGGCCCCAAGCTATCGTGCAAATCAGCAAAGAACCGATCAAAAACTACTCGCAAACCCGCCAACTCGACTTGAGTGAGTGACGCTCGGGCCTGCACAATCGGGATGGGGTCTATATCCGCACCGATGACGTTCGCGCCGAGGCGAATCGCTTCGTGCAGGGTTGTGCCGCCTCCCATCATCGGGTCGAGCACAGTCATGCCTTCTAGCCCGCCTGGTGCGTAGTAATCGCGACACTCATGGTTAGCCGCAAATTGTTTGAGTATGGTGCGAAATGTGGACCCGCACCGTCGCGCCCACCACTTATGCAGATACGTGTTTGGACGAAAGAGATGTTTGTTGAACACCTCCTGCCGGGAAAGGTCGTTGACAAATTCCTCGGGAAAGGCGCGATCTATACTGAGACTGTGTTCCGTTTGCCTCGGACGAATTAGTTCGTCCAGTGTCAATTGACGTACGTCGCTCACAACATCGGACGATGGCTTGATTTTTTTAGACGATGAGTATTCGGTCATTTTGCGTCCCTTCGCGGACACACGTGCCATATTTTGTTGCGTGCAGTCATAGCTTCCCGGTATCCGCTCAGCCCCTCAGTGCGCCTCCAGCCAATTCTCACCAGTGCCCATCTCGATTTCTATCGGCACCTCCATCGGCAGGGCCTCGCGCATCTCGCGCGCGACTAACGGCGGTAGGGTCTCCATCTCGTCCCGGTGCAGGTCGAAGACCAACTCGTCGTGGACCTGCAACAGCATAGCCGAGCGGAGCCCTTCCTCGAGCAGCAGCCGGTGGATGCGGCTCATCGCCAGCTTGATCATATCCGCGGCCGTACCCTGAATCCGAGTATTGATCGCGTTGCGCTCGGCTCCCTTGCGGGTGGTGGCATTGCGCGAGTTGATGTCGCGTAAATAGCGCCGCCGCCCGGTCACCGTCTCGACGTACCCCTTGTCGCGGGCAAACTCCACGGTCTCGTCGAGATAGCGCCGCACCCCTGGATACTGAGCAAAGTACTGATCGATTAGCTCGGCAGCCTGCCCGCGTGGAATGTCGAGCCGCTCGGCCAGACCAAAGGGCGATATCCCGTAGATGATACCAAAGTTGACCGTCTTGGCCTGGCGGCGCATCTCGGGGGTCGCTTGGGCTTCTGCGACTTGGTAGATCTTTGCGGCCGTGGCCATGTGGATGTCGCCGCCGCTGTTGAAGGTGTCTAGCATCCCCTCGTCGCGGCTGAGCGCAGCGGCGATCCGCAACTCGATCTGCGAATAATCGGCCGAGAAGAGCAGATAGTCGCTGCTGCGCGGCACAAAGGCGCGGCGGATTTCCCGCCCCTGCTCGCTGCGGATGGGGATGTTCTGGAGGTTCGGGCGGTCGGACTTCATGCGCCCGGTGGCAGTCATTAGCTGATCGTAGTTGGTGTGGATGCGCCCGGTGGCCTTATAGACCGCGCCGGGAAGCTGATCGACATACGTTGACTTGAGCTTGGTGTGCAATCGGTATTCGAGCACCTGCCGCGCGATCTCGTGGCGATTGGCCAGCCGGCGCAAAATCTGTTCGCTGGTTTGGTACTGGCCGGTTTTTTGCGTCCGCCGCGCATTGGGGTCCAGCTCCATCTTCTCAAAGAGAATGGTGCCTAGCTGATTGCCCGAATTGAGGTTGAAGCGCTCCCCGGCCAGCTCAAAGACGCGCTCGGCAGCCTGTTCAATGGCCTCCTCAAACTGCCGCGAGAGCGCGGCCAAGGCCGAGCTTTCCATGCGGATGCCCTCGTATTCCATATCCACCAGCACCGGCAGGAGCGGAACTTCGATCTCGTAAAAAACGCGCTGCTGATCCATGTCGTCGATTTTCGGCCGCAGCGCCGCGGCGAGTTGGAAGGTAATGTCCGCGTCCTCACAGGCGTACTCGGCCACTTGCTCCACCGGCACCTCCAAGAGCGTTAGCTGCTCACCGCCGCGCTCGCCGATCAATTCGGATATGGGCTTGGGTGAGTAGGAGAGCAGGCTCTTGGCCAGCTCGTCCATGCTGCGTCTTAGCTCTGGCTCGGCCAAGGTCGCCGCCAGCATGGTGTCGAAGAAAGGTCCCTCCACCCGCATGTCGTGCCAGCGGAGGACGCTGAGATCGTACTTGAGATTGTGGCCGATCTTTTCGCTCGCTCCACTTTCAAAAACCGGGCGGAACTCCTCCAAAACGGCCAGCACCTCGGCCCGCTCCCCAGGCAGCGGCACGTAGTGGCCCGTGCCCGGTGCCCACGAAAAGGCCAAGCCAATCAAGTCGCATTGCCGGACGTCGAGGCCATTGGTCTCGCAGTCAAAGCAAAACGCAGGTTGCTCCAATAGCGCCGCAATCAACGCCCGTCGCTTGTCGGGCGTATCAACGAGTTGATAGTCGTGCTCCACATCCGCCACCCCTTTGAGCGGGCCGTGGGTCTGCTCCTTTTCAATGCTAAACTCGTCGCCGAGCAGCCGCCGGCCCAGCGTATTGAATTCGAGCTCGGTGAAGAGAGTCTCTAACTTCTCGCGATCCCATCCCTTTTTCGCCAAATCCGCCAGCCCCGCGTCCAGTGGCACGTCGCACTCGATGGTAACTAGCTCCTTGGAGAGCAGGGCCTGTTCCCGGTGTTCCTCTACGTTCTGTTTCTGCTTGCCCTTGAGCTGGTCGGTATGCGCCAGCAATTCTTCGACGCTGCCGTACTCAGCGATGAGCTTTTGCGCCGTCTTGGGGCCGATCCCCGGTACGCCGGGCACATTGTCCGAAGAATCGCCCATCAGCCCCAGCACGTCGATCACTTGGTCGATCCGCTCGACCTGCCATTGAGCAAGAATCTCCGGCACCCCCAACACCTCGGCCTCATCGCCGCCGCGCCCCGGCTTGTACATAAAGCTCCGCTCGGAAACGAGTTGGGCGTAGTCCTTGTCGGGCGTGACCATGTACGTCGCAAACCCTTCGGCCTCGGCCTTCTTGACCAACGTGCCGATCACGTCGTCGGCCTCCCACCCCGGCTCGCGCAAGACCGGGATATTAAACGCCTCGCAGAGCCGGAATACGTACGGCAGTGCTTGGCTCAGATCCTCGGGCATCGCCTCGCGCTGGGCTTTGTACTCTTCGTACTTGTGGTGCCGATGCGTAGGCTCAGGCGTATCGAAGACAACGGCAATGTGCGTCGGCTCGCCCTTTTCGATGATGGAGAGCAAGGTGTTGGCAAAGGCAAAAACAGCCGACGTGTTCATGCCCTTTGAGGTCAGGCGCGGGTTGCGAATCATCGCGAAGTGGCCCCGATAGACGAGGGCCATACCATCGAGCAGGAAGAGAACTTTTTCGCTCATGCAGAATTCTTTCGTCGCGTCAAACGGCTTGGTTGGCTGCTTCGTAGTACTTGTTGATGCCGGGCACATCACTCATCCCGTGCCACACGCCCCGGAAGAGCGTGCGGCGCTTCTCTGGGAACGAAGCGATCACTTCGGCCGACGGACACCCTTTGCCCCACTTGGAATTGACGGTGTCGTAGCAAGTGAACAAGCTCAGCCGGTCGCGCTGCTCATTGGTCCAGCGCGTGCCCGAATGACACAGGGCCTCGGTGAAAATCACCGCCGAACCGGCCGGACAGATATAGCTCTCCCACAGCGCACTATCGCGCTCGCTCAGCTCGTCGGGCCGGGAGAAGGCGGCCTTGTGGCTGCCCGGCAGAAAAAGCGTGCCCCCATCACCCGCGCCGACTTCGTTGAGCTCCCACACCACCCGCGTCAGGCCGGAATGCACCTTGCCCGACTGCATCTGGTAGATGTGCGAGTTGCCGCGAAAGTTGAAGTACCCGCCGCCGCCGTGCGGGCCGAAGTTGTCATGCCCGGCTTGGCGATGGCTGGTATAGGTGTGGTCGTAGCGAAACCCATAGCATTCTTCGCTGGCCAGTGCCTGATGCGAGAGCACTTCGTTGAGCACGCCCACTACCGCCGGGTGGTCAAGCAAAATCTGCGACGGGCCGCCGTGATTGTCGCGCTCGTCCGGCGGCAGGGACTCGCGCTCGTAGAGAAATTTCATCTGATGGGCGCGGATCAGCACCAGCTCTTCTTCGCTCAACAGCGCGGGCAAGAGGACAAACCCCTTGAGGTCGAAGAGGTACTTCTGTGCCTCGGTCATCGGGATGACGTCCCGCCCGTCGGCATTGGTCGTCGGCAGCAGGTCCATACGCGCTTCAGTCCTTCCAGTTGAACACCACGTTGAGCATGTTTTTCTCGCGGTGATACGCCATTTCGTAGGCTTGCACCATGTCCGAGTAGTGCAGCCGGTGGGTGACCAAGCGACTCGGTTGGAGCTTGCCCTCCTGCATCAGCGAGAGCACGTGGACGCAGCGGCCGTCGTTGTCAAAGTGGTCTCCTTCCGGCGGCGGAAACAGCGACCCGGCCCGGTCGTTGACCGCACAGATTGAAACGCCCTTGAAGTAAAACCAGCGCATGTCCAACGGGTTAAAATCCAGCGCCTCTTCGCCCCGCCCGGGCAAGCTGACGACGGACACCCGTCCGTTGGTCCGAACTACTTCCATCGCCGTGCGATACGCCGACCAAGGGTTGGCCGTCAGGATCACCAAGTCGATCCCCTGCCCGTGAGTAAATTCGTCCAGTTTAGCCTCCAACTCGGGGTCGTCCGACAACAGGGCCTCGTGCGCGCCCATCTGGCGCGCCATGTCCAAGCGCACCGAACTGTTGCCCAGCCCCACGACCCGCGCGCCAAAAAGCGGGCCAAGCGCCACCGCCCCCAGTCCCAAGACACCCAACCCCACCACGGCCACGGTCTCGCCGGGCGCGAAAAACGCCTTGGTGTAGCAATGCATGCTCAAGGCGTACAAATGGGCGAACACCGCGTCTTCGGCCGCGACCCCGTCCGGCACGTGGACGATGCTCTCGCTGTCCCGCGCCACGTACGCCGACTGATGGGGATGCCGCGACACCACCCGATCCCCCACCGCGAACTTGGTGACCTTGCTGCCGACCCCGCGCACCACGCCCAGGTTGCTGTCGCCCACCCAGCGCGGAAAGTCCGGTGCCCCGGGCACCTGTTCGGCCCCTTCGTAGTTGCCGCGGTCAGTGCCGATCTTAAATCCCGTGATCTCCGTCTCCACCCAAATCTGGTCGTCCTCCAAGTTCTCCGTATCCAGCGTCAAATCTTCAATCCGCAAATCTCGCGGACCGTGCAGCATGGCAATTTTCATGCGATTTCCTCCATTAGATAATCCGCAGATAGATAGATAATCCGCAGATGTACGCAGATATGACGCAGATATAGTAAGACGATTCGTATCTGCGCTCATCTGCGTACATCTGCGGATTCAAAGTCCAATTTCGTGGCGCAGCGCCTCGGTATCGGCGCACCAGTTGCCGACGTTCCAGCGGCCAAAGGCCCCCAAGGCTCCGCGCTCGTCTGGTCCGAAATAAACGGGGACGTGTATCAGCGACAAGCCGCCGTGCCCCCGCGCCTGGTCCAACGCTCTCTCCAACGACTCGGGCGAATACCCACCACTCAACGCGACCACACCCTCCACTGCACCCGCCCAAGCCACGTAGTCAACGGCCACGCGGTCCCAAGTGCCACAGTCAGCCCCGTACTGGGCCAATTGCAAACCCGAGATCGCGCCCATTCGCCGATTGTCTAACAGCAGGATGCACCCGGTCGCTCCGTGCTCTACCCCGTCGATGAGCACCTGTGGATTCATGGTGAAAGACCCATCGCCGCTAATGGCCAACCCGTAGAACGGCTCGTCAGCTACCGCAGTGGCCAACAGCGCCGAGACTGCAAACCCCATATAGCTAGCCCCAGTCTCGGTAAAGGTGCGGCCCAAGTGATCGTCCTCTACGACTTGAAAGCCGTTGGCCTGCACGTCTCCAGCGTCGAAAAAGCACACCGCATCGCGGGCGCGCGCCCAATCCGTGGCCACCTTGATGGCCGTCGGCTGCGTCATAACCTCCGCGTCCCACATCTCGTCGTACAGCACTGACTTGCGATAGCGCACGGCCTTAAACGCCGCCCACTCCCGCTTCTTGTCGCTACAGGCTTGCAACCAAGCCGAAGGGGAACCATTTTGCACGCGGCTCGCGCTGAGCGCACGGTTCAATTTTCGCAGCGTCCCCGCGGCATCGCCGACGAAGGCCATAGTCTTGCCGTAATGGGTAGCAGTTTCTGGATCCGCGTTGACATTGACGACTCCCTGCACGCGCGGATAGCCCGTGCGCGACGAATCGGACTGGCAGACAAAGCGCGAACCCACGGCGATCAAGAAATCGGCTTCTTCCATCGCATAGTTGCCGCAAATCGACCCCTTACTGCCGCCGACAGTCATGTTGCGCGGATGGTCGTACGGCAAGACGCCGGAGACTAAGGGACTGGTCACGGCCACTGCGTCGGCTAGCTCTAACAATTCAGCCAACTCCGGCCCGGCTCCACGCGCACCGCCGCCGACCTTGACGACCACGCGCTCGGCCGCGGCAATGGCGGCTGCCGCCTCTGCGTAGCGGCCCTCATCCGCAGCCGCACCCAACGATGGCGGTGCGCCCACGGGCAACTCGTCCAAATTGAATTGCGCCAACTCCGCCGGTTGCACGTTGAGCGGCAAGAGCAAGAAAAACGGTTCGGCCTGATGCGGATGATCCACCGCGTTGAGTCCGCGCCGGAGCGCAGTGGCAAGCGCCAGCGGCGTGTGCAGCGAGTACGCCCGGCTCATGGTGCCAAACAGCCGCAGGAAGGCGTTTTGTTCGGTCCCGGGGATCTGCTGCATGTTCGGCCCCTCGTCTTGAGTCGTCTCGTCCCCGAGCAGATACCAGATGCCCAACCCGTCCGAGCGCGGGACAATAGAGGCCGCCAGCGCTTGCAGGGCACCCGGACCGATCGAGGTAACGACTGCGGCCTTTTCGCCGCGCACCCAGCGCAGAGCTGCGGCCGCGTGCGACGCCTCGATCTCGCTGCGCACCCCACAGACGCGCACCAGCCCTGCGTCCTGATAAACCCGCAACACCTCGCCGATCTCAGTCGATCCGTGGCCAAAGACGCAAAAGAAAGTCCTGACGCCTTGCAACCAAAGCCCCAAGACTAGCGCCTCGGATACCGTGGTATCGATGCGACGGCCCAGCACCCCAAGATCCCCGGCTGCGGCGATTTGCTGCGCCCGCTCCTGCCGCGTCTGTGCCAATTGCGCTACGGTTGCTTCCATGGTTAGCAGTCTGCCAGATGCCCCCAGACGCATTCAGCCACCACACGTCCCAATAACTGCGATCCCTCCGCAGTAAAATGCACCCCGTCTTGGGTCAAAAGCCGCGCCTTCCCTTCGCGTTCAACAACGGCAAAGAGGTCGTCAATCGGCACCCCCAGATCCACCGCCACGGCGCGGGCCGCCGCATTGTAGGCTTCTACATCGGCCTCCAAGCGGTCGAAACCCTTATTCTGGTGGTGCCAATTTTCGTCCACCGGCGTAGTAGTAGCCCAGACGACGGCCCCGTTCAACTCGCGTTGCAGCCTTTGCAGTATCTGGCTCACGTTGCGCTCGTATTCGTCCAAGGGAATTGCAGACGCTGCGCCAAAGGCCCTCTTCAAATCGTGCAGCCCATAATTGACGTGGACCAGATCCGGCTGGCGAGAGAAAATCCACTGGTCCAGATGGGCGAGCACATTGCGGCTGTCGCCGCCGTTTTCTCCGGGCACCCAGACCTCGGCTCGGTCCGCCAACTGGCTGACGACATGATCCTGATAACCCATGCGAATCGAGTCGCCGATTAGGACGACGAGGGGCAAATTAGCCATAAAGCATCACGTCGGACTGACGCCTCCCATTTTGCAGACTTCCTTCCACTCCTGCTCGGCGACCGGCTGGATCGAGAGCCGCTGGCCCCGCTGCACCACCCGCATGTCGGCGAGCTTATCGTTGGCCTTGAGGTCTGCGAGGTGAACAAACCGTTTGAATTTGCGTTTCCACTTCACGTCGAAGGAAAACCAGCGCGGCTCGTCCTCAGTGGATTTTTCGTCGTAGTAGTGGTGCTTGTCGTCGAATTGACTGGGATCGGGATACCCCGCTCTTGTAATCGTCGCGATTCCAGCAATCCCCGGCTCGTCGCAGTTGGAATGATAAAAGAACGCCAGGTCTCCCTTTCCCATGTCGTCGCGGATGAGATTGCGCGCTTGATAGTTGCGCACACCCCGCCAGTAGCCCGTGCTTTGCGGACGCGTCTTCAGCTCGTCAAAGGAACACTCGTCGAATTCGCACTTGACGAGCCAGTACTTTTTCCCCCGCTTGCTCACAGCCATTCCTCGACCACTTCCCGCGTCTTTGCAATGCCCTCCCACTCGTCTCCGGGGCTAGAAAAAATCAGCGAGTACGGCCCGGCGAACCCCGCGTCGCTGGCCAGCCGGAGACAGTGATCAAAATCCTCGCGGTCCATCTGGCCCACTGCGGAGAAATCAGCCTTGGCGTGTACAGAAGTCGCCCTCGGCAGAATCGCCGCCAGATCGCGGTATTTGTCCGGCCCCTTGAAGTTGCCAAAGTCAGCGCATAGGCCGACCTCGCCGTTGCACAAGTCGAGGACCGCGTTGAGCGCTTCGACAGACGTACCCAGCGTCCGAAAATTCTCCGTCATCACCCCAATACCCAAAGTGCGACCAAAGCTGGCGAGTGCCCGCAAATTCGCCGCGCTGACCTGCACGGCTTCGCCGTCACTTGCCTCCCCGGCGATCACCCGTACGCACTGCGCGCCACAGCGGGCGGCGATCTCCATCCACTCGCGTACCCAAGCCACTTCTTTTGCGCGTCGGGCCGCATCGGGGTGGGCAATGTCGCCAGCGTCAATCAGCACGCTGAAAAGCTCGACGCCGCTGTCGGCAAGTGCCCGCAGCAACTGGCTGATATAAGCATCGTCGAGTCGCGGGAAGTGGAAGTGGCAAATCTCCAACAGGCCGATGCCGCGTACGGCGAGTTGTGCCGGTAGCTCTAACAAGGTGAGTTCGCCCTGCCCAGTCCCTTCCAGCACCGCCTCGCCCTTGAGGTCGGGCCACTGGTACATCGACGCCCCTAACGTCCGGTGCAAGCTCCAAGACGACGTTGCTATGCGCGTCATTACATCCTCACAGGCTAATTTTAGTAACCCATCCAGACGTGGCATCGCAATAGATCAAATCCTCACCAAAAATCGACAGCCCATGCGGCTCAGGGTCGCTGTCGGGCACCACAACTCGATCCAACTCGGCCCCACTCTCCACGTCGAGCTTGACGATTGCGCGGTCGGACGTATGCACTACCCAGATGCCGTCGGCGACCCGCACTACGCCGTGCGCACGCCCGTAGGGCAGATCCAGCACGTGCTCGACCGACCAGCCGGCGATCTTGACTTTGCTCAGCGTCTGGCTCTTGAGAGTGGTAATCCACACGTGCCCTTCTTCAAACGGATCGTACTCCATCCCGTGCACCCCGCCTCCGCCGGGCACCGGATAGCGATTGCGAGTCGCGCCAGTGTCCGGATCGACCTCAAAAATTTCTCCCGCGCCTTGCTCGGCGTCCGTCGGCCGTGCGGGCCGCCAGAGCGTACCCGCCCCATTGGCCGCCAACCACAGCGAACCGCCGCCCCAAGCCATACCACTGGTATTGGACGACTCGCTGGGGATATCGCGGATCAGGCGGGTGACGCCGTATTCAGACGGCTCGGCGATTTCGATCAGCGCCACCCGGTCGGTAATTTGGTCGGTAATCCACAGTCCTTCTTCTACTACTTGCAGCGCGTTGGGCACCCCGTAGGGGGCGCGGAAGAGCTTCTCTACGGTCCTACTCATCGTCGTCTCCTGAGTCAGTTGTCCCACACCAACAACACCGCCATCGTCTCGCCCAATCGGTTGTAGAGCAGATCGAAGGCTGCTGCTGCTTCGGTGTAGGGGAAGCGGTGGGTGATCATCTTGGCGAATTGGATTTGGTTCGTAGCCAACAGTTCTAGCGTACGCGCCGATCCTTCGGGCCGCCGGCTGGCGTCGAGATAGCTGCCCACGAGGCGCTTGCCCATGATTTTTTCCGAGTAGAGCGGCAGGGGTTCGTTTTCGTACAGGCCCAGCACCTGCAAGAGGCCGCCGCTCTTGAGCATGTCCTGCGCCTCGGCAAAAGCCTGCGCCCCGGCCCGCCCACCCACGGCTTCGACCACTATGTCAGCACCCTTCCCGTCCGTCAACTCCAAAACCTGTGCGACAGAGTCACCGGCACTGGCGTCGATCACCTCGTCAACCCCTAACTCGCGCGCCAGTTCGCAGCGCAAGGGCAAGGCATCGATCCCGATGACGCGCCCCGCGCCCTGTGCCTTGGCCGCCTGCATACAACCGCTGCCGACCAAGCCCTGCCCCTGAATGACCATGACATCGTCTGGCCCGGCCTCAGTCTCCCACATCCACAGGACTGAACTGGTTCCCAGCGGCCAAAAGGTGCCCGCCTCGGGCGACAAGCCTGCCGGTAAGCGCACGGCCGCAGGCTGGTGCCGGCTGGCTCCGACCTCGACCGCCACGTATTCGGCGTGCGGCGCGAGAGCCGCGACCAAATCGCCGATTTTGAACTCTTCAACCTCCGCGCCCACCTCTGCGACCCGGCCCACCAGCGAGTAGCCCATGGAGCGGTGGTCAATAGCCTCTTCGCGCACGTAGCGCCGCCAAATCTCCGAGCCACGGCTGATCAGCGAACATTCGGCGCGAATTAAAATCTCGGTCGGGGCAATGGCCGGAGTCTCGACCTCTTCTACTACGATATTATAGGCCCCTGCGGGCTTGGCGATGCGTTTCATAGACAGCCTCCTCGCGGACAATATGGCAAAAATACCGCGTGGGAACCAACTTAGGGCAGCGCGAACAAAAAAACCGGGCGCACCCACTAAGGTGGGGTGCGCCCGGCTGTACTCTCAGAAGCTATGCCGCCGAGGCGACTGTGCTTCTGACCAGGTAGTAGATCACCTGGAGTTGATCAGGTGATCAACCTCCCTGCGGTACGATTACAACTCAATGGACCACCTCCTTTCGCTTGTGCGCGCCTCATATCCATACTCCAACTCTGCGCGTCGTTGCGGCCAATTACAAAGTCGGGTTGGCCCGCTCGCGTAGCCTCGAGCCTCAGCGTGGCGGTAACAGGAGCTTGTGGCCCCCGAACTCGACTTGCATTTAATATGACAAACGCCGCAGAACCATGTCAAATGCTTTTTACTTTTACAGGCTGCCCGCTAGCGGCTGAGGCCCATGCTGCTTCGGTCAGTTCAATGACCCGCAGGCCGCATTCGGGGGGTACCTGCACTTGGTCGCGGCCGAGAATCGCGTCGATGAAATTCTGGTCGGGCGTCGTCGAGCCGGGCAAGTTATTTACTTCGTACACCTCGTTGCTGTGCTGCGTTTTGTAAAAGATCTGTCCCTGGCGGATATAGACCACGGCCTTGGTTCCCCAGATGGTGATGTCCTCCCACATCCCGCCGGTCGGCGAGTTGCCCACCACCGCAATCGTCCCCAGCGCACCGTTGCGAAAGCGCAGCGACAGCGCCGAGTTGATGTCCACCTCGGAATCGAAATACTCCATGTAGGCCTGCACCTCTGCCACCTCCAGCCCGGTCATCCACAACGCAATGTCCAGTAGGTGGCTTCCCGAGTCGTTGAGCTGTCCGCCGCCCGACAGCGCCATTTGCTGCCGCCACAGCCCTATCGTCACTTGATACCACTTCTGGTCTTGGAGCGCCGATATAAACTGGATATCCCCCAATTCCCCGGCCGCAATCTGGTTGCGCACATAGCGGTACTGCGCCTGCAAGTGCCGCTGATAGGAGATCATCACGACCTTGCTGGTCTCCTCTGATTTGGCGATAACTTGGCGCGCGTGATCGACAGTACAGACCATCGGCTTTTCAGTCAGCACATGCAGCCCTTTGTCCAGCGCGGCCATAATCTGCTCAAAGTGCAATGTGTGTGGCGTGGAAATCTCTACCGCGTCCAGTTCGACTTGCTCCAGCATCTCTTGATAGTGGGTAAACTCCGGCAACTCCGCGGCCTGCGCATGGCGCTCTTTGGCCCGCTGCAGGCTGGCCTGATCCACATCGCACAAAGCCACCACTTCTGCCTCGGGGATGTCGAGCACTCGGCCTATATGCCCGCTGGCATTTCCACCACAGCCGATAAATCCCACGCGAATCTTGTCCATCTTCCTCTCTTTTCCGTTTGGTTGAAGAGGCCGCCGGTGATTAATGCACCTCGGCTCCCGTCGCAATGTCCTGATCCGGCCCGACTAACACGAGATTCCCATCGCCATCTTCGGCTGCCAGAATCATCCCTTCCGAGACAATGCCCCGCAGCTTGGCCGGTTTGAGGTTGGCGACCAAAATTACCTTCCGGCCCGGCAGGTCCTCGGGCTGGTACCACTGGGCGATGCCGCCGACCACCGTGCGCGTCTCGTCGCCTAGGTCGAGCGTCAGTTTGAGGAGTCTGTCGGCACCTTCCACCTTCTCGGCGGCTTTGACCTCGGCGACGCGCAATTGCACCTTGGAAAAATCTTCAATCGAAATCTGTTCCACTTGTGGAGCCTCTTTCTTTGATGGCGCTTGTCGTTTGGGTCTTCCGGTCTCCGACTTGGGGAACAGAATATCCGCTTCCGCCGGTATTTTCGTCCCGGGCGCGGCTTGGCCCCAAGCCTCTAGGTCAGCGAACGCATAATCTCCCAACCCCAGATCTGTCCGCACCTGCCGCGCCTTGGCCGGCATGGCTGGTTCCAAGAGTACCGAGACGATGCGCAGTCCCTCCGCGATATTGTAGAGCACCGTCCCCAACCGCTCGTGCTGCGCTGGATCTTTGGCTAGCTTCCACGGAGCCTCGTCGTTGAAATAGCGATTGAGCTGCCGCACGAACTGCATCACCGTCTCCAGCGCCTCGAAAATCCGCAACCGGCCCACCAAGGACCGCACCTGCCCCACCAGCGCAGTGCCCGCCGCAATCAACTCCTCGTCGGCTTCCTGCTGCGATGGCGCGGGCAAGACACCCTCGGTATGCCGCGTGAGCAAGGCGCGGACGCGGGAAAGCAAGTTGCCCAAGTCATTGGCCAAATCCGCGTTGTAGCGCTCGACCAAAAATTGTTCCCCAATGGAAGAGTCTTGGCCGTACACCGTGTCCTTCAACAAGTAGTAGCGCACGGCGTCGGTGCCGTACTTTTCCGCCATTTCAAAGGGATCAATGACGTTGCCCAAGCTCTTGCTCATCTTCTGCTCGTCGTCGTGTCCCTTCAAGAAACCGCCGACATTGAGGTGTTGATACAGCGGCACCCCAGCCGCTTTGAGCACGGTCGGCCAAAACACCGCGTGGGGCTTGAGAATGTCCTTGCCGATCAGGTGCTGAGCCACCGGCCAATACGCGCGGTAGCGTGCGTCGTCGGGAAAACCAAGCGCGGAAGTGTAGTTGATCAGGGCATCGACCCACACGTACGCTACGTGCTCGGCATCCCACGGCAGCTCAATGCCCCAAGGCACCCGGCCTTTGGGCCGCGAAATCGACAGATCGCCGATCGGCTCGCCGAGCAGGGCCAGCACCTCGTTTCTGTACCCGGTGGGACGGACAAAATCCGGGTTATCGCGGATGTAGCCGCGCAGCCAATCGCGGTACTTTTCCATGCGAAAGAAGTAGTTGCCCTCGCGGCGACGCTCCGGTGCGCGCAGATGATCGGGACACTGGCCGTTGACCAGCTCCTTATCGGTGAGAAAGCGCTCGCAGCCCACGCAATACAGCCCCTCGTACTCGTCGTAGTAGATGTCCCCGGCCGCGTGAACCGCCTCTAGTATCCGGCGCACAACCGCCTTGTGCCGCTCCTCAGTGGTGCGGATAAAATCGTCATGGGAAATGTCGAGGACCTGCCAAGCGTCGCGGAAGCGCTGGCTGATGCGGTCGCAAAACTGCTGCGGGTCAACGCCGGCCTCGTGGGCAGCCTGATAGATTTTTTCCCCGTGCTCATCGGTGCCAGTCAGGAAGTAGGTGTCGAATCCGTCGAGGCGGTGAAACCGCGCGAGAAAATCGGCTATCACGGTGGTATAGGCGTGGCCGATGTGGGGCACGTCGTTGACGTAGTAAATCGGCGTGGTGACGTAGAATGCTTTGCTCATGGGGCCTCCGGAGTCGGCAGACAAAATAAGCGATCCATATTTAAGTACTAGGGATTTATAACAATATCAAGGCGGGACGCGCGTTGGGGTTGCATCACCCTTGATAAACGCGCGGCATCAAAAGCTGGCCATTGCGAGCCAGAGGTAAGCCGGCAAAGGCGCAGGAGTTGCCCCATTGGTCAATGGTAGCCGCTGTTTTGTACTCGTTGATGATAGCGTGGCGGGCGCGCGGCGTGTAGTTGTGGCCGGCGCGGTGGACGACGAGGACGTGAATGATCGCCACGTCGCCCGGCTCGGCTTCCAAGACGACCTGCTCACTGGCGGGAACGTACTCGTCGGGGATAGTGTGGCTCTTTTCTACAGTGGGGTACTCGCCCTTGAGGTGGCTGCCCGGCAGGACCTCGGTGGCCCCCGCCTCAAATCCACTCGGATCGAGGTACGTAATGGCCGCGGCCAAGTCTGGCTCGGTGTGGCGCTCGTACGGCCAGTCTTGGTGCCAACTCTGGGTGCAGGCAAAGCCGGGGGGTTTGTTGCGGATCTTGCCGTTGTGGAAATCGAGGTCCTGGCCCAAAAGATCGACCATGACCGAGACGATGCGCGGCTCAGTGAACTGATCGAACCAGTAGTCGCCAGCCAACGTCTGATCCATCATGCCGACGACGTTGCGCGGGTTGAAGGGGTCGGGAACGTAGCCGTCCGGCGCGTCCATGAAGGAGTACCTGACGTTCTTGGGCCGGTTTTCGATCTCGGTCACCAAGCGGTGAAACTCGCCGCGCATCTGCTCCATCTCCGTCGGGCCATAGAAGCCTTTGAGCAAGAGATAGCCGTTGTCGTCGAAGAACTGCTTCTGCTCGGGGTCTAAAATGAGCAAGCTCATGGTGCGGTGTCCTTTGCGGTTGAGCGGCTGGGTAGGAAGAAGGCCAGCCCAGCGGGCAATATCGGCAGCAGGGCTAGGTATTTCAAGGTCTCAGCCACACCGACCTGGTCGCCGAAATGGCCAATCAGCGGCAGCGCAAGGCTGGCCAAGCCCCAGCTAAAGCCCAGCGGCAGGCTGGAGACCAAACCCGAATTTTCCGGTGAAAACTCTTGAGCCAAGGCGACCATAATCGAGTTGGAAGACAGCAGCAGGCCGCCGCCCACAAAAAGCAGGCTGTAGCTGGCCAGCATTCCCTCGACATAGATAAAGGCGTAGAGCGGCGGCACCGAACACAGCAGCGATCCCCAGACCAGCGGTTTAGGATCGACGCGATCGGCGAGATAGCCAACGATGAGCGCGCCGACCACGCCAGCGATATTGTAGATTCCCAGGGGGATGCCGCCCGCGACGAGACCGAGGCCGCGCTCCTGGGCCATGAGCGTCAAAAATGTGGCAAAGCCCAGTCCCGACACCGAGCGCAGAACGACGATCACGGTGATCAGCACGAGGGGACCCGCTTGGTCGCCGAGACTGCGCCATTGGGCCGTGCTTCTGCCGTCGGCGAAGTTGGGGTTGCCCAGCGGTACCGCACGCCAGACGAGCAAAAGGAACAACAGACCGGGAATGGACAGGTAGGGCAGAGATTCTAGCCCGAAAGAGTTAGTGTACGCCGGGGCCCACAGCGGCGTTAGACCCAGCCCCAGCGTCCCGCCAAAGATAAAGAGCGCCAAACCGAAGGAACGGCGCGGCCCGCTGAGTTCACCAGCCAGCGAAAAGACTTGGGGGTGGAAAGCGGCGACCCCGAGCCCACCCAGCGTCAGGATGCCGACGAGAGTCAGGTAATTGTGAGCCAGCCCCATGAGCGGGGAGAAAATGGTCGCCAAGGCCAAGCCACCGACGATCAGCCAGCGCCAAGCCATGCGGTCGGCCCACAAGCCCATGAGCGGTTGGCTGATATTGCATATGGAAACGATGGAACCCAAAAACCCAACTTGCGCCAAGCTCAGCCCCAAGTTGACCTTGATCAGGGGCAGCAGCGGGGCCAACATCGTGGCGTAGCTATCGACGCAAAAATGCGAGACCGAGATGACGAACAAGCGGAGTTTTTGCATTCGCCTAGTCTAAACCGTAACCCCTGTTCCGTCCAGACGGCGGCAGAGGCCAAAGGCACCGAGCGCACCGAGCGCTGTGAGGGCCGTGCCGAGATAGAAGGGCAGGGCAGCATTTATCTCGATCAGGTAGCCGCCGAGCAAGCTGCCGACCACCATCGAGCCGCTCCAAGCGAAGTGGCCCAAGCCGACGAGGCGGTTTTTTTCTTCGGGAGCGGCGACGTCGTTGATAAGCCGGGGAATCAGCGTCGAGACGGCCCACGCCGTAGCCGTGAGAGCGGTACCGCAGACGAAGAGGCCGACGAGGGAATCGTGCCACAGGGCCAGTCCCAAAGCGCTGAGGAAGACGCCGGACGCCGAGCTGAGGAGCGGTGCGGTGCGGCCGAGGCGGTCATTGAGATAGCCAACGCTGAGCTGGCAGCAGGCGGCAGCGACCAGCGAAACAGCGGCAAAATACGCGGGTAGAGATTCGCTTTCGCCGACTCGGTAGATCAGCAGGGGCAGCGCCAGCGTCGCCATGCCCCAGAAGGTAGTGATGGTCAGGCGCAGACTGAGCAGGAGGTGCACATTGCCGCGGCCCAAAAGCGGGCGGTAGGCCGTCCACGTACTGAGGCGCGCCGTCTGTTCAGTGGTCGAGCTAGGCGCGTCGCCGGGCAACAACGTAAAAGCTAGGGCGACTACCGCAACCACGCCAATGCACATGGCAGCGCCGATCTGGGCAAAGGAATAGGCGGTTTTAACCAAGCCAGTACAAAAGCTGCCGAGCGCGTTGCCGAGCGTATTGCTGAGAAAGTAGAGGGCACCGCCCAAACCGAGTCGAGCGGGACTGACGGCGGTGATAAGGATGCTCTGCCCAGCCGTGGACCAAGGGCCGCTAGCCGCGCCCATCACCAAGAGCAAGCACGAGAGTCCCCAAGGGTCTGCGGTGCGAAAGACCAAGCCGGTGAATGCGCTGCCGACGAGGCCGATCATCAAGGTCGCCTTGCGGCCAAAGCGGTCGCAGAGTCGGCCGGCGACCACGGCAAATATGCCGCCTAAGAGCAGCATCAGGCCGCGCAGGTACCCAGTAAACCACGGCGGCCGCGCCAAGTCGGCTTCGATATAGACGGGAAAGAGCGCTTGGAAGGGGGCGACGAGAAAGCTCTCGAAAAAGTAAATCAAACAAAGGGCCAGGAAAGCGCGGCTGAGCAGCCCGCCTTCCTGGCCCGTGGTCGCAGACGCTGAGTCCAAGGGTTATTTCTTGCTCTTGGCGACCGAGTTTTTGAGTACGCCGATCCCGGAAATCTCGATTTCGACCTTGTCGCCGGGTTTCATAAAGGTGCCGGTGGTCGCGCCGACGCCCGATATGGTGCCGGTGCTGATCAGGTCGCCCGGTTCTAGGGTGATAATCGCCGAGATGTACTCGATGATCCTATTGACCGGATAGAGCATCTGGCCGGTGTTGTTGTGTTGCTTGCGCTTG
Source organism: Gemmatimonadota bacterium (assembly GCA_028875335.1). The sequence continues at coordinate 41,454 of JAPPEF010000016.1, forward strand.
CCGTTGATGTACGTGCTGATATCGAGGACTTGGGGATTCTTGATCTCGTCCGAGGTGACGATCCACGGTCCCTGCGGGGCAAAAGTGTCGAGCCATTTGCCATTGAGCCAGTCGAACCACTCGTCGCGTGGGCGGCTATCGGTGCGCTTCTTGATGACCAACTCGCGCTCGGATACATCGTTCATAACGGTGTACCCGGCCACGTATCTGAGCGCGTCCTTGGCTTTGACTCCCTTGGTCTTGCGGCCGATGACTACGGCCAGCTCGCCTTCCCAGTCGATGCTGTTGGCGATCGGGGGAATGAGGATGCGATCCCCGGGACCGATAACTGTAGTGGTCGGCGGCTTCATAAAGACGCGCGGGGTTTCCTTGTCTTGGGCATCCATTTTGCCGCCGCCCTCTTCGATGTGGTCTTGATAGTTGCCGGCCAGGCAGAAGACCTTGCGCGGGTTGGGCACGGGAGCGCGGAGGCGGACCTTGTTGAGGGCGTGGATGGTCTTGCCGTTGGGTTCTTTATCTTCGGCGTACGCCGCGGCCTGTTTGGCGGCGCGCAGGCCCTTGGCACCAGCGCCGAGCAGGGCCAGCATGTCAGTAAAAAAGGGATGAGTCTTGCGCCTTTCTTGGCGGGCCAAGACGCGATCGGCAGCGGCGAGATCCACGACGATATTGTCGTCGCCAACTACTGCGCCCACGCGCTGTTCGCCAGCGGCAGAGTACGTGGCTAATTTCACAATTTCCTCCGTATGCAAAGGGTTTCTGCGCCGACCGTTCGGTCAGCGCATTGGTAAATAAATAAGGACAATTTATATTCGGTCGTCATGGCAAAAGAATACTTCATCCATCCCAGCACTTGCGTCGATGAGCCGGTCACCATCGGTGCGGGGACCCATGTCTGGCATTTCTGCCACCTGATGCCCGACGCTCAGATCGGCCAAAACTGCAACCTCGGCCAGAACGTCTATGTCGATCGCGGCGTGGTGATCGGCGACGGCTGCAAAATACAGAACAACGTCTCGATCTACAAGGGAGTCACGCTCGAAGACGAGGTCTTCTGCGGCCCGTCAATGGTATTCACCAACGTCGTCAATCCCCGCGCTTTTGTTGACCGCAGGCACGAGTTTCAAGAGACGCGGGTGCGCAAGGGGGCTTCGCTGGGAGCCAACTCGACCATCGTCTGCGGCGTCGAAATCGGCGCGTATGCCCTCATTGGTGCCGGAGCAGTCGTAACCCGCGACGTGCCGGCCTATGGGCTGATAACCGGCGTGCCGGGGCGGCAGACGGGCTGGGCCTGCCGTTGCGGCATCACGCTAAGCGGTAATCTGGTCTGTGCGGCGTGCGGCGCGAGCTACGTGGAGGACGCGGGGCGGCTGCGACCGCTGAATTGAGGTGTTCAATCCGTCGGAAACGACAGAACGATTTCCGAATGCCGCCTATGAGTGTCTGCTTGCCGAGATTGACTCAAGGAATCTGATATGCACCCGCTTCACCCTATCCAGAAATTTATCCACCGTCGTTCTCTGAAGATTGGTAGTCTCAACGGATCCGACGGCACACTGATTGCCCCTGCTCTTGTCAACATCTATGCCTCCGTCAGATAGTTCCCCTTCTTGGAGGGCCCTAGCGAAGCAATTTCGGTATTCACGCAGCATACCATCGCTTCCCTCTACACTCCCAGCTTCCCCGCGATCAATCATCAGCCGTAGTGGCTTCCCCGCATCGAGTCGCCAAAACAGATGCCGTGCGAACCAGTACTGCGTGAACGGCTCGCCGTCATTATTTGCGGCCCTGCCCAAACTGGAGACAAGCCAGTCCGAATTTGGCGGTGAATCGGACAATTCGTCGGGGATAAAGGGCCGCCATTCGCCAGCCACATTTTCCATCACATCACGGAGCTTCAGCATGAACTCCCACTGAACATGGTCTTGATTAAGGTTCCACTCCTGCTGGGCCTTCATCCTTGGTTCCATAAAAGCTGCCAGATATTCCGCATACTGACGTAGAATCTCGTTCTCCCGAGTTACGGCCTGACCGTCGAGAAAACTCGCCATGTCTTCCCCCTTAAAAACAGAATACTTGTTCTCTTCGACGACCTCTCTCTCATCACTGAACACATATCCAGTCTTGAAATAGATGGGTTTGATTAGATCTTCCTTCTCCTTATCCCCGATGACGACCTTTATATGCCGTGCCAATTGAGCACTATCCGTCGATCCGTCTTTTTTGTCTTCGATGATAAAAGAGACCGTCTTCCCGTCTACTTTGGCTTGAAAATACACATCTATCCGATCGTACTGAGGGCTGGGACAGCTCACGTCGCTCACGTCGCACGGCCCTTCGTGGCGAGCTGTTGACTCGCCATTGGGTCTCAGTACAGGAACGCCGCCAGTCTGATCCGACTCACCCACCCGAAATAGGGTACGCACGAACTCTAGTCCGCATTTCTGGAGGTCTCCAGTGGCTTCGGTAGCACAGGCAACGAGCCAGCAGATGACGGCGTCCTGCGAGAGTTCCTTTGTCGCGTAATTGAAGAGGTTGGGTCGTTGATGAGTATTAGAACCCCTATCAGAGCAAATTGGGAGCTGTATCTCGGCCCCCTCGCGGAAGAACTTCCCTCTCACAGCCTTAGAAAAATCATATTCCTGTTTCATTGTATTGCCTCTCTTCATTCGTGGTTGCTCTACGTGCCGAGATTAGCCGTATTCGGTCGCTTGAGGCAGCCTCTTCTCGATATGTATGACAAACGACCAGTAAGCTACCTGTCCGATCTAGACCGAGAGTGATCCACCGGTCCTCATCTTGGCTGTGTTCCTCGTCAAACTCGGAGAGTGCTCTTAGATCCTGAAAAACGGTAGCAGCACGTTCAAAAGCAATACCATGTGCCCTGAGATTCTGTTCTGCTTTGCTAGGGTCCCATTCAAACTTGTGCTGGAACAAATAAGCCTCCTATACAATTCAGATAGGCACTGTTATTCATTGTCCGACCGGACTGTTTTACTGCTTGCCGCTGATGATGTCGGCGACCTCCGTTTGTTCTGACACCTTATATAATACTCAATTAGCTTCTTCGGATCGTGTCCGCATTCCGTCGATATGCTATGGCGGGCTTTACGTATCCTATTGATCATCAGATCACCTACGTCGGGATCGCCAAAAGCGGCGCTTCTGGGCTGGCGCTTTGAGCAGTTTCGGATCTATGGGCGGGTCGGCCGGTGTCCTCTCTTTCTGCGGCAGATGACTAGCGTGTTCTTGCCGGAATTCAATGTCGGTCTTCGTGCCTTTGGCTAGATTGCAACTACCACAGGCCAACTGGCAGTTTCGGATGTGATCCGGGCCACCGCGAGCCTTCGGAATCATGTGCTCAATTTCGAGTTTGTCGTACTGGTACTCGTTGCCACAGTAAACGCACTTGCCTTGCTGATCGTGGAACAATTGGCGTTTGTCCTGTGCCTTCTGATCATCTTCCAGTAAAGCGGCGCGTTCGTCGAAGGTGCCGGCTCTGACCGGGTCGTACCTGCGGATCTTCTGCTTGTTTTTCCCTGCTTTCGGCTTTTTCTTGCTCGCCGCGCTGGCTTTCTTGTTGCACTCGATGCAGAGGGGGTACCCTGCGTCTTTATATACCCCACACTGGGGACACTCATCAATAACTCCTTCCTGAGATTCCTCCCAATGCTCACGACACAAGTAGTGATTTCTCCGTACTTTCTCGGTGCAGGATTGCTCTTTGCAGATGTTCGGTGTCGGCATGGTTATTCTTTGGTTTTGGGCTAAGCTACCAACCTGCTACTGGCCGGAGATAGGTGGGGCTCAGGCCGCAGCAGTCCGGTCTTAGGTATTTGTAGGTCGGATAGCACTGTAAATTAAATGAATAGAGGGCTTCCACGTAAATAGAGAAGCCCTGCACGAGCCGGGGCATGACCACATCGGGTGGGACAGCAAGGACGTGCAAGGCTGACCAGCGGGAAGATAGGTCGCCTGCGTCCTAATCCGTCGAAAACGACAGCGGAAAAGTCGACGCTGTGGCTTGGCGGCGCGTGCGCGGCTCAATCTCGTCCTCCAATGCCTCATTGCGATTGATTTGCCTGCAAATGTAGCCTATATTATAGGCATGGCTGAGAAACATACTCAATACACCATCAGAAAAGTGCCGCCGCACTTAGACGAAGAACTCAGAAGAAGGGCTCACCAAGAACACAAGAGCCTAAATGAACTCGCTCTGTGGGCCTTAGCGCGCGGCTTAGGTTTATCGGAACAGGAAGTACGCCACCACGATCTAGATGACTTGGCTGGCACTTGGGTGGACGATCCGGCCTTTGACCAGGCCATCGAAGCCATGGACCAAGTAGATCCCGAACTTTGGTCGTGAAGATTGCCTTAGATACCAACCGCTACCGCGACTTTTGTGCCGGCGACCCAATAGTGTTAGAGCGCATCCAACTCGCCGAGCAGATCGTATTGCCCTTCGTCACCTTGGCCGAATTGCGCGCCGGTTTCCAGTGCGGCACATACGCCCGCGAAAACGAACGCATTCTGCGGCGTTTTCTCAATCGGCCCCGGACATCCGTTCTCTATGCTGGCGAGGCCACAACGCGACACTATGCCCAACTCTTTTGCCAGTTGCGTCAGCAGGGTACGCCCATTCCCACCAACGATATCTGGATTGCCGCGCTCGTGGTTGAACACGGTCTGCATCTCTTTTCCCGCGACCATCACTTCAACCACTTGCCCCATCTGTTGCGCGTCGATTGATTAGTCGTTTAGCTATCTCGCCCCCTAATCCGTCGGAAACGACAGCGGAAAAGTCGGCTCTTGGTCCTGGTGACGAGTGCG
>JAPPEF010000250.1 GCA_028875335.1 Gemmatimonadota bacterium
AAGAAATCGTTTGCCGAAATTCCTGAATCTTAGTGTCACTAGGGGGGAACTTCCGGTAGAAACAACCGAAGACCTCCTCAACTTCACCGTCGTTGCTGATACCGCCGCACAACTTGTGCGTGAATCTACAGATCAACCACTCTCTATTGGCGTGTCTGGAAGTTGGGGTACGGGAAAATCATCCCTCATCAAGATGATCGGGGCTTCGCTGGAGAAGACCAACGGAGACGAAGGCAACAACTATGTCTTCCTTGAATTCGACGCGTGGCTCTACCAAGGTTATGACGATGCGCGAATGGCACTGCTCCAAGCGGTGGCTGACAAGCTACTCGCTGAAGCCGAGGGACGCGAATCCCACATTGACGAAGCCAAAGCGTTCCTCAAGCGCGTTAACTGGCTGCGTGTGGGTAAGCTCCTTGCGCCCACTGTTTCCGGTATTCTAGTGGGCGGGATCCTTGGCGGCCCCTTGGGAGCGGTCGTCGGGGCCGTTGGTGGTCTCTGCAAAACAGACGCGGAGCCCAGCCCAGATGATATCGAAAAAGTTAGAGCAGCGTATGCGTCACTTCAGCCAGAGCTTGCGGGCTTGCTGAAGCAGAAGGAGGACAAGTCCCTCCCACAGGAAATTCAGGAACTCCGTGACAGCTTTGAAGACCTCCTCACATCTCTCGACGTAACACTCGTTGTCTTGGTAGACGACCTTGACCGTTGCCTGCCCGATACGGCTATTTCGACACTCGAAGCAATGCGCTTGCTTCTCTTTCTCCCACGGACAGCATTCGTCATTGCCGCGGATGAGCAGATGATTCGGGGAGCAGTTCGCGCACACTTCGGAAATTTTGATTTGAGTGACGAACTCGTTACGAGCTACTTTGACAAACTCATACAGGTTCCTCTCAGGGTTCCGAGATTGGGTGTGACGGAGATAAAGGGGTATCTAATTCTGCTCCTCGCGGAGTTGGCGGAGCGGAGAGGCAACATCAATAGGGAAGTGTGGATCACCGCCCAAACAACAATCCTTGATGCTGTACGGAAGTCCTGGGCGGGGGGGCTTACTCGCAAAAAAATGGAAGAAGCATTCGGCGAGGATTCTGACAAACTCAGCGTAGAGATAGACCTTGCGGATCAGCTCGCCCATGTGATGGTCTCGGCTCAGGGTATTGACGGGAATCCCCGGCTCATCAAGCGATTCCTAAATAACCTCATGATTCGGGATACCGTCGCCAAAGCTCAAGGGATGAGCATAGCCTTTGACCAACTCGTTAAGCTTCAGTTATTTGAACGCTGCGCACCAACATCTGCATTTGAATACCTTGTGAAACACATTGCGGAACAGGAAGACGGTAAAGCTACCTTTATTACAGAGATGGAGGAGGCGCTGGCCAAGGGAGAGGCACCTAGGATGCCTGACGCGAGTTGGAACGATCCCTTCATTTCGAATTGGTTGAACCTCAACCCAAAGCTGGGAGATGTTGACCTACGCCCTCTGCTTTACTTGAGTCGTGATCGTTCGCTTTTACTAGCCAGTTTCGATGAGATTTCGTCGAAGGGAAGGGCTCTCTTGGAGGGCATTCTGGAGGCAGACGCCTTTATGCCTTTACTGGTTGATCAATTGAAGGCATTGGGAGAGGCTGGATCTGGCCAAATTCTGAGCCGTATCCGACGAAAGGCGCGTGCAAACCAATGGGACCTCACGTCTCTTGTCCAGGGATTGCATGTGCCCAAAGCATTTCCAGCCTTGGGGGCTGCGTACGTGAACCTGCTGAATGAGATCCCGCCCTCTAAGCGATCCGCACCATTGGTTCCGTATATCCGGGACGAGGACTGGGCCAAAGATCTACTGAAGCAGTGGGGCGCCGATAGTCAGTCGCCCCAGCCTGTGAAACAAGCAATCACCGCTATCCCAAGTAGTAAATCGTAGATGGGGACTTCAGCACCAAGTAGTGGACCAAACTCCAAAGTTCCTTTTGACCCTCCGTGGCTGGACGATATTGAGATACCACCTCTGGGAGACGGCCCACCCCCCGATGACCAGAAGCCGGGCGATGCAGATCTAGGCAATGACCAACCCCAACCGTCGCCCGAGCCTCCAGAAGTTGCACCGCGAGCCCGTTTCGGGGCTGCGCGAAGGACACTAGGAGAATTCGCACGTTCCGGGAAGGAAGGCTCATTTAGAAGAGCCTTCGGTCACTACTCTCGCACCGGCATGGGCGGTGCGAGACGCACCGCAAATCGCATGCGGACATCTGCGCGATCTGGCGCAAGTACATTCGGCGTTCTTCAAGCGGCACGTGAAAGAACTAATCCAGTTATCAATGATTGGGTCGATTCTCTCAAAACACGGAATGCAAGCGCACAGGAGATCGCCGATGAGATCGTCAAACGTACGACGTCTTCCGGCGGAAGCCTAGACGAAGCGGCCTGCCAGCAATCCATGGCGCAAGCTATGGGAGATCTGCTTACCAGTAATCCAGACGTTGATCTTTTCAATCTGGCTGATGACGACATCTGGGGGCTGATGGCATCGTTCTTGGGCTATGAGGCCTTCCATCGGCTGTGCTTGGATATAGGGCAAGTGTTTGAAAGCTTCTCTTTCAGCCCGCGCGAAAGCGTAACGCGGATGAACGAGATGCGGAATTACTTGAAGGCAGAGCTTAGCGTGCAGATCGAGACGCTACGCTCCGGCGCATATCATGCCACACCAAGCCAGCTTCAGTTTATTCTGCAAAGCGCTCTTGAGAACACATTTGCCGTTTACGAGGGGGCAATATGAAGAAAGTAATCTGTTGTCCGCCAGAACGTTTGCCCACTCGCCTTGATAACGAAGCGCTCTACCTAACAATGTTTTCAAAGTCTGGTCGTGCCGGGATCGGGCACATTGCATTGGGGTTGCCGGCTGCTATCCGAAATGCCAAGCTGGCTCCCTCCGTACAAGCTTGGGACTTCGCCGTAATCGCTTCAGCGGTAGCCGCAACCGACAAGGCCGTTCTTCGCAGCCAAAGTCCCGACGGATGGACTCGTAAGATTGATCTACACGTCTGTCTTGCGGACCCGGCTGTGTGGAATGCTAGACGCTCTGAGCTTGAGAACATGCTCAGATTCCTCACCGGCGACTTCTGGTCACTACGATTCCGGTCCGGCGGCATTAAGCCACCCAAGGCGACAAAACCTGAGAAGAAAAATGCTGATTGCGTGTGCCTCTTGTCAGGAGGAATTGATAGCCTTGTCGGATCTATCGAGCTCACCGATAGCGGCATGAAGCCTCTCTTTGTCTCCCAAGTGGTTCGTGGAGACAAAAACACGCAAGCGAAATTCGCCTCCGCACTTGGTGGATCAAACCGTCACTATCATTGGAGTTTCACAGCTCAACATCCGGGAGAGCCCGAAAAATCAACAAGAGCAAGATCGATCATCTTCATTGCGTTTGCTGCGCTGGCCGCAGGTGCATTGCAATCCCCTAACAACCAAACCGTTGAGACTATCGTCGTCCCTGAGAACGGCTTCATTAGCCTGAATGTACCCCTCGGACCAGGGCGACTTGGGACCCTGAGCACAAAGACTACGCATCCAGTTTTCATGAGTGCCGTCCAGTCGGTTTGGAATGCGGTTGGAATCCAAGCACGACTCCTTTATCCTTACCGATTTCAGACAAAGGGGGAAATGTTGCAACGATGTCCTGACAGTGAAAAACTTGCAAGTCTGGTGGGTGAATCCACGAGTTGCTCCAGATACCAACGCTATAAACTCATACATTGTGGAAAGTGCATCCCGTGTCTGGTGCGGCGCGCCGCATTTTTTGAAGCGCAGTTGCCTGACACAACAGCCGGAGGCTACCTCTGTGACAGGCTCTCCCGCTCCGAGTCAAAGGATGTTATTGCGGCTGCAGTCGCATACCTTCGGTATCAGGACGAAGGAATCCGACGTTTTGTAGGCAGTTCGGTATTATTCGCTTCTCACTCTGAGCGTGAGCTATACGAGGGCGTCGTGGCACGCGGCATGGATGAACTTGGCAGACTCTTGTCGAGTCACGGCGTAATATGATTGACTTTCATTGCCACTTGGACCTCTACCCAAACGCACGGCAACTTGCCGATCAAGTTGCGGCAAGAAACCGTTTCACGCTCGTTGTCACGACTAGTCCGCGTGCCTGGCAGGCGACATCTCGAGTGTTTGCAGGTTATGACACCATTAAAGTGGCCCTTGGTTTGCATCCTGAGATCGTTTCGGAGAAAGCTTCCGAGCGCGAACTGTTGATTTCGGGCGTATGCCAAGCCGAAATCATTGGGGAAGTGGGGCTGGACGGCTCTGCACAGTATCGGCATACGCGTGAGCAACAGGAGTCAATTCTAGGGGCCGTGCTATCGGAGAGTGAGCGCTGCGGCGGGAAGATTCTAAGCGTTCACTCGCGGAATGCGGCGGACCCGGTTCTTCACCTCATTGAACGACACTGCCGAATTAGCGTCCCCGTTCTACATTGGTTCTCGGGGACCATTGAGGAGACTCGCCGTGCCGTGGCCATGGGGTGTTGGTTCAGTGTGGGACCAGCAATGCTACGTGGTGCAAAAGGTCGAAGAATTCTAGACGAGCTGCCGATTGACAGAGTTCTGCCGGAAACCGACGGGCCATTTGCGTTGAATGGCTCCTCACCTTATATGCCCTGGGAGGCAATTGCAATCTCGTCCACGGTTGCCGGCGCATGGAAAATGACGGAAGAAGAAGTACGACAGCAGTTTCTGGACAACCTGTCGCACCTACTGGGCACGTAAATGTGTCCCCTCGGATGGACGGAGTGGGGTAATGGCGGCAGAAAGGAGAGACCCGCTGTGAAAGCTAAATTGGAGCGGCGGGTGTGGGTAAGACCACGACACATGACAGCTTAGAGCGGAAGTTCCCCCCTATTTTCTGAGATTTTTCATTTTTTGTTCTGACATTGTTGT
>JAPPEF010000318.1 GCA_028875335.1 Gemmatimonadota bacterium
CTACCTAAAGTACGATTTCTATCACCAGCGGCTCAGCCAGAATGAGCGTGCTCCTCTGGGTTTGCGCGAACAAGATTTTTTCTTTGGCCTTATCAATAAAGCCAGCTACCGCTTCGACCTGGGCAACCTGTGGATCGAGCCGCGCTGGAAAAGCGAATTCCGCTACCAGAGCATCGATCTAACCTCCACCGATAAACGCCGGGAACTCACCGAGTTGGGCGGCCTTATCTTGGGATTTCCCCTACTGGCCCATACTAGTGTCCAGGCCGGTCTGGAATTCTCCCGCTTCGACGATTTCGAAAACGACATTAACGACTTCAACGGCGTAGTGAGCGCGGTGCAATTCAGCAATGATTCGGCCTACTTAGGGTACCAGTTGACTACCCGGATGGGCTTGCAAATAGATCGCCGCAAAGCCAAAGGGAAGAGCGCCAGCATCATCACCCAAAGTTTCCTCACCGTCTATGCCGGTATACAGTAATTCCTCGCGGGCATGACTGCATCTTTTGCCCTAGGCGACTGGCGCCGCCTAGGGCCTGCCCTTTTGTTGGGCCTGTTGGCGCTAATCCTCCGCCTTGTCTACTTGGAGCAAATTCGGGATGGGCTATTCTTTAATATCCCGATCGTAGATGCCAAGACTTATGTGGAGGATGGACTCTATCTAAGCAGTCAGTCCTGGATCGGCCGGCCGCCGCCCTTCTGGCAGCCGCCGCTGTACCCCTATCTCCTGAGCCTCTTTTTCTGGTTTTTCGAGCAAAACCTCTACTTGCCGCGCCTGTTCCAAGCGCTACTCGGAGCGGGTATTTGCGTCTTCACCTACATTCTCGGTCTCCGCGTTTTCTCCTTTCCCGTGGCTTTTGCAGCCGGGTTGGCCGCTGCTTTTTACGGGCCGCTGATCTACTTTGGCGGCGAGTTGCTGCCCACTATTCCGGCCATTTTCCTCAACCTGCTGTTGCTGTTACATCTGAGTCGCCAGCCCAGCCCAGTTCGCTGGCCCTATCTGGTCTCCGGACTCTTGCTAGGGATATGTGCCTTGGCCGTAGCCAATATTCTCTTGTTCCTTCCCTTCCTGCTTTTCTGGCTGTGGTCCACTGGTAAAAGAGCACATATTGCCCTCCCTCGCATCTTGCAACAGGGCGTCCTCCTTCTTTTGGGATGTGGCCTTATCATCGCTCCCGTTGCGCTGCGCAACTATCTGGTGGGCGGCGACTTAGTGCTGATTTCCCATAATGCCGGCATCAATTTCTACATCGGCAACAACCCCAACTACGATCACACAGTCAATATCCGCCCAGGGCAAGACTGGATTCACCTAATTGCAAGCCCCGAAAGAGAAGCAGGTATTGAACGCCCCTCGTCAAAGTCTCGCTTTTTCTTTGCGCGCTCATGGGCCTATATCGCTGATGACCCCTTGGATTATCTGAAACTTTTAGGGAACAAACTCTATCTTTTTTGGCACGGAGACGAAATCCGGCGAAACCTCGATCCCTATTTCGCCCGCCGCGATTCGACCTTGCTCCAGGTCTTACTGTGGAAGTTCGGTCTGGCTTTTCCCTTTGGGTTAGTGGGGCCTTTCGCCTTGCTCGGGCTGGCGTTTTTCTGGTGCAGCAAAGAAGGCCGTACTCCCCAAGGACGTCTGCTGTTGTTTTTTATCCTCGCCTACATGCTCTCGGTGATTCTCTTCTTCGTGACTGCTCGCTATCGCCTGCCTGCCGTGCCTATTTTGTTGCTCTTTGCCGCTTTTGGTCTATACAGGCTCAGGTACACATCTCATCGCCCCTGGGCCCTGGCCGGCGTAGTCGGGGTCATAGTGCTGACCAACTTGGGCACCGGTCGAATGGATATGGCAGGAGACACTCAGCAGCGCTTCTGGATGGGCTACGCCTATGAGCAGAAGGGCATGGTCGCCAACGCCATGCGGGAATACCGCGCCGTGATTGAGGAGCGTCCCGATCACCGGAATGCCCTGTTGAGCTTGGCCAACCTCTACAACGCAAAAGCACAACACGCCGACGCCATAGAAATCTACCTTCAATATGTGCGCTTTTATCCCGAGACCGCCCCCGCTCGTTTTCTGCTGGGTAATGCCTATCTGGGTGCCCAGTTGTATCAGGAGGCCATCGCCGTCTACTCCGATCTGGTTCCCCTACAACCCCAATGGGCCGCCCTCCACGGCCGCCTGGGCTACGCCTATTTGATGGCTGGCCAGCCCCAGCGTGCCATCCAAACCTATCGCCAAACCCTAGATCTCCAGCCGGATTCGAGCCTAGTGCGCTACCAGTTGACCCGACTCTACGAAGAGACCGGCGAGATAGATGCCGCCGAAAAAGAGTGCCGCATCCTGCTGAGCCGTGAACCGGAAAATCCCCAGTACCATACCCTGCTGGCCAATCTTTTGCTCAAGCGCGAAGGAGTTGCAAAAGGGGCGAACCCGCCAGATCAGCCCCCCCGCTTGCTGGAGGCAGAAGATCATCTGCGCCAAGCCGTCAGCTTGGATGCCAATTCCGTCCAGACCCGTTGGAGTTTGGGTCTCCTCCTAGCCCGACAGCAGCGCTACCGCGAAGCAATCGAGCACTTCGAGCAGATCCTGCTCTTAAGTCCCACAGAGTTTGAGGTACACAGACACCTAGGCAATCTCTACAAGCGCGCCGGAGACCTCAACAAGGCCGACGAACACTACGGTCTTTACAGTCTTGCCGAACAGCAACAAAAAATGCGGCAACAAGCTGAAACCTCGATAAAAGAACAATTGACAAAAATCTTGGGGAAATGACCCATTGACAGGCAAAACTATTTCGCGCATAGTTCAACATTAGGCTACTCAGTTCCAACCATTGCTGAGGAGATGCCATGCTTAAGAATACAGTATCCTCAAGACAGGCCCTCTTAATTTGGCTTGGAGTCCTGTCCCTCTGTCGTTGGGCGGTGGCGCTGGAGACGGTGAGTCTTGGCGAGAACGGCTCCCTCAACTGGCGCGGTGAAGGTTCGTCCTCGGTGGAGACTATCGAGCCTCAGTACCGATCCCTTTTCCAAGACGACGATGTGCCGGGCGTGGAACTGGATGTGGGAAACTCGCCCGGCAATTTGATCGAGTTTGACAACGACGAATTCCCCGGTAGTATCCATCCGCTGCGCATTCCAGATGGCGAGAATATCGCCAATACCGCCCTGAAACGCGGGGGGGGTATAACCGCACCCAATGTCTTTGACTTGGGCGGATTCGCCGCCGGCATTTTTGACGCCAAAGACCTAGAGCTCACCTTGGAGGAACTCATCGAAACGAAGGATGGCGGCGAACTAAAAGCGTTCGAACGCAAGAATTACAATGCCTTGGGAACCCTAATATTTGTCGATTTGGGGGGACTCTTTGGGGTAAATCGCGTTCGCTTCTATCCCCGCAATACGGTTTTCCCCTCGCCTACCACCCCATTCCAAAACGATTTTTTGCGGGCCTTTGAACTGTTCACCAACGACGGCAGCCAGACCGAAGGAGGCAATCGCATCTGGGAGCCACTGCTCCTAGAACCTGATAATGTGAATCCAATTGTTGATGTAATCATAGATCCACCGCGCCCTGTCAAATCCCTGCGCTTGCGGGCGACGACCACGGTCAACTACGAGATCGACGAGTTTGAGGTGTTCGGTACGGGCTTTTTGTCCCACGCCGAGTACATTTCACCTATTTTCGATGCGGGCCAACCTGCGGTGTGGAACGTACTCCGCTGGCAGGAAGAAGCAATTGGCGATCCGGCCTTTTCCAATATCCAGATTCGCACCCGCACAGGTAGGGATACCAACCCACTTGTCTTTACTCGTCTGCTCTACGGCCAGCGCAATCCCACAGAAATTTCGCTCTCGGTAAATAACCTGGGACAGGAAATGGATTTGGCAGAGTACAAATCACTGCCGCTCGACGACGAATTGGGCCGCCGATGGGAGCACGGACCGGTTCGGGAAGATCTAGTCAACTGGAGTCCGTTCAGCACGCCGTTTCCCGCCAGTGCAGCCAACGATACGGCGGGCTCACCCATTACCTCACCCGGGCCGCGGCGCTATTTTCAGTTTCGAGTACTTTTCAACAGCAGCGATCTGGATGCAGGGCGGGTGCTCAAGAACTTGAGTTTTGACGTGCTGGCACCCCCGCTAGCCGATGCCGTTATCGGCGAAATTTTCCCCAGGGATGTGCCGGTTTCTCAGAGTACGTCCTTCACCTATGCTCTGCGCACCGTGGCTCAGTCCGACGGCTTGCTCGGTTTTGACACCGTGGAAATTTCCACCGCCGGCCAAGTGGAAAGCATCGACGAGATAGAAATGAGGGATTCCAGCGGCCAAATCATCGCTGAGCAGGCTTTTTCTGGTCTAGATGATCTGTCTACCGAGGGAGGGTTCCAGATCGCCTCGGTATCCCCTACCAGTTTTTCGGTGCGTCTGCCGCCGGTGAACGAAGATAATATCGTGGTTTTCCTCCGCTTCCAGACCGGAGTTTTGACCTACAGCACAAACTTCACTGGCTCGGTCCAGCTCTCCACCGAACCAGGGGCCTCGCAGGCCATTATTTCGGGCGATGCCATTTTCTTAGGCGAAGGGGACGAGGCCGACTTATCTGGTACCACCGTGCTGAGTCCCTCGGTACTCGAAAAAACCCAACTGCTCGACCAGATACGCATCGAGCCCAAGATCATTAGCCCCAACGGGGACGGAGCTAATGATGTGATGGGGATGAACTACAATCTGCTATCCTTGAGTATCGTCCGACCCGTGGCAATAGGGGTGTACGATTTAAGCGGACGACAGATTCGGGTCATCCACGACGGTCCCGAGGCCAATGGGCAGTACACGGACAAGACCTGGGACGGCCGCAATGAGCATGGGCAGCTAGTGCCGCCGGGACTTTATGTCGTGCACATCAAAGTC
>JAPPEF010000200.1 GCA_028875335.1 Gemmatimonadota bacterium
GGGATCGTTAATGGTCCAGATGTGGACTTGGACGTTGTGGGCGTGGGCGCGGGCGATGAAGCGCTGGTCTATCAGGTCGATTTTGCCCAAGCGGGCCGGGAACTGAAAGGCTTGGCTGACGGGGTGGTAAGCCGCGTCGAGCCTCAGCCAGTGGAGAAAAATAAAGGACATTCCCGCTGATGAAGAAGCCGAAGTCGCTACTTCGGGGCAAGTCTGGCGTAAGCTCTCTAAAGGACGGCTGTGGAAGGAAGCGGCGATGATGCGGTCGCTTAGTTGGAAGCGCTGGATCGTGCGGCAAAAGTCGCGTGCTAGCGCGGCGGAGTCGTTTTTGATTTCGATGAGAAAGCGCATGTTGGGAAAAGCTGTAAATACCTCGTTTAGGGTGGGGATTGCGACTCCTTGGCCGCGATAGGGAAAGGTTTGGCCGTCTGGGCTGAAGTGATAGCCCGCGTCTAGCTGCTTCAATTGGGCGAGACTTAAGCTATCGGCTGCGCCTTGGCCGTTGGTCGTGCGGTCAACGCGCCGGTCGTGCAGGACGATGAGCGCGCCGTCGCTACTTTGGCGCAAATCCATTTCCAGCACATCGACCCCCAACGCGGCCGAGTGGGCAAAGGCCACTAGGGTGTTTTCCGGTGCCAGCCCCTTGCCGCCTCGGTGGGCAATGACTAAAACGTCCCCTGATGCAAAGTAGGGATGTGGCTCTACGGGGTGTGATGTTAGGGCGAAGGCACCGTACAGTACCGGTGCCAAAAGCAGCAAGGCGATCAAGGCTCGCTTTAGGTATAAACGCATGGATTATGTTAGGAGTTCTTTCGAGAAAGTTGCACAAAAAGATACCTAGCGGCTGGATTCGGGCAAGTTTTGAACTGTTCAGTTGTTCTTTATGTTCCCGTTGCATAGACAATGGAAAGGAGCCGGTGATGATCGTCGATACGCACGCACATATTTACCACGGAGATGAGACGCGATACCCCATGATAGAAGACCCCTTCCGGCCGTCGCCGGGTGTGGGGACTATCGAACACTTGCGGCGCGAAGCCGAGGCCAATGGCGTCGGGCGCGTGGTGTTGATCCAGACTGGGTCGGCCTATCGCTGGGACAATCGGTTGTTGGCCGATACGGCTCGGGCCAATGCCGACTGGACGGTTGGGGTTTGCACGTTGGACCCGGCTGGGGACGATAGCCCGGACGAGTTGGAGCGGCTGGTGACTGGATACAACGTCAAGGGACTCCGCCTCGAAGCCGCGCCTACGGGGTACGACCAGCCTATGGCGGAGCGGCTCTGGCGTCGGGCAGGCGAAGTCGGCGCAGTAATTTGCGCCCATTTGCGCCGGGAACAACTCGGCGAGTTGGCAGCTTTGCTAGCGCGATTTCCCCACGTCCCGGTAGTGCTGGACCACTGCGCCTATCCGGTGGGGGCTAACGGGATCGAGGACGCGGCAGTGCGCCAAGCGGCGGATTTGGCGCGCTTTGACCAACTCCACGCCAAACTCACCTTTGCGGTGACCAGTTCGGAGCAGGAGTACCCATTCGCCGATACGCACCCGCAATTGCGCCATTTGCTCGCCGCCTTTGGCCCCGAGCGCTGTATCTGGGGATCGGATTTTCCGTGCGAGCACTGGTTGGAAAACACGACCTATGCCCAGCATTTGGCGGTGTTTACCGAAGAGCTAGGACTGAGCGCGGCGGAGCAGGAGCAGGTGTTGGGGGAGACGCCTATGCGGCTGTTTTTTTAGAGCCGCCGCCAGAGCGAAGGACGCGCTGCCTTGTAATACTGGCCTAACCGCTGGACTAGATCGGCGGGCAAGGGCGTCAAGGAAGGAAGTGACGTGCGCACTTGGGCTTCGGCCTCGGTGAGATCAGAGGTCTTAAGCTGTAAGCCGGCGGGCAAATGCTGCGAGAAGGCCACTTGCTGGTTGAGCCGCTCGACGCAAGCATTGACTTGGCGCAGGGAGTCTAAGTACTCGGCGATGGCGACTTCGATGCGGCGATTGTAGGCGGTGACGAGTTCGGCTAGGCGTTTAGCACCGTCGAGCAAGGAGCGACGAGCGGGCAAGGGCGCATTCTCTGGTTCGGAGAAATATTCGGGCCAAGTCGGTAGGCCGAGAGCGGCCAACGCGGTTGGGAGGTCGGGGAAGAAGCGGCACAGAGCCGGAGCTTGGGCACAAATTTTGGTCTTTAGCGTCGATAGGTATTCCTTTTGCGTCGCTAGCGTTTGTCTGGCTTGGATGCAGAGCTGTTCGGCGTCGCGGCGGTCTTGCAAGGCTTGGGGCAAAACCGCGTTGTCCTTGAGCAGTTTGCCGGCGATGCGGTGTTCGGGGCCGCTGGCAAAGTAAGCGCTCAGGTCGAGGGGTTGCCCTTTGCCGGGCAGTGTGGCAAAATCCTCGCCCGCTATGGCTTGGGCCAACATTTCGTCAACACTGCGCCATTCGGGGCGGCCGTCGGGCTGGCGTCGGGGTGACATGGAAAGCTCCTCAATCAGGAAGTGTCGCGGTGTTTTTCGACATAGTGCATCCAAAAGCGATGACGCTGAGCGCGGGGGTCGGCGGCGCAATGGGCGCAGACGCGCTCGATTTTGTCGAGCAGGGCGTGGTCTGCAAGAGCGGCCCGGCGCAGTTCGGCCCAGTCGCTCCAGCGGCCGCGACGGATCACGTCGTCTATGGCGGCGAGCGTAAAGCGTTGGTGATTCAGGTGGCGGTACTGCACGGCTTCCTCTTCTTTTTGTGCGATGGGGCGGCCTAGTAAAAATAAACAGTGGTCTAAGGTGAGTAAATCTCTTGTCGCGGTCGCGGCCCAAGGGATTTGTAGATGCACGACTCCAGTTAGAAGGCCGCTTTTCCCGAACTCACATGATGATTATGTTCGGATAACGCCGAGGCGGCGGACGCAACTGCGGAAGCGAGCTTAAGCCAAGGTGTCCCGGAAACCGTTGGAGGAAGTGCAGCACCACCGAGTTGGGTTGACATGATAAGAGCCCTTACCTTCGCCGAAGACCTCTGCCTGCTCTTGCAGGACGACGCCTTAGGCGACCTCCATCCGCTCGAAGGGCGGACCTTGGGCTTTGGCCTTGCCACTGCGGCGTTGCTGGAGCTCGCTCATCACGATCGCATAGATACCGATCTCACCAATCTTCTGCTTGTCGATCCGAAGCCGCTGGGCGATCCCATCGCTGATCCCGCCTTGGCCCTGATCGCGGGAAACTCGGAGACTCACACCCCCGAATACTGGATTCGCCGCATAGGGTTGCAGTTGGGGCCGCAGATACTTGATGCGGCCCGAGACCGCCTGTGCGAGCGGGGCATTCTGGAACGGGACCCCGGCGACCACTTCTTCTTGGCCCCCGCTGTGGCGCACGCGAAGCGCTATCCCGGCGTGGAGGGCGACAGCGCGGAAGAGGTTAAGGTGCGCGTCATGCGGATTCTCTTCAACGAGGAGATCCCCCAACCGTGGGAGGCTGACCTGATCGGTCTCGCCGCCGCCTGCCGCGTATTCGAGAAGGTGCTGAGCCCACGGGAGCTCGACCGGGTGGGCGCACGGGTCGAGGCGGTGCAGTCGCTGAATCTCCTGTGCCGGGCGAGCCGCATCGCAATCGACGAGGACTTGGAGGCGAGCCGGAGCGCCCCACAGCAACAGTACGAGCCGATTCCCAAGGTGCCCGGATTGCCATTGCTGGGGAACGCCCTCGGCATGACCGGCGACCTGAACGATTTCTTTACCAAGCTGTATCGTCGACACGGGCCTATATTTCGCATTCGGGTGCCGGGGCGTCGTATCGTCGTCTTGGCTGGCCAGGAGGCGAATTCCTTCGTACTGCGGCACGCACGTACGCACTTGCGCGCAAACCGGGAGTTCAGCGAGTTCTGCCGGGCCATGGAGACCGATCGCGCCATGATATCGATGGACGGTGCAGATCACGTCAGGCTCAGGCGCGTGGCTCAGGCAGGCTACTCAAGGGAGGTTATCGAGCGAGACATAGATCAGGCGATAGAGATAGCCCGGCACCATGTGACCTCTTGGCCCGTGGGACCGCGGTTGCGGGTATTTGAGACCATGCAGCGGATCGTAACCGAGCAGGTGGGCGTCTTGGCAACGGGCCTGTCGCCTCGCGACTACATCGACGATCTCAAGTACTACCTCGATACGTTGTTTTTTGCCATCCGGCGCGACCGTCCTCGGTTCATGTACGCGCATCGCATGCCCCGGGTGAGGGGCAGGATCCGGCAGCTTTGCAGGGAGGTGATCGAGTTGCACGATCCCGACCTGCGGAAGGGGTGCCCGCATGACGTCATCGATGCCTTTTTGGAGTTGCACCGCCAAGATCCGCAATTCCTGCCCGAAACCGACCTCATGTCTGCCGTGGTCGGGCCGTATATTGCAGCCGTGGATACCGTGGCCGGGACGCTGGGCTTTGCCGTCCTGAGGCTTCTCTCCGAACCCGAGTATCTAGAGATACTTAGGGCCGAGGCGGATGCGCTCTTCGCAAACGGTATGCCCAACGCCAAGGACGTTCGCGCACTGGCGAACACTCATGCCTTTGTGACCGAGTCGCTTCGCTGTTACCCGACCACGCCGGTGATGGTGCGCACCGTTTGCAACGGCTTTGAGTTCCAAGGGCACTGGGTTCCCGCCGGAACCTCGCTCATGGTCGCGACCACGGTGGTTCACAAGGATCCCGAGTATTACCCGGATCCCGACCGTTTTGAGATCGAACGGCACCTGCCGCCCCGGATGGAATCAAAGCAGAAGAGTGCGTTTGCTCCGTTCGGCATCGGGCCGCACACCTGCCTGGGCGGCGCGTTTGGTCAAGTGCAGATGGCGACGGTCATCGCCACGATGCTGCGCTACGGGGAGTTTGAGCGCGACCC
>JAPPEF010000070.1 GCA_028875335.1 Gemmatimonadota bacterium
CGTTGATCGGGCCGCGGAGGAACAGGGCATCATTGACGCCGAGCGCGAAGAAGTCGGCAAAATGTAACATCGGCTGAGCCAAACACATACCCTACTAGGAGATCATCATGTCCACTGGAAACGTCGAAAGTTGGAGCGGCAACATGGCCGAGATTGGGCCTCTCTATCCCTTTGTCGGCGCGGAATTCGCGCTATTCGTCGTGGGGATGGTACTGTGGATTCTCTGGCACGTGCGGCAGGCCCGCATTGAGACGGAGCAGTACGAAGAAGAGGTGCAGCGCTTCGGCAGCCCCGAATCCCTGAACAAGATCTTGGACGCGGAGGACCCCTATTCTCCATGAGAATCGGCGGGAACCCTTCCACGCCAATGCGAGTCAGAAAAATTCATAAACACTAGGCCTGAAAGGAAAGGTATGCTGAGATTCACCGAAGAAATTATGCTTCTTTTGCTCGACGATGAAAATGGGAGCTTCGCCCGAGTTCCCGACCGGTTGGTGCGCTACGCCTTAGGCGGCGGAGTCCTGATGGAACTGGCACTAGAAGACCGCATCGACACCGACTTGGACAAGCTGGTCCTCGTCGATAACACTCCCCTGCAAGACAGCCTGATTGACCCGACGCTGAGCGACATTGCCGCGGCGACCGAAACGCACGATACGCGCTACTGGCTGGAGCGCACTGCCGCGCGCGCCGACGACATTCGCGAGGGTGCGCTCCGCCGGCTAGTGGAAAAAGGCATTCTCGCGCGCGAGGAAGGGCGCTTCCTGTGGGTGTTTCGCTCGCGGCGCTATCCGGCCCTCGACGGCAAGGCCGAGAAAGAGGTCAAGCTGCGCATCATGGAAGTGCTGTTCAGCGATAAGATCCCCGACCCCCGCGACGTGGTCATTATCTGCTTGGCGGATGCCTGCGGAATTTTCGAGAGGCTCTTGGCCAGCCGCGAGCTAGCCCGCGCGACCGGGCGCATCGAACAGGTGCGCAAGCTGGACTTGATTGGCCAAGAAGTGACCAAGGCTATTTGGGACATTGAAGCGTCGCTGGCCCTCGCCGTGCAGCCGCATATGTATTAGACGCTGTCGTAGTCCCATAAAAAAGGCGCGGGGAGCACACACTATATGTGTTCCCCGCGCCTTTTGCGTGCCGCAAGATAAGTTAATCCTAGTAAGAAATCCCAAAGAGAATCATCATCTCGTCTGTTGACAACAAACCGAAATTGACCTCTTCGTCGGTCGTGTTGTCATAGGTTGTCTCTAATCTGAAGCCTTCCCCTGGTTCTAGGACGAGAGGGGAGTCGAATCTCAGGATCGGCGGGTGTTCCCAATCGTAAGCGATGTAGATAAGCTCGCCGTCGTGCGCTCCCCCGATCATTTCGACCCGGAATTCGACCATGAGTTGATGAGCGTGAGAGAGTAGCTGCACAATGTGGGTCCGCTCGGAGAAGGTAAAATCCCTCTCTATAGTCGTCACCTCTCCAGCCGGTAGGGAGATATCAAGATTGTTCAAAGAAAAGAAACGCGCCTCGTGTTCGACTTCAGATGGGTCGGCAAAGTGCAAGTTGGTGTAGACTTCGCCGGTAACGGGCTGACTGGTGCGATTGACATAGTGCGAGTTGAGGTCGAGCAGAGTGTTCTTGGGTAGCCGAACCGCTACTCCAGGTGGCAGGGAGACATCAATGGAAGGCCATTGACTGCCAGCGATTGGCAGGTGATAAAATTGCGTTAGTATGGTTGAAAGGACGTACTGGCCGGTGCCGTTGTGCAAGTCGCGATATTCATAGGGTTCCGGCATGCGCTCGGGGGGTATGTCGTCTTGGAATGTGTAGAGTAGGAAGTGGTGCGAGCCGGACTTCATGGAAATCTGGACGCGCTCTAGGAACACATCGTCTTCGTTGTTCAGCGGATGCACGACAAAGATCTCGCGCTCGTTGTTGGGCTGTATTTCGAAAGGCGGCAAGTGCAGTTGGACGCCGTTTTCTGGCTCGGCTAGCGGCTTGAACTCCGGCACTTCGTAGCGCGACTTGTCCTGCAAGAGGTCTGGGTCGGCCACATGGCCTGTCTCTGGTGCGCCAGCCTCGATCCAAGCGCGGATGAAAGCCAACTCGCCGTTGGTCAGCGGCTTGTTGCCAAGGGGCATTATTTCCCCGTAGTAGAGATGGTCGCCGTAGAAGTGTTGCTGGTCGGGCGCGTTGATCTTCTCCCACAAATAGCTCTTGAGGAGGCCGGGCATGCCCTGCCCGAGATCACTAACCCGCATCAGCCCATCGGCTGCGGCCGCCGCATTTGTCGGGGTGGCTCCCACGAGCTGTTCGTAGGCCATGTCCGGGGTGAGTACGAGGCCCGACTGACGCCCAAACGAGGTTCCAGCCGTGTGGCAGCTAACGCATTGGCCGGCGAAAATTTCCGTTTGGATAATGTCCCAAGTCGAATCTGCTTCGTGCCCGATCGTTTGGACCGGCCCCGGGCCGTCGGCACTACAGCCGATGAAAATTGAGCCTATGAGCAAGCAGCGGCGGATTGTGCCGCCTGCGCGCTCGGGATATGCTGCGGACAGTAGCGTAATCATCTGCGGAAGGGGTTCAAGTGCCGGCTCGGTCGATCAGATCGGCTAGGTTCTGGCCCAAGATCAAGCGCTTGTGCTCGTCTGGTACGAACGTGCAGTGCGTGCGGAATGCTTCGAGCGCGTGCTGGTAGGTCATGTTGGTTCGCACTACCGGGTAGTCCGAGCCCCAGCACAGACGCTGGGGGCCGAAGCGTTCGTAGAGCTGGCGCACGATGTGATGCGTATCCGAGTAGGGGTAGTCCCACGAGACGTGCGAAGCGTAGTGAAAACCCGAGAGCTTGATGTAGATGTTGGGTACCTCGGCCGAGCGCAGAATCTCCTGCAGGTTGGGGTGCGGCGCTTCCTCGCGCGCGTTGGCCCCGGCCATGTGATGACAGAGAAAAGTCACCGACGGAAAGCGCCGCGCCAACTCGCGCAGCGCTGGCTGCCACTGCGGCCCCAAAGCTAGGCTGGCGATCAGGTTCAGATCGGCTGTGGCGCTGAAAAACGCGAGCCCTTCCTCGGATGCGAACCACTCGGTGTCGCTTTTTACGTAGTGAGTATAGCCCTTGAGTTGGTATTTTGTTGCGGCTGCTTTGAGCCGCTCGGCCGCACCTGGGGTGTGGTATTCTGCCGACCACGAGCAATCCACATCGGCGAATTGCACCAAGCGATCTGGATAGGCGCGGATTTGTTCGGCGACGTAGTCGTTGTTGTGGGGATTGTGCTCGATGCGAGCGCAGACCAGCACGGCCTTATCGACGCCGTTGCGGTCCATTTCCCACAGCAGTTGCTCAACCCGGCCGCGGCTGTTGTGATCGGGCACAGGTGGCTCGTAGGGCCAGTATTCCCAAGCGTGGGTATGCGAGTCGATTATCATAGGAATCCTAAGAAAATGTGGTTGTTAAGTATCAGTGGCGGATGACAAAAGATACTTAAAAAAAGGGTACTCTGACAAATCTGTCATTGATGACCGCAACCCATTTGTTTATATAAATCCGCGTCCTCGCCAAGCGCGGATTCCAATTTGCGTCATCTGTGCTTACAAAGAAGACCGGGATGCGAATCCCAGACGCAATCCACCACGGACAGACGGACTGGTACAACGAAAGGAGCGGTATGAGTATACAAAACGTAGCGGTCATCACAGGGGCAGGACGCGGCATGGGTGCGGCCATCGCGCGCAACCTAGTGGACCGAGGTTGGGCTGTCTCGCTGCTTTCACCCTCTGGGGCGGCCGAAGCGCTGGCGGAGGAACTGGGCGGCATCGGGGTGACCGGTACCGTTACGGAGGAGGGCGACCTACGGCAACTCGTTGATCAGACCATGGACGCGTACGGCCGCATCGACGGCGTCGTCAACAGCACGGGCCATCCGCCCAAGGGCAGTCTCCTGGATATCCCGGACGAGGACTGGCACGAGGGGCTGGACATCGTCTTTCTGAACGTGGTTCGCATGGCCCGGATCGTCACGCCGATCTTGGTTAGGCAGGGCGGGGGATCGATCGTCAACATCTCCACCTTTGCCGTCTTCGAACCCGAGCATCACTTCCCCGTTTCGACGCCCTGCAGGGCGGCCCTGGCGAGTTTTACGAAGATCTACGCAGACAACCACGCTGGCGACAACATTCGGATGAACAATATCCTGCCGGGCTTCATCGACAGCCTCCCGGAAGAGGAATCGTTCAAGGTTCGCATTCCCATGGGGCGTTACGGAACCGTGGAGGAGATCGCCGAAACCGCCGCCTTCCTCCTCTCTCCCGGCTCCGGATACATAACCGGACAGAACTTACGGGTCGACGGGGGCATTACGCGGTCGGTGTGACGGATATTGGCGGTCCGGGCAGTCTGAAGATCCGCGCCGGTTGGGGACATCCAGTTCGGATAAAAAATAAAAACGCGGAGTAGCTAGTCTACTCCGCGTCGTGAAGAAAAATAGGAATCGGTGCTTACCGCTTGCCGCGCCAGCGTCTGCCGCCGCCGTAAAACGCCTCGTCCTTCATCTCTTCGAGCTTTTCGCGCTGCTCATCGGTTAAGACGCTTTCCAAAGCCGTGCGGTGCTTTTGACGCGTTTCGCGTATCTCTGTGCGGTGCTCCTTGCGCAATTCCACGAACTGTTCCTTCTGTTCGTCGGTCAAATCCAGCCTTGAAAATGCGCCTTGGCCACCGCGCCGCGCGTCGTGCCGACCCTTACCGCCGCGCCGCATGTCGTGCCGGCCCTTGCCCTCCCAGCCGCGCCGATCGAAAAACTTGCCGCGCTTGGCGCGCATTTCTTTGAGGGTCTCCTGCTGCTCGTCGGTCAAAATGTTCATTACGGC
>JAPPEF010000201.1 GCA_028875335.1 Gemmatimonadota bacterium
TGGCTACGTGGTTCATGCCTTCGGTCGTGTTGCGCGTCAGCGCGATTTCGTCTAGCTCGGCTCCGATGAACTCCGCCCCTTTGGCTCGCACTGTTTCCATTTCGTTGCCGAGGCCGCCCCAGGTGTTGGCTAGCGGATTGCCCTCCAGTTCGGCGAGGTACGCGGTTAGAGCGTCGGTCACTACGCGGGGTGTCGCGCCGATGCTGCCGCAATTGAGATGGATTAGGCCGGGATGTAGGCGAAACTCTCGGCGCACCCGTTGCCACAGGGCACGCTCGTTGCTAGCGGAGGCTACATCTTGGCCGAGGGTGCCGAGCCGCTCGGCAAGCCCTTTGGCTACGTCGGGAAGGAGCGGGGCTGCGGCTGCGGCTGCGGCGATCCCCTTGAAGAATGCTCTTCGTTCCATGAATTTGTCCTGTGGGTAAAGGTGGTTTGTTGTGAGGTAGGGGGCGGTTTGCAAACCGCCCCCTACACGGTCTATACTTTTTAATATGTCTTGGTACAGACCCTTTTTGTTTTTACTGGCGATTGTCGGCTGGGCGGAAGCAACCGAATCAGCGCACGAAGCACAGGGCGACCGCTCGATGCGCGCTGGGCACTACGGAGAAGCCGCCGCCCACTACCAGCGCGCCGTTGACCAGAACGCAAAATCGGCGGTGCTCTACCGCAAGCTAGCCGAGGCGCACGCGAAAAACGAGGCTTTGCCCGCGGCCGTCCGCGCGTACGAGCAGGCTATTGCCCTAGCGCCGAGCCACGCCAAGACGCGGACCGAGTTGGCGATCTTGTTTACGCGCCTCGATCGCTACGACGATGCTCTGGCCTTGCTCAAACAGACGGTGCGGGAGCAGCCCGACCGCGCCCAAGCGCACATGGTGCTGGGCTTGTTGCACGCCCGCGAGGGGCGCTACCCAGCCGCGATTGCCGCCTATCAGCGCGCCATTGCTGCCGTGCCCAAGTACGGGGAGGCGTGGTTCAACCTCGGCGAAGCCCATATCAAGCAAAACGACTATGCAGCCGCCGAGCAAGCCTTTAGCAGTGCCGTAGCCGCAGATACGACCTCGGCCCAATTCCGCAATGGCTTGGGGCGCAGCTATTATCTCCGGCGCGACTACGCGGCGGCTGTGGCCGAATTTAGCCGCGCCGTGCGGCTGGATTCGCTGTTTGCCCAAGCCCGCTTCAACTTAGGCAATGCCTTGCTGCGCTCCGGTCAGAAGGAAGAAGGGCGACGCCAGCTCGCGCTGTACAAGCGGCTCGACGAAGAGGAAGAGCGGATCGCCATGTTGAAAAATACCTTGGCGACGCACCGAGATGACGCTGGCGCGTACCACGACTTGGCTGTTGTGTACGGGCAGCGCGGCCAATACCGAGAAGCGCGTATCTGCTACCTCCAAGCACTCGACCGCGACCCTGCGTTTGCGCCCGCGCACCACAACCTCGGCAACATCCACTTCCGCCGGGGGGAAATGGCCGCGGCTGAGCAGCGGTTCCGCCAGGCATTGCAGGCCGATTCCACGTACGCCCTCGCGCACTTGGGATTGGGCAATGTCCAGATGTTGCGCAAGCAGTACGAGCGCGCCATTGCCTCCTTCCGCCGCGGCCTGCGCCATCAGCCCGACCATCCCAAGCTCCGCCGCAACCTTGAGGCCGCCGAGCAAATTGCCGCGCAGGTTGGTCGATGATGCCGCGCACCTTATGGGCTAGCGTTGTATTCGCTGCGTTCGCGACCGCCGAGCCGGTTCCACAATTTGTGGAGATTACCGAGGAAGCGGGCCTAGATTTTCGCTATGTAAACGGGGCTAGCGGCCACAAGTACATGGTGGAAGCCGTCGGCTCGGGCGCGGCCTTTTTCGACGACGACGGCGATGGGTGGCTCGACCTGTACATTGTCAACGGCGCGCCCATGCCCGGTTATCGCGGCCCGAGCAGCCCCAACGCGCACTATCGCAACCAACGAGACGGAACCTTTGCCGATGTCACAGCCTCGGCTGGCACGGGCGACACCAACTTTGGCATGGGCGCGGCCGTCGGCGACTACGACAACGACGGCGATGCGGATTTGTACGTGACTAACTACGGGCCGAATGTGTTGTACCGGAACGAAGGGAGTGGCATTTTTGCCGACGTCACGGCTGCGACTGCGGTTGGGGATTTAGGGTGGGGCACGCACGCGGCTTTTGTCGATTACGACCGCGATGGCGACTTGGATTTGTACGCGGCCAATTACATGGAATTCGACCCGGACCAAAACGAGGAGTGCTTCGCCGGCACGGTGCGCATTTACTGCGGTCCCAATACGTACCCTGGGCAGGCAGGCGTGCTCTACCGCAACGACGGGGGCAGCCGATTTGTCGATGTGACCGCAGAAGTTGGCCTTGCTGACGATTCGGGCCGCCAGCTCGCCGCGGTATTCGGCGATTACGACAACGACGGGGACGCCGATTTGTTCGTCGCCAACGACAAGCGGCCCAACTTTCTCTTCCTCAACAACGGGGATGGAACGTTTAGCGAAAATGGCGCTGAGGTCGGGGTGGCGTACAACGAGGAGGGGTTGGCCGAGTCGGCTATGGGAGCCGATTGGGGCGACTACGACAACGATGGATTTCTCGACATTATTGTGGCAACCTTCCAGTGGCTGCCCAACACGCTCTATCACAACGACGGCGATGGGTTCTTCACGGATGTTACGTTTGCGGCCAACTTAGGCGTGCCGAGTGTGCCGTATCTCGGCATGACGTCCGCTTTTTTCGATTATGACAACGATGGATTTCTCGACGTGTTCGTCAGCAATGGGCACCTCGACGAGAACGTAGAAGAATACGATCCGGCCACCACGTATCCGCAGCGCAACCAACTCTTCCGCAACCGGGGCGACGGTTCGTTCGCCGAGGTGACCGAACACAGCGGGCCGGGAATGTTGGTCGAGCGCGTCAGCCACGGTGCCGTGTTCGGCGACTGCGACAACGACGGGGATGTGGATATATTCGTCTCGGATTCGGCTGCTCCGCACTGCACCTTACTGCGCAACGATGGCGGCAATGCAAATCACTATCTGACGGTTGAGGTCGTTGGAACTGCGAGTAACCGAGATGGCTTGGGCGCACGCGTCCGCGCGGTGGCTGGCGACTTGGTGCAGACGCGAGAGATTCGTCGCAGTTACGGGTATATGGGTTCCAACGATGTGCGTCTGATACTCGGCTTGGGCAACTACGCGCAGGTAGATACGCTGCAAGTCCATTGGCCTAGCGGTGTGGTGCAGACGTTGGTGGGCGTGGAAGCCGATCAGCACATTGTAATTCGGGAAGAGCGTTGAGGAGGTTGGGGCGTTTTGACGATAGAACGCTGTTGGGCGATAATCTGGACCTGAGAAATGGATTAGTTTCAAATGACAGGTGCGGAATTCATCCGTCGCGTGCGAGCGGTTGGGCGAACTCGCGGAGTGGAGGTTTATTTTATTTCGCGACAGGGCAAAGGTAGCCATGGTCGCCTCTATTACGGCAAGCGGTTCACGACGGTGAAAGATCGAAAGAAAGAGATCAGTCGGAGCTTACTCGCTACTATGCTCCGACAACTCGGATTGTCCGCAAAGGACATATAGATACTGGAAACTATGGACGGAGGTGTTTCATGGCGCAATTGAGACGGCTGGCCTATCCGGTGAACCTACAGTTGATGCCCGATACCGTGCTTGTGTCGTTTCCTGACATTCCAGAAGCATTGACCGAGGGCAATACCGAACACGAGGCGCTGGGGGAAGCAGCAGACTGCCTTATCGCAGCACTTGGTGGGTACGTAAACGACGGGCGGCGCATTCCAAAATCGTCAGCAGGTGCTGGCCCCGTTGTTGAGTTGCCGGCACTCATCGCCGCCAAGCTCGCTCTCTACGAGGCGATGTGCGAGCAGGACATCGACGTTGGCGAATTAGCGGAGCGGCTTGGCGCAGTTGCAACGACGGTACGACGCCTCCTCGATTTAGACCATCGCTCACACATTGATCAGGTCGAGACCGCGCTAGAAGCGCTGGGCAAACGCTTAGTGTTGGAAGTATATGCTGCTTAACGTGAGGGTGTGTCCGAGCCGACTACCCGATTATTGGTAGTCATGTAGTATCTGAGGAAGCTGGTGTTATGAGGGGGAAAGCCTTGGACTTATCCAAGCATATCGAACGTTCGTGGGTGCTTTTTGGCTCTAAAGAGGAGGCTCTGAATAGGCTTTATGAGCTAGCGGCAGAATGCGCCGAAACGGACTGGGATGGCTACGGTACAGAAGTTGTTAGCCAAAGTGCCGTTGAGCATAGCGCGCACTTCATTCGTCGGCTGCCGGAGGACCTGCCGTTGCCGGAAATATCCGTGGAGCCGGACGGCGAGATCGCTTTCGACTGGTCCCCGACTTCGACGCAGACATTTTCTGTAAGTATAGGTAATGCGGGTCGGATGGCTTGTGCGTGGGTTAATGGGACAGAGTTCGCTAGTTAGTATCCTCTCACTCCTCGTCTGGTGCAGCGCGGCTTGGTGCGCGGAAGAGACGGTTCTGCGCATCGGCGACAAGAGCATATCAGTAGAGGAGTTCGAGAAAACAGCGCAAAAGCTGCGGGAGACCGGCTATAGCCACGTCGAGGAGTTGGATCAGCAGGGCAGGCAGGAACTGCTCGACGGCGTCATCGCGCGGGAATTGCTCGTTGCCGAGGCCCTGCGGCGCGGGTACGACCGCGATCCGGCTATCGCCCAAGCCGTGGCCAAGAGCGAGCGCAGGGCGCTGATGAACAAGCTCTACGAGCAGGAAGCTGTGCAGGCGTCGTATGCGTTTTCGGAGGCGGACCTGCGGGCGTTTTTTGCCCAACAGCAGTACGA
>JAPPEF010000382.1 GCA_028875335.1 Gemmatimonadota bacterium
AGGCCCTAATCGCTGACTCCGAGCGTTTGTGGACTCTCGAAGAAATACTTGCCGACGTAGAGGAGTGACGCGCTGCTACTTAGCAAAAAACACCTGTTAATCCCTCCCCCCGCCCTCTCCTTCTCTACGGCAAAAATTCAGTCCACCCCTAGCCATCTACGTTATTATAAGTAGGACGGCAATCTACGTTTGTAATATATTGCCCTGCAGGATATCCACATCCAACGCATGAGGCCCCATGAGTTCACCTGAGTTGCGCTTTGAGTGCCCCAAATGTCGTCACTCCGCCTGTGAGATCGGCGAAATCCGCGCCTCTGGCGGTTTTTGGTCCAAGATATTCGACGTGCAAAACCGCAAGCTGACAACCGTAACTTGCGAGCAGTGCCGCTACACTGAATTCTACGCGGCCGACAGTTCGCGTCTCGGCCACATCTTCGACTTCTTCACGGGATAGCGGCAGCGGTCAATTGTAATCCGGCCCACCAACCGGCCCCAGCAACGCGCGATTTTCCTCGGGCGTCTCCACTTCGTCGAGAAAGTCCGCCAAGGCTTGCTGCATCCGCCGAGCTGACTCTGGATGCTCGCCGATCACATTCGTCTGCTGCTGGGGGTCGGCCTGCATGTCGTACAGCTCGGGCGCACCGCCGTGCTCGCCATACGCCAAATAGGTCCAGCGCTCGTCAGTCACCGTCGGCCCGCCATTGCGGATGAAGGTCGAGCTGAAGGCGTACTGCCGCGGCCACGCTACCGATCCGGCCAGCAGCGGCGCGAGCGAGTGTCCGTGCATCGCGAGGTCGCTCTTTTCCACGCCAGCTAAAGCCAGCAGCGTCGGCAGCAAATCCACCGATTGCGTCAATGCGCTCACCCGCCGTCCGCCCACAACCTCGGGGGCGGCGATCATTAGCGGGATGTGGCTGATCTCTTCGTACAGGGGCCAGACGCGGTCGTCGTCGGGGTGGATGTTGGACTTGCCCGTGCGGTTGTGCTCGCCGACGAACATACCGTGATCCGAGGTAAAGATCACCACGCTGTTGTCGAACAGTCCGAGCTCCTCAATTTTGTCCAACACGTAGCCGATCCACTTGTTGACCAAGTAAATCTCAGCCGCGTAATGCGCTTGGAGATTGGCTAGTTCTTCTTTGGTATAGGCGGTCGCCGGGCCGTAGTTCGGGTGGATCATCGGCGGGCCATCGTACCCCGATGAGTCATAGCGGCCCACGAGATGTTCCGGCGGATCCCACGGCTCGTGCGCGTCGAAAAAATCCACCCACAGCAAGAACGGCTCGCAGCCGCGATTTTCCTCCAACCAGCGGCTCGCCGTCCGCGCCGTGCGCACGCAGAAGCGGTCTTCTTCCCAAGCCCAGTCGCGGTTGGTCCACGAATGCAGGGTCGCCAAATTGCCAAAGCGCGACTGAGCCAAATGCGGATCGACGCGCGTCTTCGCCCCGTCAACCTCCATGCGCGGCGGCAGATCGCCCTTCAACAGCGGCTTGTCTCCCTCCTGCCCCCGAATCCAATACGCCCCGTCAAACCCCCGGTCGAAATGATGGACGCCCTTCATCAGGTGCGGCGTGTCGCAGATAAGCTGGCTGTGGTAGTCAGCCGCACCGAAAATCGTGCTCAGCACCGGGATGCCTGCGTCGAGAGGTTTCCAGCCGTGGAAGGGAAAACTGTAGCGGCCAGTAAAGAGATCAGTGCGGTTGGGAATGGTCGGAAAGCTCGACAAATAGTGCCGGTCGAAGCACACCGCCCGCTCGGCAAAGCGATCGAGCGCCGCCGTGCCGATCCACGCATTGCCGTTGCACCCCAGATAGTCGTAGCGAAAGGTGTCGCTGACCAAGACGATGATGTTCATAGAAAATCTGCTCCTTGTGTTTACAATCCGCCGTAGCGCTTCACGACGCCAGCGCGTGGCGCAACGCGCCCTCTAATTCGGGATACGCAAACTCGAAACCCGCTTCCAACAGCCGCGTCGGCCGCACTCGCTGACTGGCCAGTAACCCCTCCTCGGCCAACTCGCCCAAGACCAGCTTGGCGGCAAACGCCGGCAGCGGCAACAGCGTCGGCCGCCGTAGCACGCGCCCCAACGTCCGCGTCAATTCGGTATTGGTCACCTGCTGCGGCGCGGTCAGGTTTACCGGCCCGCGCAAGGCGTCGTTTTCCACCGCATAAACCAGCGCCGCTACTGCGTCTTCCAAGCTAATCCAACCAACGTACTGCCGCCCGTCGCCAATCTTGCCCCCCACCCCCAAGCGGAAGGGCAACAGCATCTTAGCCAGCGCTCCGCCCTGGTGACTGAAGACAATACCCAAGCGGGCCTGCACGACGCGGATGCCAGCTTCGGCTGCTACAGCGCTCGCCCCCTCCCACGCTCGGCCCAACTCGGCCAAAAACCCCTCGCCGGTGTCGCTTTCCTCGTCTAACTCCTCGTCGCGCCGATGGCCGTAAATGCCTATGGCCGACGCGCAGACCAGCACCCTCGGCGGCGCGGCCAATCCCGCCAAGCGCGCAGCGAGTAGCTGCGTCGTCTGCACCCGGCTCTGGCGCAACTGTTCCTTGACGGCGGCAGTCCAGCGCCCAGCGGCAATGTTTCGCCCCCCTAAATGCACTGCCGCCTCTATCCCCTCCAAGGCCTCTTGCTCTAACTCGCCGGCTTCTGGATCCCAGCGCAACTCCCCTTGCACCGGCTCCCGCCGCACTAAACGCACTACCTCGTGCCCTTCGCGCTCCAACCGGCTACAGAGCGCCGTACCGATCAAGCCGCTACTGCCCGCTACCAATACCTTCATCAGCCGATCTCCTTGGGAAAATCGAAGAATTAGTTGCTACTAAAACGCATTCTCGCATTCGACACAAGGCTGGCCTTGGGGCAGGTATCGGCTCCACGCTCGTGCGCTTGACCCGGTCTTTTCCCCTTGTTTTTCTCTTAAGAGGCGAGTAGGCTTTCCACCTGCCGGAGTAGCGTCGGCCCCACTATTTGGTAAGGACGCATCATGCCTGATAATTATGGAATCACCACTGCAACCCAAGGCAACTCCACGGGACGCGTTTTTACCCGACATGGCAAGCATGCTAATGGCACAGCCTTTAACGCAGCAGATTGGATCGGCCGGCTAGCAGCAGCACTTGAAGACGTTGCCGCACAGGCGCGACCCGCTTTCCCCTTTTCACCAGAGACCCCACACTACGGCCCGCTAGACGAATACTGGCCGAGCATCCACCGGCAATACCGAGACCTCGCCGCTCGCGCAAAGCACGATCTCGAAGCCGCGAAAATCTTCGCAGAATCCCATCTCTGGCTCAAGTCCGATCCTGTAGAAGCAAGAGCGATCCTGCGGGAGCATCCCTTGCTGCGACCGGGGCTGATAGGTTCGAGCAAGCGCGAAGGGGTCGGCTTCATTCTGCCCACGCACGATTGGTTCCACGTCGATCTGAAGTCCCTCGTATCCCATCTGGCCAAACGCGCTATGAAGGACAGCGGAGAGCAGGCGGCGCAACTGCTGCACCGCTATCTGACGGTCGGAGAGGAGGCCAATCTCCCGGCCTACGAGATCGTGCTCTTGCACGGCTTGAGACTCGACCGGCGCTTCGATCTTGGCAGCGAAGCCTATCTAGCACCCTACGAAGACGTCAAGGCGACGTATGGCCTGCCCGACGAACCCGCAAAGTGGCTCAACGGCGCTGGCCGGAATCCACGTCCCGTGAGCACGGCCGTGCTCG
The DNA here is from genome assembly GCA_028875335.1 of Gemmatimonadota bacterium. Next base: position 3,721 of record JAPPEF010000382.1, read on the forward strand.
TGCGTAGTCTAAGGTGGGGGCCAGGCGTCGCTCCCCCTCCAGACGACGGCAATTTTTCCAATAAGTCCCACCAAGCCTGTGCCCCGAAAGTGAAGTACCGCTTCCCTGGTGACTACGAGCTCGACCTTGCAAACCGCTTTCCAGACGACAGCAAAGTCCTAGTTGACCTGCTGTCGATTGCAACGAGGAGTCCGCTGATCTCCCACACGAGCTTCGTCCGCGTCGCCAAATGGGTCGAGGAGCTTGATCCCAATTTCGCTTTCGGCTTGCGCAGCTCCTCTGCCTACTTGTCCGATGCATGGCCCAAGGAACACCAACTCTGCCAGCAGGACGCCGCTGCTTTCGCTGCACTGGCCAGCCGCTGGTGCACCTATCGCGGCAAGCGCGATGTTATCGACCTTGCGATCTGCCGCCTCGCCGCCTCTTTCGCTCGGGGCGGCGGCCCTTTCAGTGCGGAGGACCGCATCCTCGATGTCTCCATCGCCTTGGAGATCATGTACGGTCCGATCAAACATAAACTGACCTACCAACTGGCGACCCGGGCGAAACGCCTACTCGGCCAAGGCACCGACCAACGCGGCTGGATATCCGCTAGAGTAAAGTCCTTCTACGAAGTCCGTTCGGCCATCGTGCACGGGCAAAAGAAGATCAAAGGCGGCCGCCGCGCTATCGACAAGGCGCTGGAAGACGGACGCGACCTAGCTTGCCTCACGCTCGCTGAATTGCTGTCCCAAGGGCCAGTAAGGGATTGGGACAAGCTCCGAGAAGGGGCAACCCAAATATACGGCTCGGGTAGCCGTATATTTTATTCCTCAATGGAGATGCGAGATGGGAACTAGCAAACTTCTTTCTTTCCTATTCCTATTTCTTATCGCAACCAACTCACTTGCACAAAACGGGCAGGTCGATTTTTCCGGGATTTGGTATCTACAGAAGGACAGAAGTGAACCCTCCAATATCTCTAGCCGGATTGCTTCTCTTCAACTCATCGTCATCCAAGAGCAAGACGACATAGCGATTGAGCGAGTGTACAATAGCTTTGCCGCCTATGAAAATTTCCCCCTCGATGGCACAGAAATTACGTCCGAATTCAGAAACTTCCCGCGCCTATCCAGTGCCAACTGGACCGCAGACGGACAAAGCCTCATCATCGCAACCAAAACCGTCTTTCGCCGCCGAGGCAATGAATTCGCAATCGCTACGAGCGAAACGTGGAGCCTGCAAGAAGGCGGGCAAGTCTTAGTCATCGAATACGTATCCAGTTCCCCTCGGCGCGAGACCAAAGCAACACTGATCTACACCCAAGACGAACCCGTCGGGCCACGAGAATTCATCCCGCCAAACTTCAACTTTTATTCGCTCAACCCAGGCCGCAAAGCAAAATCATTGGGCTGGGCGCAAGAACGCGTCGAGGAGGATCTCGGACGCGGCGTGATAGCCATCGCCAGCGGCGAGGACCAGATTTACTTGGGCTGGCGGTTGCGCCAACAAGACCCCGAGGACATCGCCTTCAACGTCTATCGCGCAACCGACGGCGGCAAGGCCGTAAAACTCAATGCCGCCCCCCTAAAAGAAACTACGGATTTCGTAGATGCTACGGCTCCCCTAGATCGGGAGAACACCTGGTGGGTACGGTCGATTATAGCCGGACAGGAACAACCGCAGGAGGCAACTGCGTCCGCCACATTGCCGGCCAATTCTCCCGCGCGACAATACATCGCAGTCAAGCTGCGCGACGACTTGCCCGAAGACGGGATCCACAAGATCGGCATCGGCGACCTCGATGGCGACGGCGAATACGATTTCGTCGTCAAGCGTCCCAGGGGTCGGGTGGATCCGGGCATTCCGCGCCCCAGCCCAGACACCTTCAAAGTTGAAGCGTATAAACGCGACGGGACCTATCTATGGCGCAATGACTTGGGCTGGTCCATTGAGTTGGGCACCTGGACCTCGCCGATGATCGTTTACGATTTCAACGGCGATGGCAAAGCCGAGGTTGCCCTGAAGACCGGCGAGGGAGACCCGTGCGGGGCCAACGCGCGCATCCTCACCGGGCCAGAATACTGCTCCGTCTGGAATGGCGAGACCGGCGCGGAAATCGCCAAAGTAGATTGGATCGCACGCGGCAAACCCAGCGATTGGGGCGACGACGTGGGCAACCGCATGAACCGCAATATGATGGGCGTGGCCTACCTCGACGGCAAGACCCCCAGCCTGCTCGTGCTGCGCGGTATCTATGGCCTGATGAAAGTAGATGCCTGGCTTTTACAAGACGCACAGCTTGAGAAAGCCTGGAGTTGGACCAACGAAAGGGCCGGCTGGAAGTACCAGGGTCAGGGTCAGCACAGCATTCACGTCGCCGATATCGACAGCGACGGTCGCGACGAAATCCTCAACGGCTCGCTGGCCATCGACAACGACGGCCGCACCATGTGGAGCACTGGCTTGGGCCACGGGGATCGGTTCTACGTAACGGATATAGACCCCGAGCGCCCCGGCCTAGAAGTATGGTACAGCTATGAGGACCCCCACCCGCAGAACGGGGTCAGTCTTTGGGATGCTCGCACCGGCAATCTCATTTTCGGCACGGACAGCGCAACGATCGACAACGAAATCGACCGCGCCCTCGTCGGCGACATTGACCCCGCCTATCCGGGTATGGAAGTCTGGGCGGACCGCTTTTTTTATACGGCCAAGGGCGAAACCATCCGAGGGGACATTCCGCCGCTAGATGGTCTAGTCTGGTGGGATGCCGACCCATTGCGCGAGCTGCAAACCCGAGGCAGCGTCTCCAAATGGCAGGGCCCAGTTCTGACCAATGATATCGAGGGTAGTGTGATAGCTTGGGCCGATATCCTCGGCGACTGGCGCGAAGAAATTATAACCTATACCCCTAACGAACTGCGCATCTACACCACGATCATACCGGCCATCGACCGCCGCGTCTGTCTTATGCAGGACCCACTCTATCGGATCGACGTAGCTTTAAAGGCGATGGGGTACGACCAAGTGCCGATGACCAGCTATTATCTCGGCAGCGACTGATTGCGCCCCGAATCTGGAATTACTTCCAAGCAACTTAATACATGTGGAGACAACTAGATGACTGAATCGACGCAACAGGACATTGACCCACGCCGTCTGCAACTGGCGTCTGACCCGTATCGTCCAGCCTACCATTTTCTAGCCCCGATCAACTGGATGAACGATCCGAACGGAACCATTTTCTGGAAGGGCCGATACCACATCTTTTACCAGTACAATCCCAATGGCGCTTTCCACGGCACGATCCATTGGGGCCATGCCTCCAGTGAGGATTTGGTTCACTGGACGGACCACCCCATTGCCCTGCCGCCCGGGCCGGAGGGAGCCGACCGGGACCAGTGCTACAGCGGTGCCGCGTTTATCAACAAAGAAGGGGTACCCACATTTATCTATCACGGCTTGCCGGATGGCATCTGTCTCGCCACCAGCGACGATGATCTGCTCATCCATTGGGAAAAACACCCAGCGAATCCGATTATACCTAATCCGCAGGTGGGGGATGAATATCGGATCGCTGGTGCCCCGTGCGCTTGGGTCGAAGGAGATACCTACTACGCACTGACCGGCAACAGCGGTGCCGCCCCTCCAGACGCGGCGTATCTATTCACCTCCACAGACCTCGCTCACTGGGAGTATTTGCATCCCTTCTACGAAGGCGGCCAGTTCACCGAATGGGGCGAGGACTGCGGCTGTCCCGACTTTTTCCGTTTGGGAGACAAACACGTACTGTCCTTCACCAGTCATCCGCGCGGAGCGCAATTCTACATCGGCACGTACGCCAATCACAGGTTTACCCCAGAACGCCATAAGCGATTAGCACTCGGCGAAACGGGCCGTCCCGGTGTGTACAACGAGGGCTTGACACTGCTAGACGACCAGGGCCGACGCATTCTATTCGGCCGTCTCCACGAAGGACGCTATAGTTACGTCCAACGCGCCTCGGGTTGGGCGGGAATGTTTGCCCTACCGATGGTGCTGTCGTTGTCCGCTGAGGGCGATTTGCTAGTGGAACCCGTTCCAGAGTTAGAAGCGTTGCACGGCGAGCACACACACTTTTCCGACATCCAATTGACCGCAAACGAAGAGCGTCCGCTTGATACCATCAAAGGGAACCGGCTGGAAATTCGAGCGGTATTTGAATGGGAAAGCGCCGAAGAATTCGGTCTAAAAGTTTGCTGTTCTCCAGACGGCGCAGAGCAAACCCTCATTCGCTTCAACCTCAATCCGTGGTCAGCCAACCGCGCGCCGCAAGAGATTCGCCCGCTCAGGGAGTTGATTTTGGACGTAAGCCGGTCCAGCATCAATCCAGAGGTGAGCAATCGCGAATCGCAACGGTGCGCGTTTGACCTGTCTTACGGCGAGCCGCTAGAATTGCGCGTATTCGTGGATCGGAGCGTAGTAGAAGTTTTCGCCAATGACCGTCATTACTTGGCCAAGCGCATCTATCCCGGCCGGCCGGATAGTCTCGGCGTGCAGCTATTTGCCCGAGGCGGCAAGGCGACGGTGCGATCGCTGGACGTATGGCAGATGGGAGCAATCTGGCCTATTGAATAGGGTCATTTCGCGGTTTCAGTTGCGGAACGCTGAACTAGGTCGGCACCCAGCCCTTTTGCCGCAGTTCCCCTTCCAACAGGGCCAAGCACTCGTCGATGATAGCCAGAGACGCGTCGAGCTGTTCTGGCGTAATGATCAGCGGCGGGTAAAAGCGCAAATCGTCGCCCTCGACCCAGTCGGCTCCCCCGCTAGCGCCCGAAATAACCAACCCCCGTTCCAAGGTCAGTTGGGACACGCGCCGCGACACACCCCACTCAGGAGGAAAGGGCTTGCGGCTGCGGCGATCTTGGACCAGTTCAATGCCCATCATTAGGCCCTTGCCGCGCACTTGGCCGACGCAAGCGTGGCGCGTCAAACCTTGGGCCTTTTCCTGCAAATAGGCCCCGACTTGGGCGGCGTGTTCCACGATCCCTTCTTCTCTTAGCAGGTCCAGGACGGCTAAGCCAGCGCGCATAGACACTGGGTTATTGACATAGGTAAAAACGTGCGGCAGAGCTTGGCCGCTGCGCGTGAGATCCTGCCGCATCTGTTCGCTCAGCAATATCCCTCCCAAGGGAGCGTACCCGCTGCTGGCCCCTTTGCCAAAAACGATCATATCGGGCACCACATCCCAATGCTCAATAGCAAAGAGTTTGCCGGTACGGCCAAAGCCGGTAATTATCTCATCGGCGATAAAGAGGACATCGTGCTCGTCGCAGATTTGGCGAATGAGAGGGTAGTAATCGGGCGGCGGTGCCCCAGCGGCGACCCCAGCCATGACCACCGGCTCGGCGATAAAGGCGGCGATGTTGTCCGCCCCTACTTCGCGGATGGTCTCTTCTAACTGGCGAGCGCAGGTCAAATTGCAGCGATCTCCGCAACCAGCAAAAGCGCAGCGGTAGGGATAGCACGAGGCAATGTGCGGAAAAGTCGGCAGATACGGCTCAAAGGGTACCCGCAGCCCCGGCATCCCAGTAGCAGCCAAAGCACCCAAAGTAGCGCCGTGATAGCCGCGCCAGCGACCTATAATCTGGTGCTTTTGCGCTTGGCCTCGCTGCACATGGTACAAGCGGGCTAGTTTAATGGCCGTCTCCACGCCTTCGGAGCCGCCTGAGACAAAGTACGCGTGGTTCAAATCGCCGGGAGCCAGTTCGGCCAAGCGCCGGGCGTACTCAAGAGCAGGTAGATTGGTAAAGAACGTCGAAAAGCAATAGGCCAGCTCCCGCCCTTGGTCGGCCATAGCCTCGACAATGGCGTGGCGACCGTGGCCCAAGGTGACGTTGCCAGCCCCAGCCGTGCCGTCGATATAGCGATTGCCGACTTCGTCGTACAAGTAAATCCCCTCGCCCTTGACGAGAACCGGGTAGGTGTAGTGCGGGTCGCGGTGGAGAAGCGCTGGGTCGGTGGCGGTCATTTTTATCCTTCCTCGTCTAATTTCGGCAACACCTCGCGCAACACCTCCGCAAAGGCTTGCCGCTCGGCTGCTGGCCCCACGGTCAGGCGGATGCAGCGGTCGAGCGGAGCCACGCCCGGCATCCGCACGAAAACCCCGTGCTGCAAAAGCACCTGCATCAGACGCCGCGCACGCTCGCCACTGCCCACGTCGAGCGCCACGAAATTCGTCGCCGAAGGCACCGTTTTCAGCCCCAATTCCACCGCCAGCGCCTCGTACTCCCGCCGTCCTTCCTCCACTTGCCGCACCACCGAGCGCACAAACTCGTCGTCGCCCAGCGAAGCAAGCGCCCCAGCCTGGGCGATGCGATTGACGCCAAAGTGATTGCGCACCTTGTCGAGCGCAGCCACCATGTCGCGGTGCGCCAGCGCATAGCCGACCCTAGCCCCGGCCATGCCGTGCACCTTGGAAAACGTCCGCAGCCGCACCACCTGTGCCCGTTCCGTGTCCAACGGCAATAGAGCATCCTCCGGCGCAAAATCGATATACGCCTCGTCGAGCAGAAACACACAATCCGGCGGCAACTCCGCGATAAAATCCCGCAACTCGTCGGCCCGCTGATAGGTGCCCATGGGATTGTCGGGATTGGCCACGTAGATCAGCTTGGGACGCACTTGCCGCGCCTTGTCCAACAGGGCTGGCAAGTCCTCCCGGTCCGCGCGATAGGGCACCTTGTGCAACACCGCCCCGTGCCCCTCGACATGGTAGTTGAACGTGGGATAGGCCCCCAGCGACGTCACTACCGCGTCGCCCGGCTCGGCAAAAAGACGCACTAGCAGCCCCAACAGTTCGTCAATCCCCGCGCCCAAGGCGACCTCTTCCCGCGCCACCCCGTGCCGCACCGCCAGCACCGAGCGCAGCTCGTACCCCTCCGGGTCGTTGTACCAATGCACTTGATCCACCGCCTCTACCATGGCCTGCCGCGCCCGTGGCGAGAGCCCAAAATTGCTCTCGTTAGCCCCAACCCGCAGGGCAAGCGGCTGTCCCTGCTCCCTCTCAAACGCCTCGGGCGGCACAAAGGGAACGGTCGGCGGCAGAGCACGGACTATGTGCGTAAACGGCAGCACGGGTTAGGACCACACGTAGATTTCGTCGTCGTCTTCGGCATAGCCAATGAAGACGGCGAGCACCACCCGCGGATCGTCCCCCTGCACCGCTGGGACCTCGTGGATGCAGCGCGTATTGAAGAAATACAAGTCGCCCGGCTCAAGCGCGACCTTGCAGTGCTCCACACCGTGCGCAGCCGCATACTCGTGAAAACGGCCCTCGGCGATATACGGCTGTACCTCCTCGTCCCACAGACAGCGATGCAACACAGCCTGCACCCCAGGACCCGCAGAATCCGCGTTCTGCACGCACAGCACGCCGGCAAATTGGTGGGTAAAGCGCGCTACCTCGTAGTCGAACCGCTTTTCGCGCAGGACCACGTGGTCGATGTGCGGACTATAGGAGTGAGTCTCGTAGTGGATGCGAAAGATGGCCGGGCCGTACAAGCGCCCGTCGCGCTCGCGTGCCGTCTTAACCTCCTTGTTGGAAGTCAACGCCTGCAAGTGCCGATAGAGCAGTTGCACCGGGTCGATCAAACCCGCAAAAAGGGTGGCAAAAAGCGCGTGCGTCTCCTCCGCGTCAGCCAAGAATGCCTCTTGGTCGCCACCTAGGTTGCCGAGACTAGTCCCAATGTCGATGCGCGAGCGCTCGTCTCCCGGAGCGCGCAGCAACCCGCGTTCGTCAAAGCGCTCCATCAGCCGCTGACAGTCCTCCGGCGCGCAGACCTGGGGCAGCAGGATCGCCGGTATCTCCGCCCGAGCCAAGGCGCGAAGCGGATCGGCGCACTCGTCCGGTCCCACGGGCCGCCACAATGCACTCGCGGCGTTTTCTTCGTACGTTGTTCTCTGCAAATCTAAAACTCCTATGGATAGCGTTACGCAAATCGCACTCGGCGCAGCCGTCGGCGAAAAGGTTTTAGGCAAAAAGGTTGGCAACAAGGCCCCTCTGTGGGGCGCGGCCTTGGGCATCCTCCCAGATCTCGACGTGTTGGGCGCGGCCTTTCTGTCGGGGACCGACCAATTGGGCTTTCACCGCTGGATGTCGCACTCCCTGCTCTTTGCGGTAGGCGGCGGCCTCGGGATAGGCTGGGCGCTGTCTAAGCTACACCGCCACGCGAGCTGGCGCGAGTGGTCCACACTGGCGTTCTGGGCAATTCTCACGCACGCCCTCCTCGACTGCTTCACCGGGTACGGCACCCAATTGTTCAGTCCGTTCAGCAATTACCCGGTCGCCTTCGGTTCCATCTTCGTCATAGACCCGCTCTATACCCTGCCCTTAGCCATCGGCCTCATCGCCGCCCTGTGCCAACGGCAACAGCACTGGCGGCGGCGGCTCAACGCACTGGGCCTATGCGTGAGTACGGCGTATCTGCTCACTACCACCGCAATCTGCCTGCACGTGCGCAGCACCTTTGCCCACGCCCTCATCGAACAAGGTATCCCCTACGAGCGCCTGCATGTCGTGCCGACCCCGTTCAACGCCGTGCTGTGGTCGGGCTTGGCTGGCGCGGACGATCACCTATGGGCCGGACTGTACTCCCTGCTCGACGACGACTCGGCGATCCGCTTTCGCCGCATAGAGCGCAACACCCACCTCATCGCTCCCCAGCGCGATGACCCGCCGATCCAGCGTCTGTTTTGGTTTTCTCGCGGGTACTACCAGGTGGAGCGCCGCGCCGACGCGCTCTACTTCTACGACCTGCGCTTTGGCCGCTCCGATTTCTATCTCGACTCTACCGGCACTTACTTCTTCACGTTCCGCCTGTTGCCGGACCCCTCCCATCCCGAGCGCATCGCCGACCTCCAGCGCATCAACAACCCATCCGAGCTCACCGACCAATCCCTCAAGCGGCTCTGGCACCGCCTACTCGGTATCTAAAGCCCCCACGCCTGATCGACGTCGCGCTGGTACGCGTCAACCTTGCCCTCCAGCACATCGGCGACCTGTACCACCTGCCCAGAGTGTCCGGATTCGTAGATAGCCTCGCTAACGGCCTTACTGCGCAAGCCTTCCTCTGCATCGATTTCCACCGGACGCCCCTCGCTCAAAGCATCGATAAAATCCCACAACTCCAGCGTCACTCCGCCGGTAATCCCATACGGGAAGAGCGCGTCCTTTTCCTCCTCACTCAGAGTCGCCAAGTACATTTCCTGCAACTCGGACATGCTGTGCGTGGTGCCGCCGGCGAGCTGGCACTCGCCATTGGCCTGAAAGGCGGCCGGATGGAAGATGTCCGTGTCGATGATCGATCCCTTCTCGCCGCTCAGCGTCAGTTGAGTAAAGCCCTTGCCCGGCGCACTGATCGTCCACGACCACGTGCCGATTAAGCCGCTCTTGAAGTTGAATATGCTGGTCCAAAAGTCCTCGGACGCGCTATTGACGATTTCCTCGCCTTGGCGATGGGGGCGCGGATAGATCTGCTCGACCCGGGCGTACACGCTCTCGATCTCGCCAAACCAATAGCGCATGGTGTCAACCCAGTGCGCCCCGCTGTCCATGACCATGCCGCAACCGCCCAACTTGCGATCAATGCGCCAGTGCCAATTGGGCACTTCCGCTGGATCGCGCCACCCCGCCTGCACGGCCCACCACATCTTCGGCGCGCCCAACAGGCCGTCGTTGAAGGCCCAGTGAATGGTGCGCTGGCCCAAGGCGCGGCGGCACTGCTCGGCCGTGGCAGCAATCCGTCCGCAGCGCTGCGCCGTCTGCGCGATCTTCTTCGAGGCCCGCACCGTAACTCCAATTGGCTTTTCGACCAACACGTTCACTCCGCCCTCCATCAGTTCGCAGGCCAGCACATGGTGCAAGCCGTGCGGGCTGCATATATCGGCCCCATCGAGCGCGTCTTCCCCAGCGAGTAACTCGGCCACGCTCGCATAGGCATTGACCTCCCAGCCAGCGAACCCGTTGATGCGCGCAGCAAAATCCTCAGCGCGCGCTGACACCTCATCTACCGCCGCGACAATGCGGAACCGCGTCTCGCCTTTTTCCAACAGCTCTTCGTATCCCCGCAAGTGCGCTCCGGCCATGCCGCCGCAACCCACCATCGCTAATTGGACCACCTCGCCCTTCTTTGTTTTGCTCATCTCTACCTCCACAGGTTGGTTTGTGGTAGGGGCGACCGGCCGGTCGCCCCTACGTAACGTCATAAATGAAATCCCCTCCATCACCACCCCAGCACCTCCGTCAAGAACGCCTCCACCCCGGCCTCATAAGTAGCTGCATCCTCGCTAAAGGCCGAGCTGTGGCCGCCCCGCAACTTGGTAAACGCCTTGGGGTGACTAGCAGCCTCGTACAGCCGCTGGCCGTGTTTAAATACAATAAACATGTCGTCGCGGCTGTGGCTCACTAGCACCGGGCATTGTACCTGCTTTAGGTACTCCAGCGTGGGATACTTATAGCGGGCGAGCAAGCCGACCGGAAAGATCGGATACAGATCGCGGCCCAGCTCAGGTATGGAAGTAAAGGTCTCCTCCAAGAACAGGGCTGCCGGCGTCTTGTCCCGCGCCAGCCGCGCAGCGATTGGCCCACCTAGCGACCGACCGATAATCGCAATTTGATCTGGGGCTAGCCCGGCCTCCTGCACCAAGTAATTCCAAGCCGCCTCGGCATCGCGGTGCGTACCTTCCTCAGAGGGCGTACCTTCGCTCTGGCCATAGCCGCGATAATCAAACAGCAGAATCCCCAAACCCAACCGGTGCGCGTCCTCGGCCACTCCAAGCAGATCCGATATGTTGCCCGCATTGCCGTGGCAAAAAAGCACCGTGCCTCGAGCGTCGGCCAACGGCAGGTACCACCCGGCCAGCCGCACTCCGTCGCTGGCGACTAGCTCAACTTCTTCGTAGCGCATTCCAACCGCGGCCGGCGTGGTCTTGATCGCGGCCCCGGGCACATAGACCAGCCTGCTCTGGAAGATGTAGAGCGCAATCCCAGCCAAGACATAGAGTACCCCAACCAGCAGCACAACTCCCAGTACAAGGCGTCCTATGCTACAACCAATGAGTGGTATAAAGGGCATCAGTATCAATTCCTCCGACTGAGTAGAAAGTGGAAAGTGCCCGTCTGCTCCCAATGGGGACACTCGCCACTGGCGATTTATGCTATAATTGGAATTATTGACATACCTAAGACAAAAAATGCTAATTTAGGACCTAAATACCTACCCCACCTCGAAAGACTCCCATGCTCATCGTCATATCATTCGCCCTTGCCCTCAGCTTCGCCACTGCCGGACTAGCCCAAGACGAAGGCTACCCCCCCGGAACGCTAGTCCCCGAAGTCGATCTGGGCTTGCAGCCGACTCCGCTCATTGTGCCCGAGCCCTTCCGCGATGCTGTGCCGCAAGACTTGGTACTCAACCTGCCTCCCGGCTTCTCGGCTCACGTCTTTGCCCACGAGGGCCTGCGCAAACCCCGCTTTATGGCCTTTGACCCCAACGGCGTGTTGCACGTAGCCAACATGGGTGCCGACCAGATTGTCGCCTTGCCCGACCGCGACCGCGATGGCGTGGCCGACGAACGCATCGTCTCTCTGCGCGGACTCGAAGAAGCCCACAGTCTCCTGTTCTACAAGGGCGCGCTCTACGTCGCCGAGGAACACCAAGTCATCCGCGTGCGCGACACCGATGGCGACCTAATATACGAGCAAGAAGAAGTCATCCTGCCCGACGTTCCTTGGGAGGGTTGGCACGATACCCGCACCCTCGTCGTCGATCGCCGCAACGACAAAATGTATCTGTCGGTCGGCTCGCCCTGCGACCTGTGCCGCATGGACGAGGGCTTTCAGGTCGTCGCTAACACCAACAACCCCGTGCCTCACCACCCCGAGCGCGGCACCATCTTGCAATTTAATCCCGACGGCAGCGGTCGCCACATATTTGCCACTGGCATTCGCCACGTCATCGGCATGGACTTCCACCCGCAGACCAATGCGCTATGGGCCAATCACAACGGCCACGACCTCGAAGGCCGCACTCGTCCGCCTGAGTGGATTGACATCGTCGGCGACCAAGACTTTATGGGCTATCCGCTGGTCCACAGCCACCAAGTCTGGAGCGACTTTACCATTGATGGCTACGAAAAAGTACTGCCCATCACCCGCCAAGACAGCCTCCTCGCCGCCACCCAAAAACGCCCAGTGGCCTTGGTGCCAGCTCACTATGCGCCAATGGGTCTCCACTTCTATACCGGCGACCTGTTTCCCCCCCGCTACCACAATGCCGCCTTCGTCGCCTTCCGCGCTGGCAAAGCCAAGCTCTCGTCGCACCCCGGCTACCTAGTGGCCGCCCTCTTTAGTCAACCCGATGGCAGCGACGCCCGCATGGGCAGCTTCATCACCGGCTTCCAAGCCGGCAAGACGCAAGGCGATGTCTGGAGTTTCCCCGTCGGGCTTGCCAGCGACGCCGAGGGCAGTCTATATGTCACCAGCGACAACCGCAATCACCTCGTCATCAAGATCACCTATAGCCCCATCGGCGGCTCGTGGGAACACCAAATGCCCGACGCCCTATCTGTCGGCGACGCGCTCCAAGTCAATGCCACCGTACGCGTCGAACGGCTCATCGCCGACGGCGGATCGCCGCGCCTAATCGCAGACCTAACTTCCTTGGGCGGCCCGGCAGCTCTGCCACTGGTCGCCCTCGACGACCAGACCTACCAGCTCGACACCCGCTTGGAGACCGCCGACCTGCCCAAGGGCTTATACAAAGTGGTCGTGCGCCTCGAACAGGAGGTCGATGGCATCTTCAAGGGCATCGACTTTATCCACTCGATCGCCCTCCTGCCGCCGGACTTGTCCGTCTTCGACGAGAGCGTAGCTGCCGACTGGCAACTGATCGGCAACACCGGTGCCCAAATGCAGGTCACAGGCGATGGCCCCATCTTCTACGGCACCCGCGCCGTCGCTGTCAAAGCAGAGCCCAAAAACTTCTACACCCCGTGGACCATTGAATTCCGTCCGACTGCTCCCGTCGACCCCCTCGGTTTTGCTGGCGTGCGCTTCGCCTTCCACCCCGGCGACATCGAGCTACCCACCTTTCCCATCTTCGTCCTCTTCATCGACGGTTTAGGCGTGGATTTGGCGCGCGACCCCGAGCAGTTCCATCTCGACTTTTCTCGCCGCGAGTGGCAGGTCTTAGAAATTTCCCTCACGGCCTTCGACCAACCCAACTACTATGGTCCCGGCCTCCGCGACCAAGTGGACTGGATTGACGCTCTCCGTTTCGAGGGCAATATGACGGGCACCTTCTACCTAGACGATGTGCGCCTAGTGACGCGCATTCCGGCCGCGCCGCGCGTGCCGACAGCCATCTCAGAAGTATCCGGCACGGACCAACCCGCCGCCTTCGTCCTCGCCCAAAACGTCCCCAATCCCTTCAACAGCAGCACCACCGTCCGCTTCGCACTGCCGCAGACAGCCAACATCGAATTAGCCATTTACAACCTCGCCGGCCAAAAGGTCGCCCACCTCACACGCGGCTGGCACTCAGCCGGGCACTATACGGCCCACTGGGACGGACGCGATGACGCTGGTGTGCGCTTGGCTACTGGTGTTTACATTTATCGCCTGCGCGCTGGTGAGCAGGTCCAGGTGCGCAAGTTGCTCTTGTTGCGCTGAGCGTCTAAACCCATGTTCATCGTCCTTTTGTTGCTCTGCTTGGCCGCCGCTGCTGAGGCCGACCAACTGCGCTTTAGTTCGGCGCGCCAGTGGAGCGATTGGCAACTGCCCCTCGGCGCAGTCGAGGTTGCACCCGATGGCTCGATTCAGCCGGTTCGCGTTACAAAAAATACCGACGCCGTGCGCAATGCCCTCCAGCTGGGTGGCGGCATCCGCCGGGCCGGCTCCAATCCCAGAGCCGCGACTGCACTCCTCGACGGCAACCTAGCGACCGGCTGGGCACCCAACCCAGACGACGACCCAGACGACTGGTTCGTGGAAATCGACCTCGGCCGCAGCGTCTCGGCGCGCAGCATCGCGCTCATCTTTGCCGACGACGCGCCCCCTTTTGAGCTGTTCGACCTTTTGCTCTCCTCCGGCGAGCCGCAGCTCGACCAAGTCGCCAGTCCGATCGAAGGCTCCCTGATCTACCGCATTAAGGAACGCTTCAAAGAAAACGCGCGTCACCGCGTCACATTCGCCCCAGGCGCTGCGCTCTACCTAACGCCCATACGCTACCTGCAAATCCGCAACCTCAAACACGTCCCCAACGCCCAACTCGTCGCCGTCGAGGTCGAGAGCATCGGCGACAATCTCACCCTCAACCTCATCGAGCGCGGCGGAACTATCGACATAGTCATCGACGTCTTTGTCCGCGCCGAAGAAGTCACCTTGGGCAACGCGCTCAACCTAGTCGATGGCTCGATCTTCAATCGCTGGCGCAACGGGCGCGAGCCGCGCAACACCTACAACACTTGGAGCCACATCACCATCGACTTAGGGGCCGTCTATCCGGTGGACTTCGTGCGCCTGATTACTGGCATAGCCATCCGCGGTGGCTTTGGCGAACACCTGCTGCGCACCCGGGCCGGAGCCAGCGGTCCGCGTTCATTCAGCTACAAAAACTACGAGATCCTCACTTCGGACGGCACCATCGCCCCCGACGGCACCCGCCGCTGGACGCGGCACTTTGTCGGCTACCCCGACAGCGAAAACCACAGGGCTGGGCTAGCCGACCACCAGTTTCCCACCCTGCCGGCCCGCTACGTCCGCATCGCTTGGCTAATTTGGGACGCCACCTGCGCCGCAACCGTGCCCGCCGCCGCCGCGAGCTGGGGCTGCCGAGCATCTGGCTCGGCCGAAGAAATCCAAGTGTACGGCGATGGCTACCCCCTCGCGGTCCGTCTCCGCTCGCCGCTCATCGACTTAGGCAATGGCAAGAATCTCAACTCAGTTGAGTGGCAGGCCCAGACCCCCTTAGGCACCCACATCGAAATCCGCTCGCGCACGGGCAATGAGGTAGTAGAGCAATACACTTTTCACGATAAAAATGGCAAGAAAGTAACCCAGAGGCGCTACGACAAACTGATCCCCAGTTTTAAGGGCAAGATCGACACCACGCGCATTGCCGGGGCAGACTGGAGTCCCTGGAGCAATATCTATAGCGCTTCGGGCGCGGCCTTTCAGTCGCCCTCGCCGCGCCGCTTTATGGAACTGGACGTGCGCTTGGTATCTGATAGCCCGACGCAGGCTCCCCGCTTCGACTGGCTGGCCGTCAACTTCAGCGACCCACTGGCTTCCGAGGTCATCGGCGAGGTGTTCCCCCTCCAGGTCGAGCCTGGCCAAGAGACCCTGTTTTCCTACTTTCTGCGCCCCTCGACGACCCAAGACGGCTTCGACCGAATCGCCATCGAAGCCACCACAGTCCCCCGCTTTGACGCCGCCTTTGTCGATGGCGAGTCCGTGGAGGTCACCATCGAGGTACTCGATCAGGGCTTCCGCGCCACCTTCCCGCGCCGCATTCGCAGCCGCCAACTCGTCGAACTGCGCTTCACTGCCCCCGTCTATCTACAGGCGACCCGCTTTGATGCCTTTCTCGAAGACAGCCAAAAGGCGCAGGTGCGGCAGCTTGTTGACCCAGGCGACGCCGCGCCGCAAGTCGAGAGCAGTTCCAACGTCGTGCGCCTGCCCATCGCCGACCAACTCTTTGCCGGCCTCTCGTTCAGCCCCACGCTCGTTACGCCCAACGGCGACGGGATCAACGACCAACTCCTCATCTCCTTCGACCTCATCAACGTGCTCACCGCTCGCCCCTTGCACCTGCGGCTCTACGATCTGTCCGGCCGGCTGCTTTTTGCCCAAGAGCAGGACGGCCAAGCCGGCCACATCGCATGGCAGTGGGATGGCCGCGACCAACGCGGCCAGCGCGTGCCTCCCGGCCTCTACATAGCCGAGTTGCACGTCGCTGGCGACGCCGGCGACCGCAGCGTGCGGCGGATTGTGGCCGTGGCCTACTAGGAGCGCTAAAGTAGCTGGGCCGCAGCATACCGTTCCAAGCGCCCATTTGATGACTGCCGGCAAGCACTAGGCGGTGCTTGGGGTTCATTTTCTCCAGTTCCCAGAAAGAATATAATTATGCTTGATTAGGCTTCTATAGATGGCTACTTTAGAAGCATGAAAACTACTGTTGATATTCCCGAAGATGAGCTTGAGGATGCCATGAGGTTCACGAAAGCGAAGACCAAACGCGAGGCCATCGTCGGAGCTATCGCGGATTTCAATCGCCGCATGCGCATGGCGGAACTCATCCAATACGCTGGCACTTGCCCGGATCTGATCACACCGCAAGAGCTCCAGGCCGCGCGCCGGCAAGGCTGAGCCATTGATCCTCGTCGACACCTCGTCTTGGATACACATGCTTCGTCCGGGCGGCGACCCCACGGTTCGCGCTCGCGTCGAAGCGGCGCTGATCACGGGGCAGGCCTGTTGGTGCCCACTGGTGCAGCTCGAACTGTGGAACGGTGCCTCCGGGCAACAGGAACAGAAGGTTCTGCGGGATTTTGCCCGAACCCTCCCCGAGCTTCCCATCGACGAAGAGGTCTGGCAGACGGCCTGCGATTTGGCGCGGCGAGCGCGAGCCCAAGGCGTTACCGCACCGGCCACCGATGTGATCATTGCCGCCTGCGCCCGCCGCCACGGTGCCGCGCTCGAATCCGCAGATACGGACTTCGAGCTTCTGGCATCCGTGAGCGAGCCAACAGATTGCTAATTCAATATCCGAGTAGCCGCATATCTTTCAATCCTTCAGCGGCCGGCCTTTTATCTACAGTGCGCCTAGTGAATTGGGGCGCGGTAATGTTCTGCACAAATGCAGTCTTTAGATGAGTCCCTCAATACTGACTATCTCGTGGGAACCAATCCTTCAGAAGGTCTTTGAATTTTAGAAACGCCCTATCCTCGCATCCTCGCAAGGAGACCTTTTCCGCAATCCGCTGATATAGAGATGCACTGCGTGGTATTCGCGCCTCGCGCAAGGCCGCTTGGAATGCCTCTTTGGGCCGACCGGGCTTGACTTCCCCTTCCTCCAGCCAGCCTTGATCAATCATCCAGCTACGAAGCGAAGGCTGTCGATTCTTCCATCCGGCCACATCTTCAACGTGAGGCGAATTGCTCCAGACCCATACCTCAAGTTCCGGCGACAAAACAATTGCCCTAGCCCGTTCACCCCATGCTGAACGGCCGAAATCACTGTTGAGAGTTTCTTGCAACGCTTGCGGCTCGATCTGCTCTCTGCCGCTTCCTTCGTGGTCGAATAGAAGCAGGCCATAATGGTAATACTCCGAGAAATTGGACAGATATTCAACGCCGCGCCCTGCACACGCAGGATCATGCCCTGGGTGGACTCTAATGTCTGCTTCTATTTTCCGAATACCCAGCGCCTGTGGCCTCGACAGTAGCCCTTTCAACGCATACTCCATGTCCTTGTCAGCGGCAAGAACAACGAGGTCTTTTCGGTTCATCCCAAAACTCCCGATGCGAGCAGTGTACCGAGATCAACCTCGCCCTGCCATTTTTGCAGCAAGGGATGTTCGGAGCCGAGAACAATGTCTGTCGAGCCGTTGTCATTTTTGGCAAAGCAGAGTACATCATCCATGTTCGCTGCATTTAGTACCACCGGAGAATGGGTCGCCAATAGTACCTGGGCTTCATAGATTGAGGAAAGAGAATCGTACATAGTTGATACAGCTCTTGGATGTACCCCATTCTCCGGCTCCTCTATCAAGTAAATACCTTGAAGATCGGTCAGATATGCAGGCAAGGTGAGTGCCGTAAGCCGGAGTGTGCCATCAGAAACTAGCCATGAAGGCACTTCCAGTCCTTCCTCATATTCGTAGATCATATAACAATGCTTATCTTCTGGGCGCTCAAAGGTTGTAATGTCCACCAGATCGGGGAGGGCCGTTCGCAGATGTGCGATCCAGGCGCGATGTCGTTCCTGATCTTCTTGACGCAGACGCGAAACAACCCAGGGCAGATTTGAGCCGTTCGGCAAAAAGCCCGAAACTCTGGTTGGAGGACTGGGGTACTTGATTGCGAGGCTGTTGAGTACGAACCTCTGAACTCCAGTGGTTAGGTATTTTTGAAACCATGTTGCCACGGGAAAAGATTTTTCGTCCACTAGCAGGTGCCCGAGAGCCGATCTTTGCCGTCCCAATTTGATTGAGGGTGTCCAGCCCCTACCCGAACGATCATAGGTCTCGCTGTAAAAGTTGTCATTCCCATCTGCTACTTTGTTGATCACGATCCTGTTGCTTCGCTGGCGGGTCTTGCTTAGCAATGACTCTGGTGCGCTGGGAGACGTGGGGAATAATGAGCGCTGCGATGGTCTCAAAACCTTGGCCTTTTTCAATAACAGGGTCTCGGCCTTGAACTCGAACTGGCGCTGTGTTTCGTCAAAACCTATAGCCACCTCGTACCTTACCGTGTCCAACTCCGGTTTTGACGTTAATTCACGTAGCGTGTCGGGAATCCGTGCCTCGACTGCCAGTTCCAGTCCATCTCCCTGAAGTCGAAAAAGAAGTTCTTCAGGATTTGGGGTACGCTCCGAAAGGGCCACGTCCAATCCCTTGGATACCAGATCACTCAGAAAACCGATGACGTCCAAAAAAGTCGTCTTGCCCGACGCATTTGGGCCGACCAAGACATGAAATGGGTTCAGAGGTCTCTGCACATACCGCAAACAGCGGTAGTTCAAGGCTTCGACTAGAGTAATCATCAAACGCCTCCATCAATTGTCTTTTTCTATAATATTGATCCGCTACAGGTCAGCAATGGGCAGGACCGTTACGCCGAGGTCATATACGAAGGTCGTTCATCGGTTGATAAACTGCCATCGCCTTTCCCTTCACCCCCACACAAAGAACGCAGCCAACAGCGCGACCCACACCGCTTCGAGGAAATGCCAGTACGCAGCGCAGGCCCGCACGGAGAACAAATGCTCGCTGTCGAGCCGATTCACGCGCGCCTTCCACGCCAGCGCCGACAACGGCACCATGCCGCCCACCACGTGCAGTGCGTGAACCACCACCAGCGCAAATGCAATACCATAGACACTCACCCCCAGCGCCTGGTGGTGGTCGAGTAGCTGCACTAGCGCCGGCACTTGCACGGCGATAAACAACGCGCTCGTCACCCAAGCCCACGCCAACCACCGCCGCAGAAGCGGGAAGTGCCCGCGCTTGGCGTTCTGCGTCGCCTTGTACATCGCCACCCCAGCGCCCAACAGCACGGCCGTTGAAACGCCAAGCGCCAGCGGCAGCTCCATGCGCTCGCTCCCCTGTAGCGCCGGGCTGGTCAGCCGCAGGTAGGCAAAAGCCGCGATGCTGGCCCCAAACAGCATAGCCAGCGAGATCAAAAACAGGGCCAAGCCCAACTGGCGGCGACCTCGTAGATCGGGCGAGTTCCAGTTCATCCCCAGCGATATTCAGGCGGGTCGAAGACAAATCCGTGGAAAAAGTGCCGCTGCGCCGGCGAGAGCCTCCGCAAAAAGGCTTGGTCGTAGCGCCACTGCTCGGCACACGCCAGCATCCACGGATGTTCGTACCCATAGTACAACATCACCCGCTTGCCCCCGCTGCGCGTAAAGGGCCCGGCCGTATGCCACATCGCGTTGTGGAAGAGCACCGCCGTCCCCGGACCGCCACATATCTGCACGGCTCCAGGCATACCATTCCCTGTGTCCGGCTCTAGCAGCGCCTTGTGGCTGCCAGGCACTAAGGTCAGGTTGCCTTGGTCTGGTTCACTCATATCGCTCAGGTAGTAACCCACCTTGAACTGCAACAGGGGGATGTGCGGCTTGAGGTTGCGGAAGCCATCCTGAATGCCGTCGATGTGCCAGCCCTGTCCGTGGTATTCGGCGGGTTCTACTTCGTAGAAGGCGTCCGTCGAGTGCAGGTGCGGCATCTCGTTAAACAGACCGTGGACGTAGGCCATCATCGGCTCGTAGTCAAGCATTTCCAAAAAGAGCGGGTCTTCGGCCAGCAGGTGCATGACCCGCACGTTGGCCGCGTCGAGCCGGTCGGCAAAAGCTGGCTCGTGCTCGCGCTTGAACTGGGGGTCGCGCCGCCGCTCAATGGTGCGCTTCAGCGCCGCGTAGAGCGCCGCAACCCGACCCGGCGCGAGGAAGTCTTCCAGCACCAAGTAGCCGTTGTTGTCAAAAAAGAAGCGCTCGGCGTCTGTGGGATGGTCGGTCATAATCAAATCCTTCCTAGGGAGTCCACCCCTCCATCATCTCGGCGTACTGGCGCGCCTGATCGGCGATGTCCACGCCGACCTCCTCAGACCACGCGGCTAGCAACTGGCGATACACCGGCCCCACTTGGCCGTCGCCCACCGCTTGAAAGTTAAAGCGCGTGATGGGCACCATGCAGATCGTGGTGCTGGTAAACCACGCCTCATCGGCTTGGCGCACGTCGTAGGGTTCGATGTCGGCTTCGCACAGAGGAAGGCCGAGTTGGCTCACCAGCTCCATACACGCGCCGCGCGACACGCCGCGCAGGACATTGTGTCCTTTGGGCGTTATCACTTGGCCGTCGCGGACCATGAAGAAATTGTTGCCCGTCCCCTCGGTGATAAAGCCGTGCTCGTCAGTCAGCAGCGCCTGAGCACCAGCTTCCATCTGCGCGGCTTGCAACTCGGCGATCTTGTAGAAGATGCGGCTGCGGTTTTTGGCCTTGGGATCGATGTAGCGCGAGGGCACCGACTGCTGGGGCGGGACGACAAAGTGCGCCCCCTCCTGGTAGAGATGCGCCATCCCGCCGGTGTGCCGCACCAGCGGGAAGACGTTGATGGAGACAATGGGGGCCGTGCCCTCCTTGACGATGGTATTGTACAGCGGCAGGGCACCGCGCGTGACGTCGTGCATGATCTGGAAGTCCAACGCGCCGATTGCGGGCAGGTTGCGGGCAATGGTCTCGTGGGTCGCCTCTTCCATCGCGTCAATGTCCAGTCCGCAGTCGATCTGCGCGTATTTGAGCGAGCCGTAGAGCCGCTCCAGATGCTCGCGCAGCCGGTAGGGCTGTTGCCCAAAGCTCCGCGTCATCTCAAAAACCATGTCCCCATACATCAGAGCGCAGTCGAAAATCGAGATCCGCGCCTCCTGCTCGGGAACGAACTCGCCGTTGAAATACACCAATCGTTTGGCCATAGCTGCCTCCCTGTGATATACGCGATCCGCTACCACCCTCCAGCCGTAAAGAAAGGCCAGATAGCCCTTGCCCGAAAGGTCAAAGACTATCTGGCCTAAAACGATCTGGTATAACTGACGTTACGCGGTCGGCTCATCATCAGAAACCATGATCCGGCACTATTTCACGGAAAAGAGCCTTGAGCAAGGGGACGACAAGCAGCCACGGCGCGTAAACAACCCATCGGTGGATGCCGAAGCGTGGTTGCGTCGGTGTGTAACGTCCGTTATGATTTTGACGAGGAGACGACCGCATGAACGAACCGATTACTCCGCAGCAAGACCACGACCGCCGCATTGGACGGCTAGAAGGGATCGCCGAGCAGTTAGACCGCCGCTTGGCGAGCATGGAGCGGGCCGTTGCCGAGCTTCGCGCCGGCCAGCGCTGGATTCTCGGTATCCTGTTCGGCGTGATGGGCCTACAACTCACCATCCTGTTGCAGGTACTGAACTAGTGAAATTGAACGACTCCTCCTCTTGGACCTGAGCATGGCTCTGCTTTTTGAATGGCAACAACGGGGGGTTCACCTTGCGGTGATAGGAGATTGATCTAACTGCAAGAAATTGTAACTACGATTTTAACAGACACTTAAAAAGCACTTACACACTTATTCAGCGACCCCTGCGATAATCGGACTCAGCTTGGGCGGCGAATAGAAGTCCGATCTCAGCACCTTGCCGTCGGTGCCCCCTCCGGCAGCAGCCCCTCAGCCTTCAATTCCGCCCACAGAGCCGGCGGAATCTCCGCCTGCATCACGCGTGCGTTGTCCTCCAGTTCGGCCACCGACGCCGCACCGGGCACCGCCGAAATCACCGCCTCGTGCCCAAAGGGAAATTGCAATGCCGCGGCCCGCAACTCAACGCCGTGCCGGTCGCAGACCGTCTTGAGCGCCTTGGCCTGTTGCACCAGATGCTCAGGCGCGGGCAGGTAATCAAAAGACACCGGCTGGTTCAAATCGCGGGCGAGGATGCCGCTATTGTACGGCCCACCCATGGTCAGCTTTACTCCGCGCTCTACGCACAGCGGCAAAAACTCGGGCAGCGCCGATTGATCCAGCAGCGTGTAGCGCCCGGCTAGCAGGATGTAATCCAGATCAAAGCGTTCGACCATCCGCCCGGTGCGCTCCCATTCGTTCATGCCCATGCCAATGGCCTTGACCGTGCCCGTCGACCGCAATTCGACCGTGGCCTCCAGCGCCTCGATAAAGTCCTCGTCGGTGTGCTGCCCTTTGAAGTCGCTGTCATGGACAAAGAAAATATCCACCGCCGCCAATCCCAGCCGTTCCAAGCTCGAATCGAGCGAGGCCTGCAAGCCCGCAGCGCTAAAATCAAAATCGTAAACGTAATGCGGAATCCCGTCCTCGCTATAAGGCTCCAAATCGTCCAGGTTTTCAGGCCGCAACACCCGCGATCCCTTGGTCGAGATGGCAAATGACTCGCGCAGGAACTCGCCCAGCACCCGCCCGTAGCGCACCTCGCTGCGCCCATCGCCGTACATCGGCGCGGTGTCAAAATAGCGCACGCCCATTTCATAGGCCCGGCGGATGATGGCCAACGCCTCGTCGTAGCCGCTGCCCACAAAAATTCCATCAGCTAAGACCATTCCACCCAACGGCGCGCCGCCCAATCCCAACCGCGTCACCTCCACGCCCGTATTGCCAATCGCTACTTTTTCAAAAGGGTCCATATTTACTCCAGTCCGTAGAGCCGCTCGGCATTGCCGGCGAGCAATTTAGCCTGCTCTTCCTCCGGCCGCCCGGAGACGATCTCCCGCAGCGCGGCCACCCATGCCCCCAAACTCGCCCCGAAGTTGCACACCGGCCAGTCGCCCCCAAACACCACCCGGTCCGGCCCAAAGCTGTCCAAGCAGTGATTGACCGTAGGTGCCAGCGTGTCGGCGCTCCACCCTGCGGGTGCCCGAGCGACGATCCCGGATATTTTGCAGACTACGTGTTCCCGTGCGCCCAATGCGGCCATGTCGCTCTGCCACTGCTCTTTGGTATGGCTGAACGGGTTGGCCGGATCGTGCTCAGCCGCGCCGTTGACAATCTGCGGGTCAGCGTTGCCGCAGTGATCGACGATGAAAAGCGTACCCGGGCACTGATCCACCAAGCCGACCGCGTCTCCTAACTCGCTCGGCCGCAGACACAGATCGAAGCTCATACCGATCTCACCCAGGTACTGCACATCCCGGACGAGACCCTCCTTCAGACAATGGCCCGGCTCGGCGTCGGGTACGTGTAACACCTGCCGCACGCCCTTGATAGCATCCTCGTCCTTAAAGCGGTCGATATAAGCGCGAAAACCCTCCTCCCCCGGACTGCCCCCGATCACCGCCCCGGCCATTGGATTGTCGTCGGCCCTGCACAGGCCAGCGACAAACTCTGCTTCCGCAATGTGCTGCGCGGCAGCGACATCGACTTCCATATAAATAGTGCGGACAATGCCAGCTCCGGCACCTGCGGCCAAGTAATCGCTCATCAAGTAATTTTTCCGCAGCGGCTCCATTCCCTCGCCCTCCAGCCACGGCAGCGCGAACTGCGCCAAATCCCACATGTGTTGATGCGTATCGACGATAGGCAGCATGATTCTTCCTCTATTTAGTGGTTAAATCTCAACTCGACACTCGTATACCTGCGCCCATCCACTTTGATCCGACGCAAAGACCACGTAGCGTCCATCCGGCGAAAAATTCGGGTGCGGATGCGTGTGCTGCGGCGCATAGACCTCGACCGGGCCGTCGTCGTACGGGCAGTGGTCAGTATTCCAGTGTTTGCCCTCGTTGCTCGACCGCGACAGGCAGAGCAGTTGCGGCGCGCCGACCCCATCGTTGGGATCAAACACCTGCAACCCGCTATCGGGAAACGTCGTATCCGCCACCATCCGCGCGCCGTCGCGGCTGACCATCGGATGCCAAGCGTTGAACGAACAGACCTGGCGCACGGCTCCGGTATCGACATCGACGCCGATAACCCCGTGCGGCCAGCGCGTCGTCAGCAGCTCCCGCTTGCGCGGGTGCCAAGTCTCGTGGACGATCCACTCGTTCCCTTCGCGCACGTACGCCAGCCGAAGGTCGCTACCGTCCCGATTTACCACCCACATCCGCTCGTAATACGGCCCGGCATAGCGCAACAGCGAACTGTCATTCGGATGAAATTCTGGATGGCCAATCGAATCCCGCTCCACGATCACCTCACTCGCGCCATTACAGGTGGCGATCACCATCAAGCGCGCTACGTCGCCCATCTTCACCGGCACCGCCCACCACTGGTCGTCGTAACTGAGCGCCGTCGTCCCCATCGCCGCTGCAACCATGCCTTTTTCGCGCATGGCCTCGGAGACAAAAGAAGCCAACTGCTCTTCCTCGCAGGTCTCAGTATCCACCCGCCAAGCCCCTTGCCCATCGGTGAAATAGACATAGCGGCCATCGTGCGACGGCGAGATCGAAAACTCGGCTAACCCCTCGTGGTCAGTTAGCTGCAGCAACTGCCCAGAATCGCGCAATTCCAGAAAAAGTTCCGCGCGGCCCGTGCGGTGCGAGACAAACACCAGATGCCGCATCGCATCGTCGTACGCGGGGATATAATAGAATGGATGGTGGTGAATGGACGCGTGCGCCGTAATCTGGCGGACTTCAGCACCCGTCTGTGCGTCGCGCAAGGTCCGCGACTCGGGCGGATAAAGCGTGCCCCGTCCCACGGTCAGGGCTGGGCGTAGTTGACCGACATCATGCCCTCTACGTCCATCGGATCGATGCCGTATTGTTTGGCAAGGCTCTGGTGCTCCGGAGCGTCCGCGGCCGCCTCGTCGCTCAGTGGCAGAGCTATTCGCTGCCCCTCGTTCTGCGCCGACAAATCGCAGGCCATATTCATCGCCAGTGACATCAACGCGTCTTCGTCGTCGAATTCGCTCTGCTGCACCTCCCGCACGGCGAGCGCAAAGTCGGCAATGTGGCTCATCGCCGACGCGCCGTAGTCCTTGCGCAGATTCGAATACTCATTGGTGCGGAAGGGATTTTCGTATTCGATCCGGCCCATGCTGGTGTCGGCATAGCTCCGGGTCCAGCTACAGCCGTCGTCCTCGTCGATGACATCGACGATCTCGTCGGCAATCGAGCGAATCGTCTCCACCCCGTGCTCAGGGTCAACCCCAGCGTCCGAACAGCGCCTAAGCTGCATCTTGGCGATCGTAAAGCCCCCCTTGCTCGCTCCCACCCCCGGATCCTGCGCCCGGTAGAGCAGCGTTCCGCGCTCGCCCTGCCATTCGGTATACCCAGGCCGCGGATGCCGCCCCAACCAGCCTTTGCCATTGGCAAGCTGATCGGCGACCATCTCGCCATCGGCAAAACCGAAGTAATGCGCCGTGAAGTGCTCGCCGGAGTGAAAGCGGTGCGGCATGGAGCGGAAGGACGGCGTCGCGATCGAATGCCCGATGGCCTGCGCCCACACGGGATGCCCAAAAAAGCGTATCCAGCGCGAGTTGTTGTGATACCCGGTGTGGTCGGCGTAACTGAAGATGCGGCCGATGCGGCCGATAAACCCGCTGTCCTTTACCGTAAGGGCGAAGCGGTCGCAGGCAAAGCGGAAGAAGTTTTCCGCCACGCGCACCACCACCCCCTGCTCCCGCGCCACCCGGATCATCTCCCGCGCCTGGGCTATCAAACTGCACCAAGAGGTCTCGCACATGTTGTGGATGCCGTGGCTCGACAGATAGACTGAGTAGGCGTAGTGCGACTGCACCGGCGTGACGACCAATGCGGCCTCGGCGATCCCGTCCTTGACCAACTCGCGCACATCGTAATAAGCCCGCGCACCGAGCGCGGCAGCCGCCCGGTCGCAATGCTCCCGAACCGGATCGACACAGGCTACCACCTCGACCCAGTCTTTAAGCGCCGGCAGCAAGGGCTGATAAATGGTGCTGGCGCGATTGCCCGTGCCGATCAGGGCGACTTGTACCGGATTATCTAGCTTGGGAACTTCCATGACAGATCCTCTCTTTTATTTTCGAACGCACTTGTAACCAAGCGCCTCCAACCCCTGCCGAATGCCCGCGATCTCCGCCGGTGCCAAGTCCCGCAGAGGCCGCCGCATCTTCGGCGAGGGGAACTTGCCCAGCAGCCAGCGGGCGCACTTCATGCGCTGATGCGCGCTCGACGACGGCTCGCCAAAAGCATAGACGATGCGATTGAGCGGCTCGACCTTTTTCTGCACCTCCTTGGCCCCAGCCAAATCCCCGTCCAACGCCCGCTGCACCAACTCGACGATCAGCTCGGGCACAAAACCAGCAAATCCGACCAGCGCCCCATCGGCCGCCTCCAGCAAGCTGGGCAGCAAAAACTCGTCGTGGCAGGTGATGATCGGCACATCCGAGTTGACCTTTTTCAACTCTTGGTAGTCGTAGAGCCAGCGGCTCATGTCGCGGGTGCCCATCTTGATGCACTTAACTCTGGGAATCTGCACGAGCGCCTTCATCTCGTCGAGCGTATAGCCAGCCTTGGTCCACGCCGGATACTGATGCACCACAATGTCGATCCCGGCCGAGGCCACATCCTCAAAAAAGCCCACCGCGGTCTCGCTCGACCGGCCGAAGCGCAACCAGTGGTGCGGCGGCATCAACAAGATCGCATCGGCCCCGGCTTCCTTGGCCGCCAGCGCGTGGTCAATGCCCTCCAAGCTGCCTTCGACCGACACGCCGGAGATCGTCTTCACCGCGCGCTTAGAAGCCTTGACCGTCTCGGCCACAATCTGCGTCACCCGATTGCGCTCGGCCGGGCGCAGCGACATGATCTCGCCGGTATGGCCATTGCAGGTCAAGCCATCGACGCCATCGACTGCGGCCAATTCGACTATATAATCCCGCAGCCCTTCTTCGTCAATCGACTCATCGGCGTGGAAGGGGCACAGCGTCGCGGGAAACACACCCGCCCACGGGTGATCCCGCCAACTAGTAACAGACATAGGGCCTTCCTTTGACTAGGTGAGGCCGGGAATTAAGGGAGGAGCGCTTGGCCCGTCAAGCGGCCTTGACACCGCCGCTGCCCCGTTCGACACTACTGCCCATCACCCCACACCAAGGAAGGCCCGCCCATGACTGCCACTATCACTCACGTCGAACGCTTCACCCTGCAAGTGCCATTTGTCGAGCGCGTCCGCCGCGACATGGAACGCGCCGGCATCCACACCTGGTCCGAGCTTGAGATCACCCGCGTCGAAACCGACGCTGGTGTCGTCGGCTGGGGCGAGACCATTCAGAACTATACCTGGGGCCGCGTCCAAACCCACGAGCGCGTCCTCGGCCAATCGCCCTTTGCCGTCATGTGGGACGACTCCTTGGGCGCTGGCCTGCAGATGGCCCTCTTTGACGCCGCAGGCAAACTGGCCGGCGTACCGCTCTACAAGCTCTTGGGCACCAAGTGCCGCGACTGGTGCGCCATCTCGTTTTGGGATCACGACATGTCGCCGGAGCGATACGCCATTGAAGCGCAAACCGCGGTTGAACTCGGCTACACCAGCATAAAGATCAAGACCCGGCCGTGGTTCGATGTCCGCGAGACCATCCGCCAAATCAGCGCCGTCACCCCCGACCACTTCCGCATCGACGCCGACTGGAACGCCTTTTTGAACAACGCCTCCAACGCCATCCCCCTGCTGCGCGAACTGGAGCAGACCTTCCCCAAAATCAAAATTTTCGAAGACCCAATCCCGCGCCACGACGCCTCTGGCAACCGCTTCCTGCGCACCCAAATCAGCACCGCCATCGCCCACCACTACGGCGTGATCCACCCCCGCGAAGCCATGGAGCTAGGCGGCGTCTGCGATGGCTGGATCTTGGGCGGCGGCGTCAACGCGATCACCAGCCAAGGCCACACATGCGAGGCGCTGCGCATGCCCTTCTTTCTGCAAATGGTCGGTGCCGGACCAACCACCGCGCTCTCGCTGCACCTGAGCGCAGTGCTAGTCCAAGCCCAGTGGCCGACCATCACCTGCCACGAGCTGTACGAGCACAGCCTGCTCAAACAGCGGATCGAGGTCCTCGGCGGTCACGCCCGGGTGCCCGAAGCGCCGGGCTTGGGCATTGAGATCGACGAAGAGGCGCTGGCAAAGTACCGCGTCGATCAAGCCGACCACAGCCTGCCCAAACGGCTGGTCAAAGTCACCCGTGCCGGCGGCATCAACATCTACTTTGCCAACTCCGGACAGAAGTGGACTTTCTTCCAGGGCGGCAATCACCCCGTTGACGAATGGGGATCGAGCACCGAACTCCTCGACGACGACGGCAGCGCTGAATTCGCCGATCTCTACGCCCGAGCTGCCGAGTCGCCGGTGATGACGACGGAATAAGGCGGGCTAAGCGGCTATCATATATTGAGTCGCGCCACTCGTCCATAGACGCAAGATGCTCCTCGTCAAATGGGTTCTATTATTCTAAAAATAAATAGTATATATTTCACCTAAGTGTGGAGTCGCCGGAATCCTTTCCTTCCTCCGGCCGTGCCCTCGCAACCCTCCCTCGATCGGAAAGCCGTCCCATGCACTTCGACGCCTACGATCTCAATGCCGCGATTTATGATGAGATGTTCCTGCCCGACGGCACGCCCCGCGAGCACTGCCGTGAGTTATACGACACCCTGTGCCGGCTTTCCGACGAGGAACTCAGCGCGATCCAAGAGCGCGTAACGCACTCCTTCTCCACCGAAGGCATCACCTTCACCGTCTATGGCGACGACGAGGCCGATGAACGCATCATTCCCATCGACTGCGTGCCCCGGCTCCTCTCGGCTGCCGAGTGGCGGCATATAGAAAGCGGCCTAACCCAGCGCATCGGTGCCCTGAACCGCTTCCTAGAGGACGTGTACGGCGAAGCCCGCATCATTGCCGATGGCGTAATTCCGGCCGACGTAGTGCGCGGCTGTCCCCAGTACCGCATTGAGATGCGCGGCGTCTCCGTCCCCCACGGCACATGGGTCGCCGTCTGTGGCACGGATATAGTGCGCACCCGCGACGACGGCTTCTTGGTACTTGAGGATAACTTGCGCGTGCCCTCGGGCGTGTCCTACATGATCGCCAACCGCAAGGTGGTAAAAACCAGCTTGCGCCGCCTCTACCGAAGCTGCCGCGTGCGTGAGGTAGAGCATTACGGGCAGGTCCTACTCCAGACCTTGCGCGAGCTCGCCCCCGAAGGATGCACCGACCCCTGCATCGTCCTGCTCACTCCCGGAGTCTATAACTCGGCCTTTTACGAACACATGTTCCTCGCGTATGAAATTGGCGCATCGCTCGTAGAAGGCCGCGACCTGCTGGTCAACGATGGCTTCGTGTACATGCGCACCACCAAGGGACTCCGGCGCGTCGATGTGATCTACCGCCGAGTAGATGACGATTTCCTCGACCCCCTCGTCTTCCGCCCCGACTCCCTACTCGGCGTGCCTGGGCTACTGCACGCCTTTAAGCTCGGAAACGTGTCTTTGGCAAACGCACCGGGGACGGGCGTAGCCGACGACAAAAGCGTCTATGCGTACGTCCCCGACATGATCCGCTACTACCTAGGTGAAGAGCCAATCCTCGCCAATGTGGAGACCTACCTGTGCCGACGGCCAGAGGACCTGGAGTACACCCTCGACAACCTCGAAAACTTAGTGGTGAAGCGCGTGGGCGAATCCGGCGGCTACGGTATGCTCATCGGGCCGCACGCAACGCCCGCCGAGCGCGCGGCCTACGCCGAGGAGCTTCGCGCCGACCCAGCCGATTTCATCTCTCAGCCAGTCCTCTCGCTGTCAAGCGCACCCTGCTTCATTGAGGGCCGCGCCGAGCCGCGTCGCGTTGACCTGCGTCCTTTTGTCCTCCACGGCCGCGAGACCCGCATCGTGCCCGGGGCCTTTTGTCGCGTGGCACTGCGCCGGGGCAGCCTCGTGGTCAATTCCAGCCAAGGTGGAGGCGGCAAGGACCTCTGGGTACTGGAGGACTGAATGCTCTCGCGCAGTGCTCAAGGGCTGTACTGGATGGGCCGCTACCTTGCGCGGGCGGAATATCTGTGTCGCCTGCTACGCTTGCAGGTGGAAGCGCTGGTGGACCGGCCAATTGCTGAGATCCATTTTGGCTGGAGCCGGATCTACACTACCCTAGGGCGGCAGCCGCCTTGGGGTAATCTCACGTTCGACGAGAGTGACGACTACACCTTGGCCGATTCCTACACCCTAGCGGGCGATCTCACGTTTGAGCGCGACAACCACGATTCGGTGCGGAACTGCTTCGCCCTCGGCCGCGAGAACGCTCGCCAAGTGCGCCACTGCATCAGCGCCGAGATGTGGACTTGCCTGAACTTGGCTTGGCTGCGCATCCGCGACCTCGACATCGAGGACATCTGGAAGGTCTCCCCAGAGAGCTTTTACGCGGAGACCTCGCGGGAAATCGACACCTTCGCCGGAGTGGCCGAATCGACCATGTACCGCGACGAGGGCTGGAACTTCATGCGGCTCGGCCGGTTCATCGAACGCGCCCAGCTTAGAGTCTCCTTGCTCCTCGCGCAGTGCACCGCTAGGCGCGCGCAGGGGGAGACCTCAGATGCGGACTGGACGGGCCTGTTGCGTTCATGCAAGGCATTCGACGCCTACAAGCGCAACTACAGCGTCGAAATCCAGCCCGACCGGGTGATAGACCTGCTCGTTACCGATCCCCTGCTGCCCGGCTCGCTGTGCCGCGTGCTCGACGCGCTGGCGACCGAGCTAGCGGCCATCGGCGTGAGCCCTGGCTCGCACGCGGGAGAAGCAGCCGAGCGGCTCGCCGGCCGGCTCGGCACCTTGATCCGCTACGAGTGGCCGGATCGGGAAGACCGAGAAGCAGTCCTCGCGCAGGTGGGCGACGACTGCCGGAAGCTCCACTCACTCGTGACTACTGCGTATATCGACTACGCCATCGAGGACTCTCCAGTGCAAACGCCATGACCGGAGCCGTCCACTACGAAATCGAACACCTCTCTCACTATTCCTACACGGCCCCAGTACAGCAGTGCGTAATGCTCCTGTGTCTGGAGCCGCGCGAGGATCGAGGGCAGCAGCTCCTCGACTTTGAGATTGAGACACAACCTCCGGCCAACCTAAACCGCGAGACGGACTGCTTCGGCAACACGCGGCACCTCCTCGACCTCCACCAAACGCACCAAATCTTGGAGATCACAACCCGCTCCACGGTCGAGGTTGCGTCCGCCCCTCCGCTCCCAGCGCGCTTGCACGCCGGTGCCTGGGAGGATATCCGTTCCCGTAGAGAATCGTGCGCCAATTGGGACTTCACGCACCCGAGCGCGCTGGTGCGCCCCTCGCCCGCACTCTCCGAGTTCGTCGCCCGGCACCGCATCGAGCCTAGAGACGACCCGCTCGAAAGTCTTATGCAATTGTCGCACACACTCCACGACTGCCTGCAATACATCCCGGGAAGCACCACGGCGGAATCCTCCGTCGAGCACATCCTCGAAACCGGTCGGGGCGTCTGCCAGGACTACGCCCACCTCATGATCGCCATTGCGCGCTCTTGGGACATTCCCACCCGCTATGTCTCGGGCTACCTAAATCCAACCGATCAATCCGGTGATCAGGCACCAAGCAACGCCACGCACGCTTGGGTCGAATGCCGACTGCCAGCGCTTGGCTGGGTCGGCTTCGACCCGACCAACCAGAGCTTCGCTGGTGAAGGGGGAAAAGTACACATCGCAGTAGGACGCGATTACCACGACGTGTCGCCGACGCGCGGCGTCCTCCAAGGCGGCGGAGAAACCCGTCTCGAAGTCGATGTGCGGACGCGTTCTTTTCCTATTGAACCGCCATAGGCATAAGTCTTAACTTGAGGGGAAATTCAACCACATCACATGGGAGGGAATTATGAATACGCTCAAGCGAATCTGTGGCCTGTTTCTCGTCTTGATGGCGGTTGCGGTCGCAGTCCACACCGTAGTCGAACCGCTCTATCACACCTCTAGCGAAGGGCAGCCGTACAGCCCGCTTTGGTCCACCTTGGATGGGCTGATGGCGCTGGCCATCGCGTTGGGCGTAATATTCGGCTACCTCCGCAAGAAAGCCGCTGACAGGGCAGGGGACAGCGGCTCGGTGACGCGCGAGTTTGTTGCCGCCAACGTCCAGTTTTACGGCTTCCTGTGCGTGGGCATCATGTTCTTTTGGAACTGGTTTATCCTGTACAGTCCTGAATTCACGGCCATAGGAGCGGATACGGCCTCCCTCGTGTGGATCCTCATCGACGCCACGCTGCCGCTGCTTACGGGCGCGATGGGCGTGTTCCTGTTGCGCGGCGACAACGACAGCTAGGACAAGCGTTTCCAGTAATCAGTTCAGTTGCAACGGCACGACCGGAGCCGTGCGGCTGCAAGTGTGCCCAAGCGAATTGCCTCTTACAGATAATCTGCGATTCGCTTGGGCTGTCCATCCTCCGTCGTCTCCATCGCCGCAATCACCAGTGCGAAACTCTGCAAATTATCTTCAATCCTCGTCGCCGATGCCTTGCCTCCTTCCAGCCAGTCCACAAATTCCTTGAACAAATAATCGTGTCCTGCCCACTCCATGACCGGCGCTGCATACACCTCCACCTCTTGCCCCACCCGATAAATTCGCACCTCGTCTCCCGCCCCTATCTCCACTGTCCCTTCCTCGAACTCCAGGCGATAGTACTCGCGGTGCCAACAACTCGTAATCCCCGCCGCCGAACTGTTCCCCTCGTACGCTGTGTGCACTCCATTGTCCATCCGCAACAAGTAAAACCCGCTCGAATAGTGCTTAAAACTCGACCACGCCGGATTCCACCCAAACCCTTGCAACACCTCGCAATCCCCCCCCGCTAAAAAGCGCATCATATCGAAGTGATGCACCGAGCCTTCAAACAGCAGGCTGAAATCCATATCGTGCCGCCACTCCTTACCCCACGACATGTATTTGCGATAGTCGCAGGCGTAGCGGCCGAAGATGTGCTGCAACCGCCCCAGTCGCCCCTCCTCGCGAATCCGCACCACCTCCTGCTTGTTGGGCGCGTAGCGGTAATTCTGGATAATCGCACACGGCAACCCCGTCTCCTCGGCCTTGGCCGCCATGGCCTTGGCCGCTTCTAAGGTATCGGCAATCGGTTTCTCACAGATAACCGGCATCCCCGCTTCCAGCGCGGCAATCGCCTGCGGCCTGTGGAACTGCGGCGGGGTGGCAATGCCGCAGAAATCGGCCTGCACCTTGGCGCAAGCTTCTTTGTAATCGGCAAAGAGCTGATCGGCACCCAAGCCGAGCTTCGCTCCTTGTTGCCCAAGCACTTCCTCGTTGACATCCACTAGCCCGACGATCTGAATCCGGTCGCCGAGACGCTCGGTCATCCGTCCGATCCAACTCCCGGCCATGCCGCTGACACCGATCATCAAACAGGTTTTAACTGCCATGCCATCTACCTTTACTTGTTTGGGTTGAGGAACTAATAGGCCACGGCAAGGGGCCGCAAAACCGCCTCGCTGCTGCTTGCCGCGCCTGGATCAATTAGGCAGAGATACATCCCCGGCAACGCCAACCCATTGTCCGCAGTCCGCCCCGACCAGCGAAAGTGCCAGCGTCCGGCAACCTTGGTGCCCATCGGCTGAGCCACTAACTGACCGGCGACATCGAAAATCTGTACTCGCGGCTGGATGCCCTTGGCCTTGAAGACTATAAAGCTGATCTCCACCGCGTCGTTGACCCCATCGCCGTTGGGCGTAAACGCTACAGGCGCGATCTCCACATCGCCGACGAGTGCAGCCTGGACGGGCAGGTCGGGCAACAACACGATATTGGCCCGTCGTTCGCTCGGTACTACTG
The DNA here is from genome assembly GCA_028875335.1 of Gemmatimonadota bacterium. The sequence goes on from JAPPEF010000382.1 coordinate 37,807, forward strand.
ACTGCCAAATCCCAGGGCGCTCGCCCATGCCCAGATCGAGCCCAAACAGCGCTGCGTTGTCCCAAAGTCGCGCCGTAAAATCCACTTCCACTGAATCGGCGACCACAATGTGCGGCAACAAGACCAAAAGCGAATCGCCGTGCAGTTTCACCGAATCGGGCGCTACTGCCTCTCCGCCGATCCGCAGTGCCACGTTGTCCGTGGCCGCGCCGGGAATGTGAAAGCGCAAGCGATCAAAGCCGCTGTCCTGCCCGTCGGTGCTCGGCCACAGTGTATAGGTAAAGCGCGTATTCTCGTTGAGCTGAGCTTCTCGTGGCCAGATTTGCCCCCGTGCCTCCTGTACCAGTGCATCGGTAAATTCTATCGCCAGTGCATTCACGGCCGGAGCCACCTGCGGATCGTCGGTTGCCAGAATCATCTCCAATTGCACGAAGCGACGCGGGCTCGCCGATTGGAAGGACTCGCCCGAAGCCTGGTACACATTGCTCCAAGCGTCCCAATCTTCGCCGACGACCAAGGTTGTGTCGATTTCGCCTTTTAACACCTTGGGCAAGCTGTTCCACTTCTCCTCGGTGACGATATCGCCTTTGCGGTCGAAGAAAGTGTACAATTCCCGTAGTGCATTACCCGAGCGCGAACGCAATTGAATTTTGGTCTGCGGCGGTAGGTCTGCCTCCCATGTAAGCCGCTCAATCACTTGGGGCCTGCCGTTGCCCGCCTGCGACGCCAAATCGATAAAGTCCGAGCGCATGTTCACTTGGGCCGGATGACCCGCGGAAAAAAGCATCGCCTCCAAGCCCCAACCAAACCCCTGCGGCGTCCCGTCAATTTCGTGCCACAGCAGGTAGCGGACCTTGCGCGGAGCGAATAGATAGCGCTGGTGAAAAAGCCGGCCGAGACACTGCGGCCGACAGCGATCGTCGACTAAGACCTCGTAGTCAACTCGCTCGGGCACCGGCAACCCCGATCCCGCGGCTGGGCGACCGTCGGACACCAGAAACAACCCGCCCGCCGCCGAGGGATTGCCCCCTTGGACTTGGCTGCGCAACCCCTCGCCCAGTTGGCTGAAGTAAATGAAAAGCTCGTCGAGGAAGAACACCGCCCCCAGATCCACTCGCCACCACACGCCGGCTTCCACCCAACCTCCCTCGGCACTGGTCAACAGCGCGAAGCTATCCATATCGCCGTCGAACATCAGGGCCGCGCCCGTAGTCCGACCCCCTTCGAGAAAACTGCCCCCGCGACCCGCCGTGCCCAAGCTCACATTGTCCCCCACCGCCAAAACCTCGACCTCGGCCAGCGCCACGCCCGGGCTGTGCTCGTCGATTTCGATAATGATATACTGGATCACTTGAAAGCGCTTCTCGCGCTCTAAATCGAGCTTCAGCCCCTCGTCGAGTACATAGGTGCTGTCGGTCCTTAGATACTCTAGGGGAATCACTAACTCAGTCTCGGTGTTGGGCCTAGAAGTGCGATAGACCGCTTCAAACTTGAATACATCGTTGAGTGCTTGGATTCGCGCGCCCGAGGCGACAAAGACGCTGAATTGCCGCAAGGGCCGCATCCCCTCGCCGTCGGGAAAGACCAAGCGAATCTGGCGCGCCAGCACCGGACGCCCCAAATCTATCTGCACTGACCACTGATCGAGCGCATCGTCGGGGTCGGGTTGCCAGAAGGTTTCCAGATCGCCATCGATAATCAAGTCTGCCGTCTGCGGATTGCTCTTGGCCTCCCAGATCCCGCCGGTCACCTCGCCGCGCTCCTGCGTTGGATGGCGAAAGTCTCCGGCGTTGGCCACGGCGTTGATCTCCTTGCGGAATTTCGTCAGCCGCAGCCTGCCGCTGGCATCGATCTGCACCAAGTCGTTGGGCATCTGCCAAGTCCGCCACGCCGCCGCACTGTCGAAGCGGAGCTCATCGGCCCATACCGCGCCGATTCCCAACAGTAGCACGTAAAACGAGCGCATCGCCATGCCCTCAGTAGATCAGTGTTAATGGGCGCAACCGACGGCTTCCCGCCCGCTCGGCTTCAGGCGCTACTTCAACCAAGTAGATACCTGGCGACAATAAAATTCCGTCTCCATCGCGTCCATCCCAGCGCACTCGCTGCGCACCAAAGCGCTGCACACCCAACGACCGCTTGGCCACCTGCCTTCCGCTGAGCGAATACACCTTGAACACCACAGGAACATCTTCGGGCAATCCCACCAGCGCATAGCCAATCTCAACCTCGTCGTGGACTCCGTCGCCATTGGGCGTCAGCACCCTAGTGGAAAAATCCAACCCCACCACCGGCCCATCGCTTTGTCCGGCCGTCCCCAAGACTCGCAGACTATTGGTCCCCAGTTCAACGCTGGCATCGCCCGGTTCGACGGGCTGGGGCAGCGCATCGACGCCGGCATTATAGACCTCGCCTGAAAACGTCCAAGCCAGCGAGAACACATCGGCGACAAAGACGACCCGCACCCTCTCCGCGTGCCCCGGCTCGATCTGCTCCGGCAACACGACCGCTAGTTCCTCGTCGCCCTCGATGACTGCAACCGGCTCGACGGCTACCGGCGGCTCCCCCATCTCGAGTCGGGTAAACGCAGCCCGCGTCCCGGTGCGAATCTTCAGTGCGTCAAAACCTGCCCCCTCACCGGCAAATTCACCGCGAATATCGTAGATCAGTTCCGCCGCTGCCCCCAACGGCACTTGGGTCAAGCCCCCCACCGGCTGCATGTCGTCGGCTAGCGCTACCTCGCCTACGACCCGGCTAGCCAGCAACGGCGCGGTCTCAATCCACAACGAGTCGAGCCGCATGAGCGCAGTAAAGTTCTCGCTTTTGAGCGTAATCCTCACTTGGAAATGAGTCCCCCCCTTGAGGTCAATCGCCTGCCCTGGTTCGGAAAAAGGCAACGACCAAAAAGACCAATTGTCGCTATCGTACTGAATAGAGGCGCGCATTCCCGGCCGGGGATCGCGCAGGCGGCCAGCGCGCCAGCGCGGCTGCAGCACCAAATCGTAGCGCGCGCGCGTCACCACTTCCTCGCCGCCGCGGTCCGTGTACTCGTGATAGATGTTCGGATCCCCGTCGCGCCCCGTGCGCACCTCCACCTCCACCCCCACCTCGGCATCGGGAGCCTCCACCAGTTCGCCATTGACGGCGCGCAGCGGCGTTGCCGCCCAAAACAAGCGGCCGAAGTTGACCGGCTCTGCCAATTCGAAAATCCGCGAGCGATAAACCGCCTTGCGCGGAACTCCCTCGCCAAAGAGTTCAAAGTCGCCGATGGACCCCTTGAAAGCGGTCCCCGAACCTACGCTAGTGTTGCCCCCCCTCCCCGAATCCAACAGCGAGGTCTTCCGCTTGTAGCGCATAAAGCGCACGTATTGTCTGGGAAATTCGATCTGCACTCGGGCGACAAAATTTTCGGCTACATTGGCAATTAATGGACCAATGCGTTTATAGGGTTGGGCCCCTTCGAGCCAACTCGGATCGCCTTCCGCCGCGATAGACACCTCGTAGGCCGGCACGGCATCTTGGGCAAAGGGGATACCATCGGAGCGAAAGCCTCGCGGCGGGGTGAAAAAACCAAAGCGGTGCGCCGACACCGGTACGGCCAAATCGATGGTGTACCAAACCGACTCGGGATTGGACGAGACCGGCGGGTTGAAAGACATGCTGTCGCCATCGACCATATAGGTGCCATTGTGAGCCGTCGTCACGTTGCCCTGCGAACCCTTCCAAGCCCTCGGCGTCTCGCCTTCGACATAAGTCAACTCGCGCGGCTCTTTGAGCGGTTCCCAGCCGGTAAAAAGCGAGAATAAACTCTGGTCGGGATCGATATAGACAGGTTGGATCGCGCCGGGTGCCGAGTCGAAATCAATGAGCACCACAGCAGAATCACCCTCGCTCCAAGCTAAGCCCGCACCGCCGATCTGCCAACTTTGCCGCTGGGCACCGCTGGCCGTCGCCCAGCAGACAAGCAGCAGCCATGTGAAAGTCTTAACCGCCATGACATCCCTTTTTATCAATTGTAACACAATGGCCACATAAAATTAAGGGCCGACAAACTGTGCAAAATTCCTTATACTAAGTGTTTCTCTATAAAGAACTTCTTGCGTCCACATCCCCAAATTGAACGGCAAACGCATGCCAAAGCGCGCAATTGAGCAAGGAATTTTGGTTTTTCCCGCTAGCGCTGCAACCCATGTGCAGGTCGCTGGTCGCACTCTCCTCCAGCGTGGAATCCGCACCATGGCCAGCGCAGGCATCAAGCGCGTCTTGGTCGTGCTCCCCCCCGGCCACGCCCCCAGCGACAAATCTCTGGTCCCCGACCTCGACATCCAAGTAGAGCAAACTACTCCGGAGGCCGCTCGCCTACCCAACGCGTCCTTCCTGCTGCTCAGGGGCGATTGCGTCCACCACCACTCCTCGCTACAAGCTCTCATCGACGCGGGCTTGCAACGGGACGACCTCGTCGCGCAAACTAGCGACAGTGGTCGCGTCAGCAGCGGCGCGTTCCTCTGCGCGCCAAGCGCGTTGCCCTCAGATGCACTAACCGGCGACCTCTGGAGTTCGCTCGCAGCGCGTCCGCACCGCCGCGAAGACATCGCGCTGCACCTGTGGCAACGCGTGATTGACAAGCGCAGCGCGCGCGCCGCTAAGAACATGCTCTTCGACCAAGTGAGCAAGGCCACCAGCGGCACGGTAGCGCGCCTGCTCAACGTGCGTATCTCAGTGCCCATCAGCAAACTCATCGTCGATACTGGCATCTCGCCCAACATGGTGACCTTTTTCATGGTCCTATGCCCGGGCCTGTTCGCCGCCTATCTGGCGACGCAGCCCGACGACTATCTGCGGCTCGTATGCGCCGGTGTCCTCTGGCAGCTCGCCTCCATCCTCGATGGCTGCGACGGTGAAATCGCCCGCGTCAAGCTGGCCGAAACCAAATTCGGCGCTTGGTTCGACACGGTTACCGACAACCTCGCCTATCTCTGTGGCTACGCTGCGCTTATGGCTGGTATGTGGCACCTCTATCCCGACAACTACCTACCCATCTACGCCGGTATCTCTGCCATCGCTTCGATGGTCTTGACCCTAGTCCTGCTCTACAGCTACGCCCTGAAAACCGGTACCGGTAGTTTACAATACTACCTCGGCGACTTGGGTAACAAGGTGCCCGATGGCGAAAAAGACTGGAGCTATCGGTTCCTAGAGCGCGCCGGCTTTATTACCAAGCGGGATTTCCTCTCGTTGTTCATCGCCATCGGCTTGGTGGCCAATCTATTGCCGGTCGTTTATTGGCTCCTAGTCATCTTGATTCACTCAGCGGCGTTGGGCGTTTTGACTACCCACTATCGGCTGATGGGCAACCAGCGCGCTGCCGAGCGACGGATCGCCTCGCTTCCGGCACCGGCCGTCAACCCAGAGGAAGCCGCGTGAAAGCCCTACAAATTTCCATGGTCGCCTTTGGCTTCCTGCTGCTGGGCTATCTCGTCGGTCAGCTCGGGGTCGATGAGGTTCTCCACCACTTAGACGCGATCAAGTGGGTATTCCCCCTGCTGTTGCTACCCTCGTGCGTCTGGCATCTTTCCAATACCATCGCCTGGAACTTCGCCTTCCCGCCCGACGCTTTCAAACCGAGGCTACCCACCCTTTTTGCGGCCAAGCTAGCCGGCGAGGCGGTCAATCAACTCACGCCGCTGGCCAATCTCGGCGGCGAGCCAGTCAAGGCCTATTTGCTCACCCACCGGACGCCCGGCCCGCGCGGCATGGCCTCGGTGGTCGTTGACAAAACCGCGCAAATTGCGGTTGGCCTCTCCTTTACCGTCCTCGGCCTAGGGCTGTTGTTTTATTACCACGACGTGTCCGAGCTCATCCCCTTGGAATACCGGATCTTGTTCGCGTGCCTGCTCATCGTCAGCTTGGCAGCCTTCTGGGTCTTCTACAAGCGCCAAGAGCACATGTTCACGTCCCTGCTCAAGCTGCTCCGCTCGGCCGGCCTGCGCACCGACATGATCGAGCGCAATATGGGGCACGCGGCGCGCATCGACACCAATATCGGCACCTTTTACCGCACCCACCGCACCCGCTTCCTCCGCGCCCTGTTCTTTCAGAGCATTGGCTGGTTTATGGGCACCTGTGAGACTTATGCCATCCTCTGGGCACTGGACGCGGGCGTTGGTTTTTGGTTTTGTTTTTTGCTCAACGCCTTGGGCGCGGTCATCAATGGATTGTTCTTCTTCATGCCCTCCAATATTGGAGTCATGGAAGGCAGCCTCGTGTTCCTGTTCTCTAGCTTGGGGTTGGACCCGTCCCTCGGCCTGTCCTTGGGTCTTACGCGCCGCATGCGCCGCGTGTTCTGGATCTTCATTGGCTGGACCTGCCTCAGCTACATGAGCCGCACCGCGCTCCAGCGCCGTCCCGCAACGGCCTTAACCATGCTTCAGGAACAAGAAAACCCGCGCTGACCCCGACACAAGAGATAGAGCAATGCGTCGACACATACTCGCTTGCCTAGCGGGCTGCTGCGTCCTCTCTCTCTACACTGCCTCTGCCCAAGATGCACCGCCGGATGGAGGCCAGCACGAAGCCCCCCCTTACATCGTCATTGAAGACTTTGCCTCCACGCCCCTAGATAGCCTGCCCCGTGGCTGGCGCTGGCGCGACAAGGACGACGACAAACCCAAGCTCTACGCCGTCCGCGAGGCCAACGGCCGCCGCTACCTAGCCGCGCAGGACACCGGCCACTCGGTCGTCCTCACGAAGATATTCCCTTGGGATCCCCGGCAATACCCAATTATGACTTGGTGCTGGCGCGCCGACGCCCTACCGCCGGGGGGCGACGAGCGCTATACCGAGACCAACGACAGCGCCGCTGGGGTACACGCCATTTTTTCGATCAACCTCTTCGGCATTCCGCGACAGATCAAATACGTGTGGAGCACGACCTTGGCCCCAGGCACTGTTTCTCGCCGCAAAGGCATTGCCCGCCCTTGGTTTGTCGTGCTCCAAAGCGGGCCGGAGAAGTTGGGGCAATGGCTTCAAGAGTGGGTCGATCTGGAAAAAGATCACGAGCGCATCTTGTCGTCCGACCTACCAAAAAAAACCTTTGGCATAGCGTTGCTCACCGATGCCAATGCGACCCAGGGGTACGCTGCGGCCGCCTATGCCGACTTCCGGGTCTGGCCGCGGGCGGCACTAGGGCACATCCCCAACTACTGCGCCAGCCTCCCCCCATGAGGATCTGTATCGACGCCCGCTCGTTGCGAGATGTGCCCACCAGCCTCGGCCGCTACGCCGCTGATCTCGTCAGCCATATCGCCA